>JBHWPB010000159.1:0-14572 GCA_043424675.1 Carnobacteriaceae bacterium | reverse complement strand
GTGTATCTTGTCTGACCAACGCTAATGGTACTGACATTTATGCATAAATAAAGATTTCGTATAATTCTCTATACGAAACCTTTATTTTTTTGAAGACATTTCTATTGACTATTTTGAATTCGTTGTTCAGCCATCATCGGAACAAGGTTATCAAAAATGTGAGTGTTGCCACTGGTAATGGCGTAGCCGCCATAATATTCACTGTCAGAATCTTGCACTTGCTCCGTCTTGACCCGTTCGTAGAGCGCTTGAGCCAAATCCTCTTCCCCTATTTCTAAGGCATACAGGATAAGATAACCGTACACAGCCGGTGATTCATACTTGGCTGCTGGTTCTTTTGTCTCACGGTTATACATCCCATAGACGAGGCCGCGATTCGCCATTTCTTCTTTGATAAAGGTCAAAAGCTCTTCTGACCGTTCTCCTGACTGAGAAGAATGATAAGCGATAAAAGCTTGATTAATCATATTGATATCGTCATCAAAATAATAAATATCTTCTTCAACATTGTAACTCAACGGATAGAAGCCATTGTCTATGGGCGCTTCGATCAAAACATTGGCTGTATTCTCTACAGTTTCTGCATCTAGCAGACCATGGTCCACGATATTATCCATGGCGCGAATGTAGATGTAAGGTAAGGTTAGGTTCTTGCTTTTTACATTATACTTTCGGTCGTAAAAATCGACATAGATGCCATTATTGATATTATATTCTGTCAAGTACTCGCTGATATCAGTAGCGGCTTCTAAGTAACGCTCATCCTCCCATTTATCATAGGCTTGAAGCAGACCGTCCATAATTCGAATATCATCAATCAAAGCGTTGGTTACAACCTCGCTTTCACCCTCTTCATTCAGTTTCCAATTGACAAAGCCATCCTCTTCTAAAAAAAGCTTTTCAAACTCTTCGAACGTTTCATTGAACAATTCTTGATCGTCTTCTCTTATAGAATGAATCATCCAAAGACCAATTGTTTCAGCTAATGTCTCTCTCCCTTGAACGAGATCTTCATCGACTCTGCCCGTGTTATAGATATAGGTAGCAGTAGTTCCGTTATCATTAGTCAGCCAGCGATGAATGAACTCCTCAGTAATCTCCTCGTCCTCTCTCAAAGTTACATCTGTTCTAGGAGCTTGTTGCTCACCGGGACTTTCATACGTTGTTATTCCAATGACAAGTAATAAAATGACTACGATTGCTATGAGGTATTTCACTTTTTCTTCTCCTTACCGCTTGTTTGAAAAAGTTAAGTCGAGTGAGAAGGTCTCTTTGATAAAATCAACAATCTGATCGGAAGTATCCCCTTGGCCAAATGGGTTTCTGATTTGTTTCATTCTATCATACTCGTCGGTGTCAATGAGTAGACGGAGTGTTTCTTTAACGATGAGATCCTCAGAAGTTCCCACAAGCTTCAATGTTCCAGCCTCAACCCCCTCTGGACGTTCTGTTGTGTCTCGCGTAACCAAAACAGGTTTACCCAGACCAGGGGCTTCTTCTTGAATGCCCCCAGAATCAGTAATCACCAGGTAGGACTTATCCATCGCTTGTACGAACAGCTCATATTCTAAAGGTTCAATCAGATGAATATTATCGTTGTCGCCGAGTTCTCGCCAAGCTTTTTCTCGTACTTTTGGGTTTTTGTGCATCGGGAAAACGACTTGAACATCATCGTTCACTATAACGATGCGATTCAGCGCACGAAAAACGGATGTCATTTCCTCCAAGTTTTCTCTTCGATGAGAGGTTAATAAAATCGTTCTTTTCCCATTATTAAAAATAGAATCCAGCTCTTCAGGGAATTGATTATCGAACTCACTGATCTGCAGTAAAGTATCGATAACTGTATTGCCGACGACAGCAATCTTATCTTCTTCGACATTTTCATTTAATAAATTCTCTTTATTTACGTCGGTTGGCGCAAAATGGTAAGTTGCCATTCTGCTCACCATTTGTCGATTGATTTCCTCAGGGAATGGCGAATAGATATTATTGGTTCTAAGCCCAGCTTCCACATGAGCCACCGGCACTTGGTTTAAGAAGGCACTGTATGCTTCGACAAAAGTTGTCGTCGTATCACCGTGGACGAGAACGAGATCTGGTTTTTCATTTTTGATAACAGCAGAGAGCAATGTAAGTAATTTGCCGGTCAGCTCTTCCAAGGTCTGATCTTCCTGCATAATATCTAAATCATAATCAGGAACGAGCTCAAAAAGATCCAAGACTTGATCGAGCATTTCTCTGTGCTGCGCCGTGTTGACCACAATATTGTCGATGTCTTCTGCTGCCTCTAAAGCTTGGACCACAGGGATCATTTTGATGCCTTCAGGTCTTGTTCCAAATATTGTCATTGTTTTTAACATACCACTCATCTCCTAACATTGCTTTTCTCCCGGCTGATTTGTTGTTGATTAAAGCGTTCCGTTTTGTACCATTTCACTTCCTGTCCCAGCAGCGCTCGCTTCGCTTCTTTGAAGAGCGCAACCATGACCAATACGACCCACATTTGAGAATAAACAAAATACATGACGACAACGTTCGCCACATTACGTGCGGTCAACTGTCCGTCTTCCATACTCAAGGACAGACAGAGCTCCAGGACGAATAATAAGAAACCGGTGACAAGCAAAACAAGCGATACATTTCCGATCGTTAACTCTAAGTCGACGAACAAGTTGACGACAAAAATCGTATGGGAGATGACTATCCCACCGAAGAAGAAGACGTAAGTGAACAAGTAATAGAACAGGTCTAATTTGACTGGGCGGTTCAAATTCTTTAACTGGGATAAGAATTTGAAAATAACGTAGATATTTCCTTGTGCCCATCTCATCCGTTGGTTCCACCACACTTTGAGTGTCTCCGGTTCTTGCTCCCAAGTGATGGCTGCTGGGAAGAGACGGATACGATGTCCTGCATTATAGACACGGAAGCTGAGTTCGGTATCTTCAGAGACCGCTTTCTCGTCCCAACCACCTAACTCCTCTAAGACAGAGCGTCGTATCGCAAAGTTAGTTCCTGGAATTGTTGTCATGTTAAACCAGTGCCAGCGGCCTGCCTGAGCAAGCCATTGGAAGGTCAAAGTTTCGATATTGATAAAGCTCGTCAATAAGTTTTTAGCTGCGTTCACGACTCGAAACTTCCCAACAACAGCGGCCGCTTCCTTATCATTATTTAATCCGATCACTAAGCGATAAACGGCTTCAGGCTCTGGCGTGTTATCCGCGTCGTAAACGACAATAACTTCACCTTTAGAGTGTCTCAACCCTCTGTTCAAAGCGCCCGACTTCCCCCTGCCTCCTTCAGAAGGCTTAGTATGGAGAGGGTTGATGAAAGGATAACGTTCTGCGTAAGCATCTACGATATTTCCAGTTCTATCACTGGAATTATCATTGATAGGAATCACTTCTAGTTTATCTTTGGGATAATTTAGATTGATCATCGCCTGCAGACTCTTTTCAATCACAACTTCTTCGTTATGGGCCGGGATCAAAATGCTGACTGTCGGTAATTCACCGGGATTCTCTGAAAAGTTTTTTAAATCTTTCTCCACTTTCAAATTTTCTAAATAACCGCCGATCATCAAGAAAGCATGGTAGAACAACATAAACCAGAGGAGAAATAAAGCGACATATAATAAAAAGTTAGCCATAATGTACAACCCTTTCTTATCTTACTGTCCTAAGAGTGACGTTGTCTCCGTCTCGTACGTTGGTAGAAGATGAAGCCGAGGAATATAAGGACAGCTGCAATAGCAATAACGGCAATAATCCATGTGATTCTGATGGTTATTTGCGCGATATGGTAAATTGGGAAATCGACTGAAGCTGTTAACAATCCCAAGCGGTCTACTTCAGCTTGTACTTCTCCATGTTGACTGCTGATCATGACATTGTCGACGGCCACTTGATTATCGAGCTCTTTCAGATCAATCCATTCCAGGTTCTCAACCTTTTCCATTTCATTTAAGACATCACGCAGTCCTTCCACTCCAAGGTAAGGGTGATAGAAAGCACCGAGTATTCCTCCGTCTGTCACTTGGTAAAGTTCTGCTGAATCTACCATATCTTGTAAGGGATCATCGACTGTCGTGTCCATGAAACCGACCGTTTCCGGCAACAATTGCATATCGTTAAGGACTGTAGGCTCAGACGGATAAGGAGTGGTATTCATAATCTCCCATCTCTCGTCACTCAATTGAATTTGTCCGACATAAGTAGAAAATATGCTGGAGACCACTTCGTACCCGTGCTGTGACATCGTATAGTGAGGAGCTTCAAAAGCAAGCGGATGAATGCCGTAGTTCGTTAATTCTTGCACTCCTCTCGTCAAGCGGTCTTCGATATACTGACGCTCAAATTCTTTGTTTTCTTCCATGTATGCGTTGTATTCTTCTTCAGTTTGGAAATCTCCCTCTGTCAAGATTGTGACGTCTTCTTCAGGCCCCTGATAGATTGGCCTTTGATTTTCAACATCCCAGAACTCAAACCCTTCCCCTGTTTCACTGTCTCTATATTGGTGAGAATAGCCATGTAAAACCACGCTTCCTCCATTGTCTTGCATGAAACGTAAGGCTTCTAACACCTCAGGACTATCTTCAAAGTGATAGTCTTTTCCTGTTTCAGAGTTTGTGTAAACGGGAATCACCGCAATCATATACGGGATTTCTCTCTCTGCTAACTCTTGAGCGACCGTCATAAGACGGCTAGGATCACTCAACGGGTGGACGTCCTCTAAACGAATATAAGCTGGAGTGCGGTCAATTGTTTCTTTTCCATAAAAGCTGTTAAGTGCTTGTGAGAAATACACCGAATAGGGACGTAACAGCTTGTCAGAAGCATAATAGTAATTTTCATTGTTCTGCATGATTAATGGAAAGTCACCTTGTTCTCCACTTCCTTGGACGAGAATGTCAGTGTTGTCAGCTACTGTTGTTTCGAAAACAACATTGGGCTCTATCTCTCGCGTCTTCTCCTCGTCTCCGACGTAATCAAGACGCTCGATTACTGCCTCCCCTCCTAGTTGTACGAAGGAATAGTCTTCACCCAGCTGTTCGACGTTATGTCCAATGGCTAAGGTCGGGCCATCGAAAGAAGAGATCACACGTGAAACGTTTGGCGGCAGTTCTTCTTCTGCCTTTCCGTGATATACCAAATGCGTCTTACCTTCTAAATCGGTGTGGTTGACCTCCTTGCTGTTTTTATAGGTGACCTCTCCTGAGAAATGTCCAAGTGAAAGATCAAGTAAGCGTTGGTGTTCATCCATCTCGCCACTTTCTGATGTAAAGACGACAAGAGTACTAATGTCTGGATCAACTTTCGTTAACTCACTTTCGATTGCATATACCGATTCTTTATTGTTTGTCAATAAAGCAACTATGAAACAAACAAAAAGAACGAGGGTTTTCTTATTCATAGCAGTACCTCCATTTTATTTCCCTGCACATCCTTAATTTGACTATCTTACTTTTCGACAAGATATACAGTTAACAGGTGTGCTCACAACGCACAAATTGACTACAGTTCCCTTTTTCTGAGAAAATTTACTGTCTGATAGACTATTTTTTTGGCATTTGACTATCTGTTCTTATTTTAAGGGTGCTTAAAGCGCACAAATTAGTTATAGTCATTTGTTTCAGAGCATTGACCTTCTTACTGTATTCTACAGTTTTGGTAGTGAATCATACACTCACTACCGTGTTAATAACGCACTAATTATTTGAACTATTCTTATATACAGTCTTCATCTTTCTCATAAAACCTCTGCTTTATTTTCGCCCTTTCCCGGGAGTCTTATACCAACAATACTATAACCATGTGTGAATAAAGCACTAATCGATTGAAGTTTTTCTTTCCCTCCTTTTTGCATACTTAGGCAACCTTTTCCCGCCTGACGTGATTACAATAACATTATTGAAACATAAGTAAAGGCTTTCATTTATTATACGTGCTTCAGACGCACTAGTAAAGGGGAAACTTTTTCATAGATATTTAGAGTTGTAATTTAGAGTCGTTTTGTTATATTTAAGATACGTTAATTTTTATAGAGGTACATTCCTATAAAACTATAATAGTAGAGGAGGTTTTTAATTGAGATTTGCAGATCGATTGAAGACATTGAGAACAGACCGAGGTTTAACACATGAGGACTTAGCAGAAAAATTAAATATCGACCGTACATCTATTGTACATTATGAAAACAGCGTCAAAGGACGTATTCCACGTCCAGAGAGATTGAGAGAAATCGCTGAATTTTTTAATGTTAGTATTGATTATTTACTCAACTGCACAGACGAACAAGAGATGACGGAAGATGAAACGGAATTCGTGTCAGATACAGAGCGCCTCAACTTAGAAGAGTTGCAAAAAAAATACCAGCTCACCATTGATGGTAAACCGGCATCGAATGATGAATTAGAAGCTGCTCTAGAGATTATTCGTTCTCTTCGCAGCGACGAATAACATTTTCTTTAGCCAGTTTACTAATTACATCTAATAAATCTATGCGTTTTTTCTTAATACTGATTTTTTTTGTCAGGACTAACCGTCTCTTTTTTCCATTACTTTTCTTTTCCATTCGATTTTAACTCCTTTGATTGAGACAAAGAAAAAAGACAAAATCATAAAGCCATTTCTAATTAAAGTATTGAAAGTGAGAGTTACAATGTGAAATATTTTATTCTATCCCTGCTATGTACTTCATTTATGGAATCTGCCGAGTGAGAGCTAATAGTCAAAACTTCTCATTTTTTGTTTGTATAAAGCATAGGAAGCTAACTTCGAAAAAAGTTTCCTTTCTATCCCGCCAGTATTCTTTATGAAAATTTGAGATTTATTCGTTTCCTACCTTAAACAGCTATATTAGACACGAGTTCAAAACGCTTGTTAATTTGGTGTCCTTTTTTTAATTTTATTACGAATTGGAATTTTTGTCAAATGTTTTCATTCTTATAACTTTATGTTTCAGTATGGCGATAAAATAGGGAGCTAGCTAGAAGTAACCTATTGAGAAAAGATCCTGGAAGCGATATCCAGGATCTTTTTATTTTCTGTTAATTCGTATTATAGTATTCAAAAGTCGGTCTGTTATCAGATAAGGTGACTTCTACGATTGTGTTTTCAATGACGTGGTTCGCCAGCATATCTTTCGCAAGTGGCGTTTCCAGTTCTTGACTGATGAAGCGTTGCAGGGGTCTTGCACCGTATACAGGGTCAAAACCATTTTTAGCGAGCCAGTTTCTTGTTTCTTGATCGACATGGAGTTTTATTTCCTTATCTGCTAAGCGATCGTTTAACGCTTCCAACATAATATCTGCGATGGCATACATTTGTTCGAGCTGGAGTGGGTTAAAGACAATCACATCATCAATACGATTTATAAATTCTGGACGGAAATGTTTTCGCATCTCTTCCACGACAGCTTGACGTGTTTCTTCAGTAATTTCGCCATCTTTTTCTAAACCTTCCAGCAGGATAGGCGATCCAATATTACTCGTCATGATTAAAATAGTGTTCTTAAAATTAATGGTACGACCTTGAGAATCAGTCAAGCGGCCTTCATCTAACACTTGTAATAAGATATTGAATACATCCGGGTGCGCTTTTTCGATTTCATCTAAGAGGACAATGGAATGCATCCGCTGCCGTACGGCTTCTGTCAACTGTCCCCCTTCATCATAGCCGATATAGCCAGGCGGCGGCCCTACCAGACGGGAGACCGCGTGTTTTTCCATGTACTAGGACATATCGAGACGTATCATTTCTAATTCACTTCCAAACAAGACCTCTGCCATTGTTTTTCCAAGCTGTGTTTTTCCCACTCCAGTTGGTCCTAAGAAAAGGAAGGAACCTGTCGGTCGTGTCGGATCGTTAATCCCAGCTCTCGAACGGATGACGGTATCAGATACCTTTTGAACGGCCTCTTTTTGCCCTACCACTCGTTTACGCAATACCTCTTCCAGTTGCAAGAGGCGGGTCCTTTCGTCATCCATGACCCCTTTAATTTTAACTCCTGTGAGTCGCTCCACGACTGAAGCAATATCGTCTTCTCCAACGATTTGATCTACCAGCTTTTCTTCATAAGCGGCTACTCTATCTTCACGAGCCTGTTGTAAAACTTCCATTTCCTGTTCAATACCGGGTATCGTTTCCTCACTTAAAGTGACAATTTTTTCTACATCTTCGTTTTTCAGAGCAGTTTCTCTGCTCATTTCTAAGCGATTCAAGGTCTCACGCTTTCTCTGCAAGTCGCTTAAATCTTCAATTTCTTGTTCCCACTGTCTTGCTAAAGTTTCTCTTTCATCTTGGAGTTGCGAAATGATTACCTGCCAATCTTTTTCTTCATCACTGATTTCAGCGTAATGTTCTTGTTTGTAGACTTCGATACGAGCTCTTAAAATTTCTGCATCCAACTCTTCCATTCGAGAAGGAATTTGATTGAATTTGATGCGTTTCAAAGCGCTCGCTTCATCGATAAGATCAATCGCCTTGTCCGGTAAATAGCGATCAGAAATATAGCGGCTGGATAATTTTACGGCTTGTTCCAAGGCTTCATCGGAAATTTTTACTTCATGATAATTTTCATAGTCGGGACGGATCCCTTCTAAGATCGTCATAGTCTCTTCAAAAGAAGGTTCATAGACCAATACTCTTTGAAACCGTCTTTCCAATGCTTTGTCTTTTTCAATATTTTGACGATATTCATCCTGAGTGGTCGCCCCGATGACACGTAATTCCCCTTGAGCGAGCATCGGTTTGATGATATTCCCAGCATCCATCGAACCTTCTGTCTGACCTGCTCCTACAATCGTATGGATTTCATCGATAAATAAAATAATGCGCCCGTCGGAATCTTGAACGTCATTCAAAACCGCTTTGAGACGTTCTTCGAACTCTCCACGATACTTTGCTCCGGCGACCATCGCACTCATATCTAGATTATATATTTCTTTGTCTTGGAGATGTTTGGGTACATTACCTTCTACAATACTCTGGACGAGTCCTTCCACAATCGCGGTTTTTCCTACCCCTGGGTTTCCTACCAGTATGGCATTATTCTTTTTCTTACGACTGAGGATGCGAATGATGTCACTGATCATCTCTTTACGTCCAATCACTCGATCCATGAGCCCGTCTTTGTATTTTTTATTGAGATTTTCTGCGTAATCATTTAATGCATCGTACAAATTTTCCTGACTCGTGGAAACAGCTTTTTTCCCCTTGCGGACTTTATTCATCTTTTCGTAAACTTGCTCTTTATCTACGTCACTTTCTAGAATAAAGCGCGTAATGGGATTATATTCTTGCTCAAAGAGAGCTAAAATAAGATGTTCAGCTGTGACCACTTCATCGTCTTGCGCTTGTGACTCCGCTTGCGCTTCATCCAACAAATTTTGGAGACGTTTGCTATTTTTGACTTTATCATCTGAAACAGTTTGTGAAACTGTAGAAATTTTTCCCACTTCTTCTTCTATCAACAAGTTTAATCGGTTAAGATCGATACCCATCTCTCCATAAAAGTTGGAGACGAAAGAATCTTTCCTTAGTAAGGCAGACCATAAGTGCGGGATATCCAGCTGATAATTACGGTTCGCTTTAGCTAATTCATGCGCATCGTTTAATGCTTCTATCAATGTGTTCGTCAATTCGTTCGCCATTGTTTCACCACTTTTCTTTTTCTTCATCTAGGCAAAACAACCTATCCAAGGATAGGTTGTTTTATGAGAGCAGCTTATATTGACCTTGTTAGATAAATAAACTATAAGGTTGCTCAAGATATTCTGTTACTTTTTGAATAAATTCAGCGGCTGGGGCTCCATCTAAGATCTGGTGATCATAAGTAAAGCTGAGAGGTAATTTCTGTCTTTCAGTAACCTCGCCCTCTTCGTCTAAAGCTAATTCTTTTTGAAGATCTCCGACTCCTAAAATTGCAACTTCCGGTGTATTGATGATTGGGGTGAAATATTCCACTCCAAAGCCGCCCAAATTGGTAATAGAGAAAGTTGAACCTGCGTAGAGGCTGCCATCTAGAGTGCCGGCACGCGCTTGGCTGGTTACTTCTTTGATAGCGGGACCTAATTCAGAAAGCGGCATCCGGTCTGCATCTATAATGACAGGGACGACGAGGCCATCTTCAACATTGGTGGCCATACCGATATGGATTTCATCGACTTCTATATATTCCCCATCAAAATACCAGCTGTTGACTTGCGGGAATTCTTTCAGCGCTTTGATGACCGCACGCGTTACGAGCGTATTCAAACTAATTTCTCCCTCAGTCAAAGGCTCATTGACATTCGCTTTAATGTCTTTTCTAAATTTCATTAAAGCAGTAACATCCGCTTTGGACTGGTGAGTGACTGGCGCGGTCGTTTGAACCGAGTTCATCATTCGCTGTGCAATCGTTTTTCTCATGCCTTCTAAACCTTGACCATGCTCTACATGAGCAGTTACAGCTGCGGCCGGTGCTTGTTCACTTGGGACGTAACGTTCGATATCTAATTTTGTAATCCGTCCGTTCCCACCTGTTCCATTAACATCCGAAATATCGATTCCTTTTTCTTCAGCCATACGGCGAGCCACCGGTGTGATAAAAATCCGCTCATCGTCCGATGTTTCTCTTGTCGTTACTGGTGTTGACTGCTCGACTTCTTCACTCACTTCCTCTACAGGTTCCGTCCCCAAAATAGTTTCTCCTGCTGGAGCATCCTCTGAGATGCTGGTCTCTTCTACCGTCTCCCCTTCTTCTCCCAGGTGAGCGATAGGGTCTGTAGCGGGAACGACGTCGCCTTCGTGAGCAACGATTTTAAGAATTGTGCCAGCTTCTGGAGCCATCACATCACTCGTTAACTTTTCGGAGCTGATTTCTGCAACGACTTGATCCTGTTCAACAGCATCTCCTTCTTCAACAAACCATTGTTCGACCGTACCTTCTGTCATGGTCAATCCTAACTTGGGCATTACAATTTTTGTCGCCATATTTTATCACGCTCCTTACGCTTTTAAGTCTTGGAGGATTTCATCAGTTTGAGTCAATACTTTTTCAGCATCTGGAATATAGGCCTGTTCTAAGTTTTGAGCAAAGGGAACCGGAGCATTGGGAGCTGTTACGCGTTTAATCGGACCATCTAAGTAGTCAAATGCTTTATCGGCTACCACAGCTGCTACGTCTGTTGCGATATTAGCATGTGGGTTGGCTTCGTCGATAATAACTAAGCGGTTCGTCTTCTTCACAGACTCGATGACCGTTCTTTCGTCCCAAGGCGCCACTGTGCGCAAGTCGATGACTTCTACAGAGACACCCTCTTTTTCAAGAGCTTCTGCAACTTCTAAACCGACATACAACATCTTTCCAATAGTCAGAATAGTTAAGTCTTCTCCCTCACGCTTCACTTCAGCTTCTCCGATCGGAACTCTGTAGTAATCTTCAGGCACTTCACCTTTTAAACCGTAGAGGGTTTTGTCTTCTGAAAAGACGACTAAATCATCATCTTCGATAGCAGAGATTAATAACCCTTTTGCATCATAAGGGGTAGCAGGTACGACCACTTTGACGCCAGGAATATGAGCAAAGAGACTGTAGTAACTGCCAGAGTGCTGCGCTGCTGCACTGGCTCCAGCTCCGTGCATGGTGCGGACGGTGAGTGGAATCGTTGCTTTTCCTCCGAACATGTATCGCATTTTAGACCCTTGCCCTAAGATAGAGTCAAAGGCGAAACCGATGAAATCATTAAACATGAGCTCAGCGACAGGACGCAAACCGGTCGCTGCCATGCCTACTGCTGCCCCCATATAACCCATTTCTGAAAGCGGCGTATCAATCACACGGTCCAGTCCATATTTTGGCCCTAGACCTTTTGTGACGCCCATGGTGCCTCCCCAAGCGTCTTCGTTTGCTTCTTCTAAGTGTTCAACATCGCGTCCACCGGCGATGTCTTCTCCAATCAGAAGAACATCTTCATCTTTTTCCATGACTTGATCCATAGCTTCATTAACTGCATCCATAAATAATATTTCGCGAGCCATAATTTTATTTCCCCTCTCTGGTTTTAATTAATATTTGGTATCAATTTCATTTGCCCAGACATCCTCAGTTAAGGAATCCAAGCTTGGTTCTTCACTTTCTTGCGCAAATTTAACGGCTGCGTCTACTTCTTTTTGAGACTCTTCTCTTAGTTCATCCAGCTCTTCTTCCGTTAATAATCCGTTTTCTATAGCGTAGTCCCGGAAGACATCGATAGCGTCGACATCTGCCCAAGCTTTTTCTTCCCCTGTATTTGATTTATAAGCTTGTTCGTCTCCTTCGAAGTGCCCGTAATCTCTATAAGTGATAGCTTCAACGAGAGAAGGCCCTTCACCGTTTCGAGCACGCTCAATTGCTTCTCCGACTACTTCGTAAACGGCAACAACATCTTTTCCGTTGACGCGCGTTCCCGGCATGTTGTAAGCCACCGCACGTTCAGCAATAGTCTCTGTTGCAGAAGAATACCACTGCGGGGTCGACTCAGCGAAAAAGTTATTTTCGTTTACAAAAACGATGGGAAGATCCCAGATCGAAGCCATGTTCAGACATTCATGGAAGAGTCCTTCGTTAGCCGCACCGTCTCCGAAGAAAACGACGACGACATTGTCTTCTTGACGATATTTAATCTTCATTCCGGCTCCTGTTCCAAGACCGAAGCCTCCAGCCACCATTCCGTTTGCTCCTAGAATTCCTTTATCGACGTCGGCAATGTGCATGGAACCGCCTTTCCCCTTGCCTAAACCCGTTTCTTTACCAAATATTTCAGCCATCATCCCATTGAGGTCGCCGCCTTTAGCGATACAGTGGCCGTGTCCGCGGTGGGTAGAAGTGATGTAGTCATCATCTGACAAGTGAGCACAGACGCCTGTTGCGATTGCTTCCTCACCCGCATATAAGTGAACGAAGCCCGGGATTTGTCCTTGAGCAAAGAATCTTTTCACGGTGTTTTCAAAATTTCTGATGTCTTCCATCGTCTTGTACATATCTTTAGCTTTGTCTTTTGTCAATTCTTTCGCTGCTGTCTCAGTCGATGTGCGAATTTCTAAATCAACGGTCGGTTTTGTCTCTGTTTTTTGTTTGCCTAAATTTTCTGGGACTGCTTGTGCTTGTTTATTCGCCATAATATATTCTTCCTCCCAATTATTTTTTGATAATTTGTTTAGCGGTGTCTTGAATTAACTCTGATAAGGTGGGGTGGGCATAGACTGTCTGTGCGACTTCATGAACGGTTCCTTCCGATTTTTGTGTGGTCAATAGAGAATGTAAGAGATCTGTCGCATGTTCACCGACTATAACAGCTCCGAGAATTTCACCATATTTTTCTTCACTGATAATTTTGACAAAGCCGTCTGTATCAGCTTGTGCCATGGCCCGTCCGTTGAAGGACATCGGCATTTGTCGAGAAACTACGTCATAGCCGGCTGCTTTCGCTTGTTCTTCCGACATTCCAAAGGATGCCACTTCAGGTTGTGTGTAGAGCGAACGCGGGATTTCATTCTGACTGACCGGTAGTTCTTTCTCGTCGTTCATAGCGCGGATAGCTTTTATTCCCTCAGCGCTGGCACTATGGGCCAAACTGTAACCTGGAATAGCATCTCCAATCGCATAGACGTGAGGTTGACTCGTTTCATAGTACTCATCCACTTCAACGAACTTGTCATCTGAACTAAGCGTTAGACCCATTGCTTCTGGAAGCTCGAGGTTAGCTCTGCGACCGGTCGCGACAAGCAACTGGTCGAATGAATAATTTTTGCCGTCTGCTAACTTCACTTCTTCCGAGGTAATGTTTTCAATTTCAGCTGCTGTTATAATCTCCAGCCCCATTTGCTTCAATTTGCGTTTAATTAAATTGCGAGCTTCTTCCTCTTCTGTCAGTAGAATATCTGACGCTACTTCCAGAATTGTGACATTGACACCCAAAGGTTGCATGGCGAATGCCAATTCCGTCGCAATCACTCCCCCACCGATAATGATTAGTTTTTCAGGGAGTTCTTCCATCTCAAAAAATGTGTCAGTTGTGAGGTAGTTCACTTCATGAAGTCCAGGAATTTCTGGAATAAAGGGACGACCCCCTGTCGCTAATAATACATTTTTTCCTGTGATTTTATTTCCATTCACACTAAATGTAGTGTTTTCAATATAAGTGGCTTCGCCTTCAATATATTCGATTCCTTTTGATTTAAAGGTGGATTGAATTCCCTTTTGAAGCGTAGCAACTACTTGGTTTTTACGTTCGACAAGTTTTGGAAAATCGACGGATTCAACATTGATTTCGATGCCATTCTGACTCGCTGTTTCTGCTTCCAATACCCAGTGACTGTGTTGTAAGTAAGCTTTTGAAGGAATACATCCTACGTTTAAGCAGGTGCCTCCGATAGCTTTTCGTTCAATAACGGCGACCGAGTTTCCCTTATCTGCAGCTTCTTCTGCTGCAACATAGCCTCCAGGTCCCGCGCCGATAATGATAACGTCATAACTTTGCAAAAGACCAACTCCCTTCACTCTAAGGATAAAAAGAAATATTTCACATACTTATGCAACCGTTTTACAT
>JBHWPB010000158.1:0-35433 GCA_043424675.1 Carnobacteriaceae bacterium | reverse complement strand
GTGTATACCATCTCTATTGATAAATTACCTTATTGCTGGCATTTTTTTATCATTCTACTACCACAAATTAAATGTGTTATCTTGATTTTATTATCTTAATATGATAGATTGATTAAGTGAATCTTATTTAAAGGAGGCATTGATATGGCTAAAGAATGTTACTTTACAGGTAAAAAAGCAAGATCTGGAAACAATCGTTCATTTGCAAAAAACTCATCAAAACGTACCTTCAAACCTAATTTACAAAAAGTGCGTGTAATGATAGATGGAAAACCTAAAAAAGTTTGGGTTTCTGCACGTGCATTAAAATCAGGAAAAGTAGAACGCGTTTAAATATTAATTCAAATTTAAAGAGGACAGACTCATCTTACGAGACTGCCCTCTCTTTTTTTGTATAAAGCTTAATCATTGTCCCGAGAATAGATCACCATGACAAGTCCTTTTGCAAAAGCAAAACTCCCCTGATCAGAAGTGAATTCATTACTTGTATAGACAAAAGAGTCATCTTGGTCGTATAAATCTAAGTTATATTTAAAATTATCTAAAGTGAGTCCTTTAACCGGCGTAATGGCGCCAAAAGCTACATAAGGCATCCCAGAGATAGTCTGGATTGTATGCTGACCAGGTCTGAAATATCTGATGAGATTGTTTTGATCGATAATTCTGATTCTCTCAGCATGAGGAGCTAGAGCTTTATTCGATGGTGAATAAATTAAATTTAACAAATGGTCAATTCTGCCACCTGTCCCACCAAAAATAAATATTTCCCCCTTATCGCTGATTTTAATCGCTTCCTGTAATGCTATTTCTGCATCTGTATAGTCTTTTTCCTTCTTAAGTTTTATGACTTTTCCGCTTTTCTCTTCAATCACACTAAACTGGCCATCTGCCGTAGAGTCAAAATCCCCAATAGACAATTGTGGCTCAATGCCACTCTCAATAAGACGTAAAGCCCCTTTATCTACCCCTATCCAGTATTTGTCTCTGAGTTCCTCCCACTTTTCAGGCAGCA
The DNA here is from genome assembly GCA_043424675.1 of Carnobacteriaceae bacterium. GTDB lineage: Bacteria > Bacillota > Bacilli > Lactobacillales > Carnobacteriaceae_A > JBHWPB01. The sequence continues at coordinate 34,421 of JBHWPB010000158.1, read as the reverse complement.
GGTGTATCGGCCCTGCCAGCATAATATAGATATCCATTCTAAAACTCCTTATTTTCTAGCCATTCTACTCATTTATTGTTTTTAGCTTTTTAATTTGTGTTGAAGGATCTTCTGCGTTAAAGATGTAAGATCCTGCTACTAAAACATCAGCTCCCCTATCTAAGCATTCTTTTGCAGTCTCTGCATTGATTCCGCCATCGACTTGAATGAGATAATCATGATCTTCCTGTTCTCTCAGTATGTTTAATTTTCCGATTTTATCCAACATCTCAGGTATAAAAGCTTGTCCTCCAAAACCTGGATTCACGGTCATAACCAATACCATGTCAACCATAGATAAAAGTGGAAGAACAGATTCCACTGAAGTCCCCGGGTTTAACGCGAGGCCTGCTTTCACTCCCTGATCTTGGATGCTTTGAATCGTGCGGTGAAGGTGAGGGGTGCTTTCTGCTTGAACGGTAATCATATCCGCCCCTGCCTCAGAAAATGAGGCAATCATTTTTTCAGGATTTTCAACCATCAGATGACAATCTATAAACCTGTCAGTATGCGGCCGGATTGCTTCTACTATCATTGCGCCAAAAGTCAAATTCGGAACAAAATGGCCGTCCATAGCATCCACATGAATCCATTCTGCACTTTCGATACGAGATAATTCCTTACCTAATTCAAAAAAATCAGCGCTTAATATAGAGGGTGCAATAATCATTTTCTTCTCCTTTTCAATAACGTGGTTTTCTTTCTTCAATTTCAGTTAAGAATTGAAGGTAATTAGTATATCGCGATTCCAGTATTTCTCCATCTTCGACTCGCTCTTTGACTTCACAATCTGGCTCGTTTTTATGCATACATCCGCGGAAACGACACTCTTGGGACGCAGAGAGAAATTCAGGAAAAGCCTTCGGTAGTTCTTCTGCCTCCATCACTTCAAAATCTAGTGAACTGAAACCAGGTGTGTCAGCGATAAGCCCACTATATGCTGGGATGAGACTGACATGTCGGGTAGTATGTTTTCCTCTTCCTAATGCTTTTGAAGTCTCTGCCGTTTTTAAGTTGAGACCCTCAATCAGACGATTCAATAAAGTGGATTTACCCGCACCGCTCTGTCCCATTAAAACAGCAGTCCTATTTTCCATTATTTTTGTCAACTGAGTGTCTAAGTCTTCTAAGTGATCATCGAATGAAGTCATAAAGACCGGATAGCCAATCTCTTCATAATATTTTTTTATTTTATTGATCTCTTCTATTTCTTCTGTACTGCCTAAATCTAATTTTGTTATAAATATGATGCTCTGCATGCGGGCATATTCTACTTGAACGAGGAGGCGGTCTAATAATTGAGTGCTGAAATCGGGTGCCTTCAAAGACATGACAACCATAGCTAAATCAATATTCGATACAGGCGGTCTCCTCAGTTCATTTTTTCTTGGATATATTTCTTGTATGACGCCTTCATCTTCGTTATCACTTTCGAACTCTACTATATCGCCTACAAGTGGTGTGATATCTTGGTTGCGAAACACCCCACGTGCTCTTGTCTGGTAGGTCTTGCCTTCACTGTGAACATAGTAAAACCCACTCAGCGCTTTTCTAATTTGGCCTTTTGTCATAAATTCCTCCTTATTTTTTACGCTGTTATTTCAGATTCTTCTATCAATGTGCCGTCTCGCAAGACACGGTAGCTGCCTGTCTGGCCGTTTTCTAATTGTAATTGAATCTGTACAGTTGTATTATTCGTGATTAGCATTCGTCTGTATGGTGTATCATAACTGTTTCCTACATCATCGACATAGATGAGTATTTCATTGGGTTCCAATTCTTTTGTGGTCGTATCTTCTGTACTTTCTTCGTCTTCACTGCTGGTGTCTTCTTCAGAAGTATCTGCTTCCTCTCCTGAATCTTCCGTAACTTCTTCTGCAGGGTCTGCTGTATTTGGAACATACTCAATGTTCAACGTTACTGGAACATCAAGGTATTCTGGTTCTACAACTTCTTCTGGACCCGTTGAAATAACCACTGTAAAACTATCGCCAGGGTATAAGGTTGTGCGCGGAGCTGGACTTTGTGAGATAACTTGATTTTCAGGAACTGTATCAGAACTTTGTTCTTCACGAATAGCAGTGAGACCTAGATCAGCAGCATAGTCTTGAACACTTCTCCAAGAATAATTACTCAAATCTCTCAACGCTATTTCTTGAGCACCAGTACTGACTGTCAACTCTACGGTTGTCTCTTCCGGTATCACTTCTGTGTCGGGATCGATATCTTGAGCGATAATATCGCCTGCTTCGACAGTCGAACTTGATTCTTCTTCTCTTTCAACAGAGAAGCCAATTTCTGTTAATTGGGCTCTTGCTTCTTCATAAGAGGTTCCAATTAACTCTGGAAAAGGCATAGCTTCTCGACCCGTACTCAGATAGAGGTCTACTGCGGATTCTGCACGCACCGTTGTATTACGGCGCGGATTGGTTCTTGTGACCTCTCCTTCTTCATACTCATCACTTGCCTCTTCAATAAGTTCTCCTAATTGGAGATTCAATTCTTCTAATTCTCCTATAGCTTCTGCTTGTGACAGGCCTGATAAATCAGGTAATTCAACAGGCTGATTCATTAAGAGATTCCCATAAACCAAATAGCCGCCGAGAAAGAGAAGAATAAGAAGTAAAATGAGCCAGGGCCATTTTTTTCTTTTCTGTCTTTTATCGGGAACGACAGCCGCCTCCGAAGTATCGAGATTCGAAGGGGTCGTGCGAGCTTCTTCGTTATCTAAAGTCTTTTCATCCCGATGATCTTCCATTACGGTTGCTGCTGCAGCCGCACTAGGGACAGCTTTTATAGGAATAGTTTCTTCTAGATCAGGATCTTCGCTCATGAACGTGATTCGTTCTTCGTGTTTTCTATTATCATCTAAAGCCGTCTTTAAATCTTCTCTCATTTCAAAAGTGTCACTATAACGATCTTTAGGGTCTTTAGCTGTTGCCTTTAACACGACATTTTCTAGGGCCTGAGGTATATTTTCATCATGTTCTTTCAAGGAAGGAATCTCTTCTTGGAAATGTCTCAATGCTACTGATACAGCAGATTCCCCTTCAAAAGGAACCTTTCCCGTTATCATTTCATAAAGTATCACTCCCAGAGAATAGATATCAGACTGGATCGAAGCCATACTTCCACGCGCTCTTTCAGGCGACATATATTGAACAGAACCTAAAAGAGAATTCGTTTGGGTTATTGAGTTCTGGGATAAAGCAATCGCTATACCGAAGTCAGATATTTTAGCTTGGTTCTGCTTATTAATCAAAATATTTTGTGGTTTAAGATCACGATGGATGACATCGTTTCGATGAGCGTAACCGACACCAGATAAGATCTGCGTCATAATATTGATTATTTGAGGGTAAGGGATGGGGTCATTGCTATCAATAAATTCCTTTAAATTCATCCCTTCCACATATTCCATCACAATATATGGATTTTCTCCTATCCCCACATCAAAGACCGACACGATATTAGCATGGTTGAGATTCGTAGTCGACTCAGCTTCTCGCCTAAAACGGCGGATACTTTCTTCATCATCTCTAAAATCAAGACGTAAAACTTTAATTGCTACTTCTCGCTCTAGAATTAAATCCTCAGCAAGATATACATTAGCCATGCCTCCTGAACCAACACTAGACAGGATTTTATAGCGTCCATCAATATAATAGCCCTGTTCCATTTTTTAATCACCTTCTTTTCCATTTTGCACAACACATGCACTAATATTATCGTTGCTTTTTGCTTGTAAGGATTCTTCAACAAGGAGAGTTGCTTTTTCTTGCGCCGTGATTTTCTGGCTTAAAATTTCTTTTAAATTGTCGTCAGATAGAACACCATGCAAGCCGTCACTGGAAAGCAATAAAACACTACCTGAAGAGAAACTTCTTTCGTAAAAATCAATAAGAAGTTCATCGTTCGTTCCCAATGCTGAGATAAGCACATTCCTTTTTGGATGATGTTCTGCCTCTTCTCTGGTTATCTGTCCGTCTCGCACTAAGCTATTAACGAAACTGTGATCAGACGTTACTAATTCTAATTTATTTTCTTGCCAAAGGTAGGCGCGACTATCCCCAACATTGAAGATAACTATATCGTCTCCAATAACGGCAGCTCCTACTAGAGTAGTTCCCATACCTTCTAGATCAGTATATTGGGTGGATTTATTGTAGATGAGCACATTGATTTCTCTGATGAAGTTTTCCAGCCCTTCTTTTATCTCGGGAATTGTCTTAGCATCACTATCTTCAAAACGGTGTCCTAATTGAGCAACAGCCATCTGACTGGCCACTTCACCGCCTTGGTGTCCTCCCATCCCATCGCTCAATAAAGCAAGCAAAATATTTTCTTTATTATAGAAATAGTCAATAAAATCCTCATTCATCTGCCGGGTATTACCTATATCTGAATGTTTTCCAATCTCCATTGTTTGAACTCCTTATATTCCTCAATCTTTTTTTAACATTGCTATAAAGAAACCGTCCGAATGATATTCGTGTGGTAGAACCTTAATATACTCGTCTTCGTTCGGGTTCACCACACTCATTTTTATATTTGGTTCTTCCTTAGAAAACTCTTCGTTATTCTGTAAAAATTCTTCAATAACTTCTTCATTTTCTTCTCTTATTATTGTACAGGTACTATAAACCAACAAGCCATCTTTTTTTAATAATGGAGCGACACTTTCCAGAATTTCCAACTGTATTTTTTTGAGGCGCAAAAAGTCTTCTCCGGTCTTAGTGTATTTTATATCGGGTTTGCGTCGCATGAGTCCTAGGCCAGAGCAAGGTGCATCTACTAAGATTCGGTCAAAGGTTTCTTCATCAAATAGTTGTCCTAACTTCTTTGCATCATAAGCTCTTGTTTGAATGAGGTCATCAAAGCCTTGGCGCTCTGCATTTTCCTCGATTAAACGAATCTTGTTTTCGTGTAGATCAATCGCTATGATTCTACCCCCTGCACCTGCCTCTAAACTATTTGCCATGTGGGTCGTTTTACCTCCAGGTGCAGCACAAGCATCCAAGATAAAGTCCCCTTTTTCTGGATTCATAACGTTTCCGACAAGCATACTTGTTTCATCTTGGATCGTTATTTTTCCTTCTCTAAAAAGCTGGCTCTCCGGAATATAACCCTTATTGATTAATAGTCCATCCGGAGAAACTTGACTTTCTCTTACTTCGAATCCTTCTGATTCTAATATTTCTTTTGCAGCTTCTCGATTTAAATACCTTGTATTGACTCGCACACTTGTATGAGGATGGTCTAAAACCGAGGCCATCATTTCCTCAGCCTGTTCTACCCCTAAATTATTCACAAATTTATTAACTAATTCTACAGGCATACTATATTTGACAGAAAGATATGTTTGTTTGTCTGCGATTTCTTCAAGCGATGGCAAACCATCTCTCAGGAGATTGCGCAAAATAGCATTTGTTACTGAGGCCGTCCCTTTGTGCCCTCTTTTTTTTGCAATCTCTACCGCCTCATTTACAATAGCATGATCGGGTATTCGATCGAGATAAGCATATTGATAAATTGATAACCGTAACAGCTGACGCAGCCATGAATCCAATCTCTGCCCTTTTTTTAAGTATCTGTCGATATAATAATCTAAAGTCAGCTTGCGCTGAGTTGTCCCATACACAAGTTCTGTATACAGGTTTGCATCTTCTTGAGAAAGGTCGTTATTTTTAATCGTTTCATTAATAAGTAAATGGGAGTAAGCTTGATTTTTTTCAATACGGTCTAAAGTTTCCATCGCGAGATAACGACTGCTTTGTTGAATATCGGGCATCTGGTTACTCACCCAAAACCACTCCTTCTTCTAAATCTCTGCCCGCTCCAGATAAGTAGTTTGCTACCGGCATAGCATTTTTACCTGCGGGTTGAATCTCTCTCAGCATTAAGACACTTTGATCGCCGCAAGCTACGAAGATATTTTTTTTAGTGAGCTCTACAATGGTTCCCGGTTCAGTCTCTGTTTCTTTATCAGAAACATCCGTTTTCCATATTTTAATTCTTTCTCCATTCAATATAGTATAAGCACCTGGTTCCGGACGTAGAGCTCGGACGTGCCTTTCTATTTGTTCTGCACTGTCTTTCCAGCTAATTTCTTCTTGAGCGCGTGTAATTGCAGGCGAGTAGACAGCTTCTTCTTCGTTTTGATTGATTGGGGTTATCTCTCCTTCAAAAAAGGCAGGCAACATTTCTAGGAGGGTCTCTCTCCCCAGCACACTTAGCTTTTCAAAAAGAGTACCTGTATCATCATCACTTTTGATTTCTATTTCTGACTGCGCATACATAGGGCCTGCATCTAGACGTTCTGTCATCTCAATGATGGTCACACCTGTCTTTTCATCCCCACAGTAAACAGCATGGTGAATAGGTGCTCCCCCGCGATATCTAGGTAAAAGAGAGGCATGTACGTTCAGGGCTCCATAAGTCGGATAATCTAATAATTCAGTAGGTAAAATTTGCCCGTAAGCTGCTGTTATAATTAAGTCTGCATCCAGCTCTCTTAACTTCTGCACACTTTCTGGTTCAGCAATTGACTCTGGCTGGAAAACTGCTAATCCCAGTTCTTCTGCCTTCACTTTGACAGGGGGAGGGGTGATTTTTCGCTTCCTGCCTACAGGCTGGTCAGGTTGCGTGACTACAGTGACTATTTCTAGACCTTTGCTGTTGAGACCCTCTAGAATAGGAACTGCAAATTCAGGGGTGCCCATAAAGATAATCTTTTTCATTTTCTTCTCCTTTATTACATAATTGTTGTCGGTTCGGGATCAATAGCAATCTGATAATTTTTGGCATAATCTTTTTGATGCTCAAACATGTATTGATGAAGACGCTTTTGAAGCATCCCTTCTTTTTTATATTTGATGAGGATCTGATAGTGATAGCGATTCTGCAGGCGAGCGATCGCTTTGGGTGTAGGGCCTAGCACAACAACATCTTCTGCTAAAACAGGCTGGATATATTTATAAACTTCATTTATCTTTTTAGCTGCTTTCAACTCATCAGGATGACTGATTGAAATGCGATAGGTGTAATAATAGGGAGCGTAATTCCCTTGATGTCGCAATTTCATTTCTAAATTAAAAAAGCGATCGTAATCATGTTCTTGAGCGAGTTGAATCGCATAATGATCCGGATTATAAGTTTGAACAATAACTTCCCCTTCTTTGTCCCCTCTGCCCGCACGCCCACTCACCTGGGTCAAAAGCTGGAAGGTTTTTTCACTGGCTCGAAAATCTGGCAAGTATAGAGAGGTGTCCCCATTCAAGACTCCTACTAAAGTCACATTAGAAAAATCAAGTCCTTTCGCAATCATCTGTGTTCCTAGTAGAATATCAGCTTCATGCTTTCCAAAAGATCCAAGCAGTCTTTCATAGGCCCCTTTTCTGCGTGTCGTGTCATTATCCATTCTTATCACACGCGCCTCGGGCAGAATTTCTTTCAGTTCTTTTTCAACTTTCTGAGTTCCAGTTCCATAGTAACGCATGTGACGACTTCCACAATTATCACATCTTTGGGGAATAGATTCTTCGTAGCCACAATAATGGCATTTCATAGTTTTAGTATCCATATGTAAGGTCAAAGATATATCGCAATTTTGGCACTGAAGAACATACCCACAATCACGGCACATCATAAAAGATGAATAGCCTCTTCGGTTGAGAAGCAAAACAGTCTGTTCGCCAGAAGCTAAGCGCTCCTGTATAGCCTTTACCAAAGGCTCAGAGAAATTGCTTAGGTTTCCTTTTTCTGCTTCGTCTTTTAAATCGAGCACTTCTACTTTTGGTAGAGGTTTGGGAGTAGGACGTTCTTTTAGCTCTAAAAGTTTGTATACCCCTTTTATAGCTCTCGCCATTGTTTCTAAAGACGGTGTGGCACTGCCTAAGACGACAGGGCAGGAATGATATTGAGCACGCCACTTCGCCACATTGCGAGCATGATAGCGCGGATTATCGTTTTGCTTGTAAGTCGTCTCGTGTTCTTCATCGATAATAATGAGTCCAATATTTTTTGCTGGTGCAAAAACAGAAGAACGCACTCCTACAATAATACGGGCAGAACCTTCTTCAATTCTTCTCCATTCGTCGTAGCGTTCTCCTTCAGACAAGCCACTGTGCATGACCGCCACTAAATCGCCGAATCGGCCTTTAAAGCGGTGCACCATCTGTGGCGTCAAGGCTATCTCTGGAACGAGCATGAGTGTGGTTTGACCTTGGTCTAGTACTTTTTGGATAGCTTGCATATAGACTTCTGTTTTACCGCTTCCTGTAATCCCCTTTAATAGAAATATCTCATTTTCTTGTGCAACAACAGCTTCTGTTACTTTCTCATAAGCCAGGGTTTGTTCTTCCGTAAGAGAAAGCGGTGAAGTTTGGGTGATATCTGAGTCCTTATAAGGATCTCGATAAACTTCTCTCTCCACTTGGTCCAACCAGCCTCTTTCTTGACCAATTTTGAGGGTATTGTACGAAATTCCATAGTGTTCCACAAAATCTTTCGCGGGCTTTTCCACCCCTTCTAGTCCTTGTAACAGATCAACCAATAGCGCTTGTTTTGTTGCATTCTTGGGGATTTCATCATAGAGATTTTCATAGTCTTCAAAAGTTAAGAGCGGCTTAACAAATTGCAAGGTTTTTCTAGTACTTTTATCCTTTACCAAGTACTGGATGTTTACTTTACCTTGGTCTTTAAGTTTTTTGAGTTCTTTCAAGATGCCTCGTTCTTCTGCTTCTTCAAAGGATATCTCATCTCTTTCCAAAAAGAGTTCAGAATAAGCTTCAAGACTTATTTCATCTACAATCTGAATAACCTTTTTATATTCAGCTCGCAAGGCACTGGGCAGCATCGCTTGTAAACTTGTGATGAGAAAGCTGAAGGTCTGTTTGGACATCTCCTTGGCAAGCTCGAGATGTTCTTCAGATAAAACAGGAGACAAATCCATGAGACTTGTTACTTCTTTCAGCTTCTCAGGATAGTTACTTTCTTCTTTTAGATTAATGACAAACCCTTGGACTTGTCTGGAACCTTGACCAAAAGGCACAATCACACGCATCCCCTTCTGAATAACACCTTCGTATTTTTCAGGAATACTATAGTCATAAGGTTTATTGGTTTGCATTGTTGGTACATCAACAATAACCTGCGCAATCTGTGTCATGGGTTCCTCTCCTCTTACTTCGTTTCGTCTATAATAAGTTGGATGACTTGGCTGGCAATTTCTTTCTTATCAGCTAAAGGTAAGTGTTTTTTGTTTCCACTACGATTGAAGATGATGACTTCGTTCGTGTCTACATTGAATCCTGAGCCTTCTTTGGAGACATCGTTTGCTATAATGTAATCTAAGTTCTTTTCTTTTAATTTTCTCTGAGCATACTCTTCAAGATTCTCAGTTTCAGCAGCGAAACCTACCAATATCTGGCTGTCTTTCCTTTTCCCCATCTCTTTTAATATGTCAGGGTTTTCTTTGAGTTCAATGATCATCGTTTCATCTTCCTGGCCATCTTTTTTAATTTTTTGGTCAGCAGAAATGGCAGGTCCATAGTCTGATACCGCTGCGGCCATAATTAAAAGATCCGCATCATCAAAGACCTCCCCTACAGCTTCATACATGTCTTTGGCAGATTCCACGTCTACTCGCTCGATTCCCTGGGACGAAGTGAGTTTACTCGCTGTTATTAAAGTAACACGAGCTCCTCTTTCATAAGCAGCTTCTGCTAAATGGTGGCCCATTTTTCCTGAGGAATCATTTGTGATATAGCGGACAGGATCGATTCTTTCAACCGTACCGCCAGCTGTCACAATAATTTTTTTGTTTTTGAGCGGAAGACTCTGATCTTTTTCTGTCAACGTTTCTTTAATTTCAGCTAACACTCGTTCATTCTCAGGATATCGTCCTTTGCCTTCATATCCTTCAGCAAGAAAGCCTGTATCTGGTTCAATGAAAGAAATACCATCCTCCATAAGCGTCGCTATGTTCTTTTGAGTACGAGGATTCTCATACATTTTCGTGTTCATAGCTGGAATGATAAATAAAGGAACATTCGTCGCTGATAAAGCGGCTGTCACAAAATTATCTCCAATTCCATTCGCAAGTTTTCCGATTGTATTTGCTGTTGCTGGAGCAAGGACTGCAAGATCAGACCAATCTGCAAGATGAATGTGAGCCACTTCAGCAGGATCATTTTCTACAAAAAGATCCGTATAAACTTCATTTTTTGATAAAATCTGAAAGGTCAAAGGAGAAACAAACGCTGTAGCTGCTTCTGTCATTGCAACACGTACTTGTGCTCCTTCTTTAATAAAGCCTCGGACAAGATCTGCGACCTTATAAATAGCGATGCCGCCTGTTACATAGACCGCTATATTTTTACCTTGTAACACTGTAACTCCCCCTCTAGAAACCCTCAGAAATATATGCACAAAAATAAAGTGCTTTAAGCCTACGACTTAAAGCACTTTTTACTTATTCTTTCTTATCGGATTGACTGTCAGAATCAATCACAATATCTCCCGCCGCAATTTCTTCAAGCGCTTTGCCTACCGGCTTTTTTGATTTGTATTCAGAAAGCATTGGGTTATCTTCTTCCCTTAGTTTCGTCGCTCTTTTACTTGCCAGAACAACAAGGGAGTAATCTGAATTCACTTTTTCTAATAAATCATCTTGTGAAGGATATAATAACAATTATTCCATCTCCTTTATAAATGTTTCAAAGTCTGAGATATTTCTCGATACTTTTAGATGTTCGCTTTCGATAATATTTTTAACTTTTCGGGCCGCTTCTAATACCTCGTCATTTTCTACGACATAGTCATAATAACGAATTTGTCGTATCTCTTCAACAGCTTGGCTGAGCCTCTGTTCTACAGCTTCAGGGGAATCTGTCCCTCTATTTACGATTCGACTTTCAAGCTCTTGCAGATTAGGTGGAGTTAAGAAAATAAAAATACCTTCAGGCATTTGCTTTTGTACTTGTTTAGCTCCCTTAACCTCGATTTCTAAAAGCACATCTCTCCCACTATCTAGACGATCTTCAACGTATGACTTAAGCGTTCCATAATAATTTCCGACGTACTCTGCATGTTCTAAAAAGCCGTCTTCTTCAATAATTTTCTGGAACTCTTCTCTCGTCCGAAAGAAATAATCTTTGCCTTCGACTTCTCCTTTTCTTTTTTCTCTTGTTGTCATCGATATTGAAAAGTCAAAGTCATTATCGTAATGTTCTAATATTGCATGTCGGACTGTTCCTTTTCCTACCCCTGACGGTCCTGACAGTACGATTAATAAGCCACGTTCAGACATTCATTTTTTCCTTTCTTTCCTACAACGGTTATTCTTTTCTCAGTTAAAAATTAGTATATCAAAAAAATCTTTAATTAGCTATGCTCCTTCTCATTTTCCTCGTAATTAAATACTCTTAAGAGCAACCTATTTCGTGTGTAGTAGAGAGCTTGAAAAACAACTTTTTAAAATGGTACCACAAGATAATTGAAGAATGAAAAAATGAGATTCCTTCCAGCGCATATTAAAGTACCAAAAAACAGCTAAAAGATAGAATGACCTATATTTTAGCTGTCTTTCAATTAGAAATAAAGATTGAAAATTTTGAGTGAGTCCTTTTACATGTTGCAGACATGTCTTCAAGCTTAAACTTTCATAAACTCCAGTAAAGTACCGCTGCTGAAGAGGACTTACAGTCAGACATTTTGCTTCCACCGATTACAATCCTATGATTCGCGTCAGCTGTTATCTCTCACAGCTTGTTTATTCCATATCTTTGATTTTCATCAGACGTGTTTGTTCTGCGCGAGCGTCCTCATCAATTTTCATCTCGATATAGTCAATCGTTTCTTCTAGATCAGGAATGGTACTATACTCAAGTGCATTAACACGCCGACGTGTTTTTTCGATCTCATCTGCTAAAAGCTGAGCTGTTTTTTCGATTTCAGCCAACTCCAACATATCTTCTTGAACTTGAATAAATTCTTCAAATGCTCTATCTAATTCTGAGTTAGAATTGAGGTAACCATATTCAAGGTCATTAATATCTGTTGACACTTCATCATAATCAAAATGCATCCGTGGGACTTTCACACTGAGATAATTTCTTATATCGATATTCAAGGTGACTTCACTAGCAGGAATAGCTAATATTTCCTCAAGAAATTTATCGTGCGTGAGAGATTTAGCTATAGCAAAGGACTGCATTCCTTGGGCTAATTTTTCTTCTACCTTGTTTCGCAACTCATTGTTCTTTTTGATAATATCTATAAATGAACGTAAAAGACCGTCCTGCTTATCCTCTAATAACTTGTGACCACGTGTCGCTAAATCTAGACGTTGTTTAAGATTTTGTAATTCCATTTTAGTCGGATTTACATTTAATCGTGCCACAATTAGTCACCTTCCTCCGACTGCTCAGGTAAGTGTTCTTCGATCAATCCACTAGAAATTCGTGTGAGTTCTTCACGAGGCAAGATAGAAAGGAGCTCCCAACCCAATTCAATAGTCTCATCAATCGAACGATCTGTGTAGAATCCTTGATTGACATATCTCTCTTCAAACTGCTCTGCGAATTTTACGTATTTCCGCTCTGTTTCAGATAGAGCATCCTGTCCGAGAACCGCTGAAAGTTCTTTCGCTTCCTTACCTTGTGCATAGGCAGAAAACATTTGGTTCATCGTATCCGCATGGTCTTTTCGTGTTTTCCCTTCTCCTATACCATCATCTTTAAGTCGGGATAGGGACGGAAGAACATCGACTGGCGGTTGGATTCCTCTGTTGTCAAGTTCTCTTGAGAGGATAATCTGCCCTTCCGTAATGTAACCTGTTAAGTCAGGGATGGGGTGAGTGATATCATCTTCAGGCATCGTCAGGATGGGGAGTTGTGTAACCGAACCTCCCACACCTTTCAATCGACCTGCACGTTCATAAATACCTGCAAGGTCCGTATACATATATCCTGGATAGCCTCCACGTCCTGGAACCTCTCGACGAGCTGCCGATACTTCACGGAGCGCATTTGCATAGTTTGTCATGTCTGTCATGATAACTAGAACATGATACCCTTTTTCAAATGCAAGATACTCAGCAGTTGTTAATGCAATATCTGGTGTCGCAATACGTTCAATTGCAGGGTCATCAGCGAGATTCACAAAAACGACGGAGCGATCTAGAGCTCCCGTTTCTCTAAAGTCACTGATAAAAAACTCTGCTTCCTCAAAAGTTATTCCAATCGCAGCAAAAACAACCACAAACTCTTCATCCGAATTGGTAGTAGTGGCCTGTCGTGTGATCTGAGCAGCTATATCAGAGTGAGGCAGACCTGACCCTGAGAAGATCGGCAATTTCTGTCCTCGCACAAGTGTGTTCAGGTGGTCGATAGTAGAAATTCCTGTTTGGATAAACTCATCCGGATATTCTCGTGCTACCGGATTGATCGCTTCCCCATTAATATTGAGACTTTTTTCTGCAATGAGTGGGGGCCCCCCATCGTTTACTTCTCCGATTCCGTTAAAGCTTCTTCCTATCATATCCTCCGAAACATCAAGTTCCATCGGGCTCCCTAAGAATCTGACCTTAGTATCCTTTAAGTTAATCCCCGCTGTGCCTTCAAACAATTGAATAACTGCCTGATCACCATCAACTGTTAAAACCTGTCCACGTCGTTTTTCACCTGTCTGTAATTCGACATCAACAAGTTCATCGAACTTCACACCTTCTACACCATCAACAATAACTAACGGATCAGCAACTTCTCGAACGGACTTATATTCTTTAAGCATCTGATGCCATACCTCCTTTCTGTAAGACTTCTTTCATTGTCTCGGTGATTTCATCTGTAAGCGCATCAATTTTCTCGCTCTCATCTTCTGGAATATACTTCATACGTGCTATTCTTTCACGAAGTTCTCTCGTACCTTGTAACAGTTCATTGTAATAAGCTCCGTATCCCAATACTTTTTTAGCTTCTTCTTCAAAATGAAGAATGATTTGGAGCATAGCGACTTGTTTATCCCAAGAAGTATAAGTATCTGTATCATCATATGCGTTCTGCTGTAAGAAATCTTCTCGTATCATACTTGCGATCAGTAAAGTGAGACGATCAGATTCGCCTAAAGACTCCACTCCGACAAGCTGTACGATTTCTTCTAATTCCGCTTCATCTTGGAGCAAAGTTCTAGTATGAGATATCATTTTATCCCATGGCAGATTCATTTGCTCAGTTTTATACTGATTTAATTGATTGGAATAGTTAGAATACGAGTCCAACCAGTTAATAGCCGGGAAGTGGCGGCGTCGAGATAAAGCACTATCCAGTCCCCAATAAACTTTAACAACACGTAAAGTGTTCTGTGTAACCGGCTCAGAGGTATCTCCTCCCGGAGGCGATACAGCTCCAATTGCTGTGATATCTCCTTCTCTTCCATCTGATCCAAGCGAAATAACTTTTCCAGCACGCTCATAATATTCTGCTAGACGACTTCCGAGATAAGCTGGATAACCTTCGTCTCCAGGCATCTCTTCTAATCGTCCTGACACCTCACGTAAAGCCTCTGCCCAACGAGAAGTTGAGTCTGCCATAATAGCGACAGAATAACCCATATCTCGGTAATATTCAGCAATCGTAATTCCAGTATAAATAGAAGCTTCACGTGCTGCAACTGGCATGTTAGATGTGTTAGCGATTAAAACTGTTCTGTCCATGATAGAGTTTCCTGTGTTAGGATCAATTAAGTTTGGAAAGTCTTCAATAACCTCTGTCATCTCGTTTCCACGCTCTCCACATCCCACATAGACAACCATATCCACATCAGCATATTTTGCAATCTGGTGCTGGACCACTGTTTTCCCCGCTCCGAATGGACCAGGAATTGCAGCAGCACCCCCCCTAGCTATTGGGAACAGAGAGTCAATAACTCTCTGCCCTGTCGATAAAGGCTCTCTCGGATTCAGTTTGCGGGCTACTGGACGACCCTCGCGGACCGGCCATCTTTGAATCATATCAAATGATCTCTCGCCAACTTCAGTTTCTAAAACATAAATAGTGTCTTCAACCGTAAAACTGCCTTCTTCAATTCTTTTGACCGTTCCAGAAGTTCCAGGAGGAACCATGATGCGGTGTTGTATCGTCTCTGTTTCAGGGATTGTTCCAACAATATCACCTGCCTCAAGATAATCACCGACTTGTACAGTAGGAGTAAACTCCCATACTTTTTCTCGATTTAAAGGCTTGATATTGACGTCACGCGATAAATAATGCGATTCAGTTTGTTCGACAAATTCATCTAACGGTCGCTGAATCCCATCGAACATCTCTGAAACAATACCAGGTCCTAATTCCACCGATAAAGGTTCATTTGATGTAACCACAGGTTCTCCTGGGCCAATCATTGACGTTTCTTCATATACTTGAATGTCAGCTCGGCCGTCTGTCATCTGGAGAATCTCTCCAGTAAGTCGTAAATCTCCAACATAGACAACATCACGAACGTTAGCATCTTCCATTCCCTCTGCTGTAACTAACGGGCCGGAAACACTAATAATTCTTCCATTACTCAAATTCTCATCCTCCTATAAAATATTTTGTCCAATTGCTTTTTTGACATTTTCCTGCACGCGGTTTTTTCCAAGTCCTTTTGATCCGCTGTGGTTTGGTATCATGATAATAGCGGGTATAACCTTGCTATCAAAAGAACGAATATAATCCGGAATTTCAGCTGCAAGCTCCTCAGTCACGTAAATAACGCCATACTTATCTTTTTCCATACTGCGAATGAGAGTTTTAGCAGTCTCCCCATCATAAGCAAAGTGAGTGGAAAAACCTAACATCTTAAAAGGGAGAATAGAATCTTTATCCCCGACCACGCCAATTTTATGTGACATACAATTCACGCAACCTTCCTCTAATGTCTGACGGCTCTAGATTATTAATTTCACCTGAGAAAACAAGACGAAGATTTTGGATCTCTGTTTCTAAAGCATAGAAATAAGCCAAGATAGGTTCCGGTCCTTCAGATGTATACATACCTTCCCGCATAACGTCCATGAGGGCGTCCTCAGCCAGATGATTAAAGGCTATCGGATCAATAACGCCGCTGGCTCTTTCTATACTTTCTTCGATAATATTTTCATACCTTGTATCGAGCAACAGACTGGTAATGCGCTCTAAGCTTTCTTCATTCCAATCTAAAAGGGTTTCTGGCTCAATGTCGCCACCTTCTGAAAGTAGAGTACTTAAAAAGTTAGTCGTTCTGCCTTGCTTTTTGACTCTTAAAAGCATCGATATATTTGCTAAATCAATCTGATACTCTACGACTCTTTCAATATAATCATTCCCGATAGCTTCGCTGAGTATATGTAAGTGTTCTAAATAACGTTGATCTAAAATAATATCAATCGCATAAGCATTACTGAATTCTCCTATATCTTCCCTCATCTGTTGAATGCTTGTCACATAAGGTTCAGGTAAAATGTCAGACTGTCCAAGGTGAACGGTCCTTCTCAGCTCTGAAATAGGATAACGGCCAATGGGAATATAAAGGTCTGAAAAATCTTCGTCTAAAACTCTCTCTTTAGCTAATACTTTTATATTGTGATAAGCATACCGCAACCCATAAAGCTCTAAAATTCTGGGATCAGGTACAGTTCCTTGGAACTCGCTATATTCAGCTACTAAATGATTTAGGAAAGCATCTTCTATTTCTGCTACTTCATTCACCTTTTCAATATATTCAGCATATTTGGTATCTTTCAGTACTCGTACCATACTAGCTAAATCTGGTGCTTCGATGAGTCGGTTGTAGTCATTCTCTGTCAATAACTCATTTTCGCGAACTCGAATCACGACGTTTACAGGAGCAAAACTTAAGTCATCCACATTATCTTCCTCCTTATATAAACAATTCTGAAGCTAGCTGTGATTCAATTTCAGACCATGATTCCATAATCAAGCTCTTGAACAAGAAGTTATATTGTACATTTCCTTGAGAGACAAGAAAACCTGATTCACCAGGAATTACAGTATCGGCCAGTTGATATTGAACCTTATCGCTGTTCCAAGACTGAATTTGTTCCTCGCTTACTTTATCTTGACTATATTCACCGACTTCAATGACAAGTTTGCCTTCTCTGTCAATCCCTCGTAAAGCATGGTACATAAAATTCTGAAAGTCTACGGAAGGCATTTCATTAAACTGTTGAACAGCATCTTCTCTCAATTTCGTGAGAATTTCTTGTTTGTTAGTCAAGCTTTGATTTCTTTTCTTAACAAGTTCAGATTGTTTCTCTCTTGAAAATTCTTTTTCAAGAGAGCTTTCTATTGCTTCTTTTTGCTCTTGAGCTTCTTGTTCCAGCTGCTCTATTTCTTGATTTTCTTGTTCTACAGCTTGAGCTCTAGTTTCTTTTAACCGATTCTCAATGGCTTCCTTTTCTTCTTCAACAACTCGTTCAACCATTAATTTTAAGTCGCTCATTGTTGGCCTCCTTCTTTCTTTTTTGTTGATGTTTTTTCATTAGATAAGCACTAACATCAATATAGAACCAACAAATCCTAGAATCCCGTAAGTTTCTACCATCGCGGTAAAAACAATACCTTGCGTAACGTTTTCAGGTTTTTTAGCCAAAATTTGAAAAGCTCCACGTCCTGCTTTAGCTTGTGCTGGAGCAGAGGTGAGACCAGTTATCGCGATAGGCAGACCAGCCATAAAATATTGCCATCCCGTAGCTGCATCCAGTCCAGGCTCGATAGAAATAATAATTAAAACACCTATAACGAAACCATAAAGCCCTTGAGTACCAGGTAAGAGCTGTAATACAATAGCTTGACCAAATGTTTCTGGTCTTTCCTTAGCGAGATTACCAGCGACTTCACCAAGTTCCCCTGTCGCTCTAGCAGAACCTGTTCCTGCTAGACCGATAGCAAGCGCTGCTCCAAGAAGAGCCATAACCAATCCAGTTGATTCACCAAATAATTGTAAGACATCTATATTTAAATTCATTCTTTAAATCCTCCTAATATTATTTTCTATTGATATACATGTTTTTCTCTAAAGTAGCCAGCGGCTCAATAGGACGTCCTCCACCTTCGTAAAATTTACCAAAGAATTCTACATATTCTAGTCGCATACTATGTACGTAAGCTCCTAAGAATGTAATAAAAGCATTTAATGCGTGTAACAACACGAACAAAACAGCTCCAAGTGTAAAACGGATAGCAGGTGGCAAAAGACCGATAACAATATTAAAAGCTAAAGCAATAGATCCTCCTGAGACCCCCAGGGCTGCTAGACGTGTATAGCTTACAGCATCTCCTAAGTAACTTGTGAAGTCCATAACACCGAAAGCACCTTTACCTAATCCTGCAAGTTTATTCTCAGAAGAGATAATGTTCACAAGTATCATCCCGATTAAATTCCCTAAGATGAGCCACAGTCCTATATTGCCTAAGAGGTCATTGTTTACTGCAAAAGCATTAATTGCAAGTATGGCTGCACCTGCAATGACCATAATCCACATGGCACTATCTAAGTAAAAACTAGCATAGTCTTTCTCTTCTAATGTTTTTTTCCCTCGGATTAAAAGGGCTACCAGCATATGTACCAACCCAAGTGCGACAGAGAAAATCATTACACCAACGATATCTCCTAGAACGTCAACAAGCTGGAAAGGTAAGGAGAACCCAAAGAAGGAACCATATACCAGTCCTACTATCATGGTCGCTACGGACATCTGGTTAAACATTTTGATAACGTTTCTTGTGCTCTTTTTCATATCGACTTTATATAAAACAAACAAGGTACCTAAGAACAAGACTAATCCATAACCTAAGTCGGCTGACATCAGACCAAAGAAGAAGAGGTGGAAAAACCACAGAACTGACGTAGGATCTTTTTCCCCATACTTAGGATAACTGTACTGCGTCGTTATATTTTCTAAAGGTTCGACGAGTTTATTGTTTTTTAGAACGATCGGAACATCATCTATTTCTTCTTCTCTGACGTCTTCTGCCTCTATGAGGAATTCATCTGTTCCGATTTCGTTTTTCAGATAATCATGAAGTGCTTCTGCATCATCTACAGTGGCCCACACAGATAAGAGGAAATAAGAATCACTATTGTAAACGTTTACTTTTGCTTTTTCTCTTTCCCTATAATTATAGAGGTATTCTTCAGCAATATATAAATGCTCTAACTCTTCATGATATTGCGTTAAGTTATTTTTTTGTTCTTGAATATCAGTCTTAATACCGCGAGCTTCTTCTATGATATTTTCCAGTTCGACTTTCGGAATGTCTTTATAGTTGTACTTTAGATTCGAAAATTGGATAGCGTTAGTTAGATTCTTGAACGTATTGGTACTTCCTCGATGAACGATAATTCCATATCCTGATTCATCATCGAGGCTGAAAATTTCTTCGTAATAAAGATTATCAATATTATCTAGGCCTTCTTTAAACTCTGAAGTGTTTTCATCTCGAACTGACCCTATATAAATGTTGAACATATGAAAATCTTTTGTTTGGTTTGGTACAAAATCTAAATTAGACCATTTTCGCAGAAGCTCTTCTTCCTCATCTATTTCGTCTAAACGATAATTACGACTCGCCAATAATTTTCTTTCTGAATCGATTTTTTCGTGAAGTTCTTCAAGATTAAAAGATTCAAAAAGTTCCTCTAATTCTGAAATCGTATAAGTATTCTTATCTCCAGAGGCTTTTTTATCAGTGACGTATTCTTCTAGAAATGAAATATCTTTTTCTGTTTGATTTAACTTCTGAGAAAGTTCATCAATCTTTAATTCAGGTTGATGCCCCGTATAAGAATCTTGCATCTCATTTTTCAATGTCTGGTCTAACCCAATGAGCTCAATATTATTGAATTCTTGGATAGCCTCTAATATTTTATCTTCATACTTCTTACTGGACTGGATGGTTAATTTCTTCATCTTTGCTACTGCCATATTTTTCTAGCACCCCCTTTACAACAAGTGACGCTAATTCATCACTCTTATTATTGTAGGTTTCTTTATAATGCTGTTTCTCTTCAGCTATTACTCGTTTTTGTTCCTGACGATAAGTTTCCAACTCCTGTTCATAGTAAGCGGAACGCTTTGCTTTCAGTAAATCGATTTCTTTTTGAAGCTCTACTCTTTTTTCGTTCACAGCTGTTTCTTTTTCTGCTTCGATTTGGTCAATTTCTCTTTGAATTTCTTGACGTAGAATATCTACAGCATCTTCTGTTTCTCTGACATACTGTATAGCTTTCTCCATTACTTTTCCACCTCCCCTTTTACCTTTCAATCAAATAAATAAGTAAACACCATACAAGATATATATTAACACAATAAAACGCTTAACTTCAACTGAATTATCCAATATGATGCTTTTAAATTATTATTGTTTCTCTCTCTTTAAGATTGAAGATATCACTTTTCCGAAGAAAACGTTCCAGTAGTTGTGTTTCTAAACAAGTTTTGATAGAAAAATGTAAATGATTTCAAAATATATCTTTGTTTAAATATTTATTCATAGCTCTCTTTATTATAGCACTTCTTTTGTCTACTTTCTTGACAACCGAACATACATTCTGTAGACTTTAACTACCAAACAAACATTCGGGAGGACCAAGCAAATGCAGAAGCCAATGAGTAATAAAAAGAATTTTATATCATTGTTGAAAGATTTTACGCAAAATTTAGAGGCGAAAAATGTTCTAGAACACAATTTAGAAGAACCCTCCTTTAAATTGTTAAACCAAATGTCTGAAAAACAAATACAACTATACATACAACAAGCTAAGAAAAAGAATTACGAACTCATCATTCAAACCAATCCCACTGCCCAATACCAAGTTTACAGAGAAATAACAGGTTTTGTATCAGCGCATGGCATTAAAAATAAAAGAATCTTAGTCGAAAACAGAGAAAATAATATTGTATTTGTCATTCCTTTAGGTACCATCCGTTTCATTCGACGCAGAGAAGATCGTTAGTACTCTCAAGCTACAATAAAGGAGACAGAAGGCGGCTAAATGCCTGTTTAAATCTTTCCCATCCAGTAAATTGCATGCTTCTTTCTTTAGTGAGGAGAAAGCTATCTTCTATATCCTTTATATATATAGCTTCTAGTTTTGTAGTAATATCTGCATCATATATAAATGTATTGATTTCAAAATTTAATTTAAAACTTCTGATATCAAAATTAGCTGTTCCTACAGAACTGACCATTGAATCCACCATAATGGTTTTAGCGTGTAGAAAACCTTTATCATAGATGTATATTTCTGCTCCCAATTCTGCTAATTCTTGGGCATAATACAAAGTAGCTTCATAAATAAAAGGATGATCCGGCTTATTAGGGATCATAATTTTAACATCTATACCAGAGGCAATCGCTATGTTAAAAGCTTCCATCACAGCTTCGTCTGGGATAAGATAAGGGGTTTGAATCATGATAGAGTTATTGGCCATGTTAATCATCTTTATAAACCCCTTTTTGATGATTTGAGTTTCAGTATCAGGCCCGCTGGATACGACTTGCATCAAGACATCTCCCTCGTCTTCCGGCTCCGGGAAATATCTCTCTTCTATAACGATAAGGTTATCTTTATCTCTTTGAGATGCATTCCAGTCCATGATAAAGCGGGCTTGTAAAAGTAATACTCCCTCTCCTTCTATCCTGAGATGAGTATCCCTCCAATAACCCATATGCTCGTATTCACCGAGATAATCGTCTCCTACATTAAATCCTCCGGTATAACCTATTTTCCCATCGATGACTACGATTTTTCTATGGTTCCTAAAATTTATATTTGAGTCCATAAGAATAAAATCTCTTTCAAATGAACGTCCTACCTGGCCTCCGTTTTTTATTAAAGATTCAAAATCCTTCCTTCTCACTCCCCGAGATCCCAAAGAGTCAAATAACAGACTCACTTTTACGCCTTCTGCTGCTTTCTTTGCCAAGGCATCAATTATTGATTTCCCTAATTTATCGTTTCTAAAAATGTAGTACATAACATGGATATGATCTTCCGCATTTTCAATATCTTCCAATAATTTTCCGAATTTATCATAACCATCTGCGTATATTTGAACCTCATTCTTTTCACTCAACGGGGCGTCAGAATAGTCCATGAAAAGATTTATCATCTCTAGTGTATCAGGACTGTCATTTTCTTCAGACAAACCAAATTCATGTTGGCGTAAGCGAGTTTTATCTGCTTCTTTGTCTAATTCTATTCCTATAATGTGTTGGGTCTTTAAATCGAATATCTGATCCTTAGAGATTTTTCGTCCCAAAAAGAAGTAAATAATAAAGCCAATCCCAGGCAAAAGGATTAAAACAAGTAACCAGGCCCATGTGGTAGAGATAGCACGTTTTTCTTTGAAGACTGTGAAAACGGCAAGAACGGTGTTCACGATCAGAAATAAAGATATGAGTGTAGTAATAATATTCAATCTCGCACCTGCTTTTTAAAATAGTGTGGGTAAAGTATCGTTAGTATACCAAAAAAGGACTAGAATGATTGCTTGGTAACATATCATTCTAGTCCTCTCTATAATCCTAATTGTTTTGTTCAAGAACTAAAGTCCTATTATTTTTTAGCTTCCATAATAATAGGCAAGATAATCGGACGACGGCTCGTTTCCTTGAATAAATATTTCTCAAGCGCATCTCGAATTTCTTTTTTCAGAACGCCCCAGTCAAATTTTTTATTCTGCAGGACCTCATTGACTGTATCTTTTACGATTTTCTCACTTTCTTGAATGAGTTCTGTGCTTTCTTTTACGAAAACAAAACCACGTGAAATGATTTGAGGATCAGATATAATCTGTTTGCTCTTGCGGTTTATAGTGACCACAGCTACAAAAACCCCATCTTCTGATAAAATACGACGATCTCGTAAAACAATATTTCCTACGTCACCAATTCCTATTCCATCAACCATTACGTTGGCTGCTGGTACTTGTTCAGAAACCCGCATTTTACCTTTTTCATATTTTACCATATCACCATTTGAAACGATAAAAATATTTTCATGAGGAATACCTGTCTCATGGCCTAATTGACCATGATGAGCCAGCATACTGTAATCCCCTTGGACTGGAATCAGATATTTGGGATTTAATAGATTGATCATCGTTTTTAATTCTGTCGGCGTACCATGGCCTGAAGCTTTAATCTCATCATTCAGTGATAAGACTCTGGCTCCTGTACGATAAATACGATTTTCTATATCTGCAATCTCCACTTCCATCGCTACAGATGGACTAGTCACAAAGAAGACCAGGTCATGCTTATCTAATGTTATCGTCTTGTGTTTATTCATAGAAAGGTCGTTTAATGTCGACAATAAATTAGCTGGACTTCCCGCGATGAGAATAATGGTCTCATCTGCCTCGTATTTACTTAATTGATTCTTTTCTATAAAAATATTCTCATCTGGAATATCTAATTTTCCTAATGACTCTGTAATTCTAATAATCTCTTTAGCATGTTCATCCTCAATGTATATTTTACGATTGGTGTCATAAGCAGCATGAATGACTTGTTGTATTCTTAGTATATTGCTTGCTACTGCAGCAACAACAATCCGCTTGTCGCTGTTTTTGATAGTATCTTTGACTTCTTCTTTAACATGAATCTCCGTAGCATTTTCATAAGAACTATCGGCATTTGTCGAATCACTCAATAGTGCTAGGACACCGTTATTTCCAATCTCTGAAATTTTTGCTAAATCTGTCTCATAATTCGGAATGTGACTCTGATCAAACTTGAAATCACCTGTATAGACGATGCTTCCTTCATTTGTCTTTAGACAAATTCCATAAGAATCAGGAATAGTATGGGTCGTCTTGAAAAATGATATTTCTGTGTTTTCAAATTCCACAACCGTATGCTCGTCTATCATGTGATAATCGTCAAATTGAATATCGAGATTGGCTTGCTTTACAAAGTATTTTGCTAGCCTAATCGTCAATTCAGAACCAAACACTGGAACTTTTATCTCATCAAGCAGATAAGGCAAAGCTCCTACTGCATCATCATGTCCGTGAGTGAGAAAGATTCCCGCAATGCGATTTCGGTTTTGTTCTAAATAAGTAAAGTCAGAGATGACGCTGTCGATCCCATATTGATCTCCTTCAGGGTACATTAACCCTGCATCTAATATAAAAAGATCATCTTCCACTTCTACGACGTACATATTTTTTCCGATTTCTCTCAGTCCGCCGAGTGGAATGATATTTATTTTGCTCATTCTTACACCTCAGTATTTATTTTTCTTGTACAATATTTATAGTATTTACAGTATACCATAGATAACTAGCTCTGAACATTCTATAATAGCTCTTTTATTCTTACATGTATTAAACAACATAAATAGAGAGACTTAACTTTCTAAGTCTCCCTAGTCTTTCATGCCTCTTCTTTGTTCTCTTCTCCAAGTTGTCTCAAAGCTTCTTTTCGTGAAAGGTTAATTCGGTTTCTGTTATCAATATCGGTCACTTTAACTGTCATTATATCGCCGACTTCTACCACATCAAAGGCACTATCGATGAATTTATCAGAGAGTTCGGAAACGTGACAAAGACCGCTTTGTCCTTTTAATATTTCTACAAAGGCACCGTATTTTTCAACCCGAGTGACTGTTCCTTCATATATTTTACCTATTTCTACTTCTTCTGTGAGTGTTTCAATAATTTCACGAGCAGAGTCTAACATCTCCTGATCTTCACCATAAATTTTAACCAGGCCATCATCTTCGATATCAATCTTGACTCCAGTTTCATCAATAATTTCGTTGATCGTGTCCCCGCCTTTTCCGATCACTACTTTTATTTTATCCTGCGGGATAGTGAGAGTTTCAATTTTTGGTGCATAAGAGCTTAATGTACTTCTAGGTTCTTTTAAGACACTTTCGATGCTTTCTATAATTTCCATACGTGCTTCTTTAGCCTGAGTGAGCGCTACTGTTAGAATTTCTCTATTTATCCCCTCAATTTTAATATCCATTTGGAGCGCCGTAATCCCCTCTTTAGTGCCCGCTACCTTGAAGTCCATGTCTCCTAAATGATCTTCTAGACCTTGAATATCAGTCAGAATTGTATAATTGCCATCTTCTCCCATAATAAGGCCCATAGCGATGCCACCCACTGGAGATTTGATAGGAACACCGGCATCCATTAAAGCTAGTGAGCTTGAAGTGATACTTGCTTGTGATGAAGATCCATTCGATTCTAAAACTTCAGAGACTAAGCGAATAGTGTACGGGAAGTCTTCTTCATTTGGAATAATTGGAAGAAGAGCATTTTCGCCTAGAGCACCGTGTCCTATTTCACGACGACCTGGACTTCTTGGGCGCCCTGTTTCACCGACAGAATACTGAGGAAAATTATAGTGATGTAAGAATCTTTTATAATCTAAATCATCTAATCCCTCGATTATTTGGTGTTCTTTTAAAGGGGCTAAGGTTAAAGCAGATAAAGTTTGTGTTTGTCCTCTCGTAAACAAAGCAGAACCATGTGCTCTCGGAAGTAATCCTGCTTCTGATTCCAAAGGGCGAACTTCATCAGGTTTTCTTCCATCTGGACGAATTTTATCTTCTGTAATCATTCGTCTCACTTCTTCTTTTTCCATTTCATCGATCGTATGTCGGACGTCCTTCATGAGCTTATCTGCATTCTCTTGATTCTCAAAACGTCCCTTATAGAGATTTACAATCTCCCCTTTGACGGCTTTGACATTCTCAGCACGTTCTAATTTATCAAAAGTTTGAATCGCTTCTGTCATTTCTTCGTTAAATATCTTTTTAATTTCTGTTTCAAGAAGGACATCAGTTTGGTAAACTTCGACTTTCATTTTTTCTTTTCCCACAGCTTCTACAATCTCATTTTGAAAAGCGATTAATTCTTTTATCTCTCCAAAACCTTTGTCCAAAGCTTCTAAGATATCTTCTTCTGGTACAATATCACTTCGACTTTCTACCATATTAATAGCATTCGAAGTTCCAGCTACTGTGAGATGGAGATCACTCGCGTTACGTTCCTCTAAGTTCGCATTTACAACAAACTCTCCGTTTACACGACTTACTTCTACACCTGCGATTGGTCCATTGAAAGGGATATTTGAGATAGATAAAGCTAAAGAAGAACCAAACATCGCAAGCATTTCTGGCTGGTGATTGGGATCGACAGACAAAACCGTATTAGTTACCTGTATTTCATTTCTATAGCCTTCAGCGAATAAAGGGCGAATCGGGCGATCAATCATGCGGGCTGTTAAAGTGGCATGATCTGATGGACGGCCTTCTCTCTTTAGGAACCCTCCAGGTAATTTCCCTGCGGCATACATCTTTTCTTCGTAGTTGATGGTCAGCGGAAAGAAGCCTGCAGAGCTAGGTTCATTTTTTCCAACTGCTACAGACAAGACCACCGTATCATCTAAGCGCACTAAAACAGAGCCATTAGCTTGTCGAGCTAATCGCCCAGTCTCTACGATTAATTCAGAGCCATTCCAATCTAAATGGAAAACTTTCTTTTTATTCATAAATTTCCTCCGTACTCTGTATCTTTTGATTTGAAAAGAAAAAACAATATAAAAATAAGCGGGCTCTTCTGAGGCCCGCTTATAGCTTTTATTTTAATTATCGTCTTAAATTTAATCGTTCAATTAAATCACGGTAACTCTGTAAGTCATTGTTTCTTAAGTAAGACAACAAGTTACGACGGTGACCGATTTTTTGCATAAGTCCACGATATGATGAATAATCTTTTTTATGCGTACGTGTATGCTCATTTAATTCGTTGATGTCAGCAGTTAATAGAGCCACTTGTACTTCAGTAGAACCAGTGTCTCCTTCGTGCTGACCGAATTCTTCGATGATTTCTGCTTTTCTTTGTTTAGAAATAGCCATAGTTTAACACCTCTCTTTATATTTTAATCCTTTGACTGAGTTCATCGTTGGTGACTCGATTAACCAAGCCAAGGCAATGCTTTCGCACCTCCACCATGTTACATGATTTTCACCTGAATTGCAAATAGATATTAAGCTGACTTTCTTTTTACTTTATATTAAATTCTGCTTTGAGTTCAAGTATGATATCACGTAATTCAGTTGCTTTCTCGAAGTTGAGTTCTCGAGCAGCGACTTTCATTTCATACTCCATGGTTTCTATAATATTTCTGCGTTCTTCTTGTGTATATCCCTTCATATCCTGAAGTCTGATATTCTCATCTTCTTCCACTTCTTGTGAGATACGAACAAGCTCATGGACATCTTTTTTGATGGTTTTTGGAGTGATATTATGTTCTTTATTGTAAGCCTCTTGTACTTCTCGGCGACGATTCGTCTCATCTATCGCTACCCTCATAGAATTCGTAATCTCATCTGCGTACATAATGACTTCACCGTTTTCATTTCGAGCTGCTCGTCCTATCGTTTGAATCAGAGCTTGAGAACTTCGTAAGAAACCTTCTTTATCTGCATCTAAGATCGCCACGAGCGATACCTCAGGAATATCAAGTCCTTCTCGTAATAAGTTGATGCCGATTAACACATCGAATTTTCCTAGTCGAAGGTCTTGCAGAATTTCCGTTCTTTCAAAAGTTTTGATATCGCTGTGGAGATACTCTACTTTGATTCCGATATCTTTGAAATAGTCTGTTAAATCTTCAGACATTTTCTTTGTCAGTGTTGTAATAAATACTCGCTCATTACGATCCACTCTTTTGTTTATTTCATCTACCAAGTCGTCGATCTGGCCTTCAACAGGTCGGACATCAATTTTAGGATCTAACAAACCAGTAGGTCGGATAATCTGTTCAGCTGCAATATCAGTACGAGCTGTTTCGTATTTTCCAGGAGTCGCGGAGACATATACAATTTGATCGACATGTTCTTCAAATTCTTCTATTCGCAGAGGACGGTTATCACGCGCGCTCGGTAAGCGAAAACCGTGATCTATGAGCTTGTCTTTTCGTGCTGCATCTCCGAAGTACATCCCTCTGATCTGCGGCATAGTCATATGGGATTCATCAATAAAATATAAAGAATCATCTGGAAAGAAGTCAAGTAAAGTAAATGGCGGCTCTCCAGGCTCTCTCCCATCCATATGTCGGGAGTAATTCTCAATCCCTGGACAATAACCCATTTCTAACAACATTTCAATATCGTAGTTTGTTCGCTGTTCTAAACGCTGCGCTTCTAACAATTTACCTTCTGAGCGCAATTCCTCTAACCTTTCCTTTAACTCCTCTTCTATTGTGGCAACACCTTTCCGGGTTTGTTCTTGAGAAGTTATAAAGTGAGTGGCTGGATAGATTAAAGTATGGGATAGATCTGCCTTTACTTCCCCCGTTAGCACATCAATTTCGCGAATACGGTCAATTTCATCTCCAAAAAACTCAACTCTGACCGCTTCACTCTCTCGAGAGGGCAGATAAATTTCAACAATATCTCCTCTGACTCGGAAACGGCCGCGCTGGAAATCAATATCATTTCTCTCAAACTGCATTGAGACAAGCTTTCTCAATAAACTATCGCGTCCGACTTCCATTCCAACACGGAGTGAGAGCAGATGGTCTCTATAGTTTTGAGGATTAACCAATCCGTAAATACAGGATACTGAAGCAACAACGATAACATCTTCTCTTTCGATCAAAGCACTCGTTGCGGAGTGACGTAATTTGTCAATTTCATCGTTGATACTTGCTTCTTTTTCGATAAACGTATCTGATTGGGGAACATAAGCTTCAGGTTGGTAATAATCATAATAACTAATAAAAAATTCAACAGCGTTGTTGGGAAACAGTTCTTTAAATTCGCTGTACAACTGTCCCGCTAACGTTTTGTTATGCGCCATGATGAGAGTCGGTTTTTGTACTTCTTCAATAATATTCGCCATGGTAAAGGTTTTTCCGGTCCCAGTAGCTCCTAATAAAATCTGTTCTTTTTTATCACCTTTTATATTTTCAGATATTTTTTTAATGGCTTCCGGCTGGTCGCCATTTGGCTCGTATTCCGATACAACTTTAAAATTTTGTGATGCTATCGCCATTTTGGTCGCCTCCATATATAACTTCTTGTTCTATTAAATTTTATCACGAAAGGAAGAGCTGGACTGTTATTTTACAAACAAAAAACAGAGACTTTATATGCCTCTGTTCTTTCTTAGTTTGCGTCGTTAAACAATTTCGACACTCTTGATTTTTGACGGTTTGCTTTATTTTGGTGGATTAAACCCTTCGAATATGCTTTATCAATTGATTGAATTGCGTTATCATGCAATTCTTCAAGATTGTCAGCTTTTTCGCCAGCAGCCGTTTCAAATCTTTTAACTGCAGATTTCATTCTGCTTCTTTGAGATTGTTGTCTCTCTTCAACTTTTTCATTCTGTCTTACCCTTTTAGTGGCTGATTTTAAATTTGCCATGTCAAAACCTCCTTGCATAAACTTAGTGATTCTTCATCAGAATCGTCAACGAAGGTAATTATATCAGAGATAATATTGATTAGCAATAAATTTTATTTTACAAGATTGGATTAATTTTTATCAAATTCATACTGTTATAAAATAGATCAGCAAACTTTTTTTATAAATTGCTTTGCAATTCTTTATCAGAAAACTGGATAACAAACAGTTCAAATTGTACTTCTGGATCTATCTTTCCAGATTTGATCTGATAATCTGCATCAATTAAACCGCGATGAGCAGCAGATAAAATATGCTTGGGAAAATATTTTACTTGTTGCAAGGCTATTTTTATACGGTAAGGGTGAACTTTTAGAACCTTCGCCATTTCGTTTTGTTGATAGCCTTTTTCTTTCAGTATTTTAGATTGAAGCAGAATTCGAAATTGCGAGGACATCAGAGCAATAAGCTTGATAGGGTCCTCGCCTTGCAGAAGTAAATCCTGAAACAGAGTAAGAGCTCCCTCTACATCTCTTTTCAAGACTAAATCATTGAGCTCAAAAACATTCTGTTCCAGTTGAATCGGTACTAAAGTCTCCACGTCTTCTGCAGTTATTTCTTTAGTTTCAATCTTATAAACTTTTAACTTTTCTAATTCCCCCATTATCTTGGTTATTTGAGCGTCTGAGAGCTGCAATAGTCGTTCTAACCCTTGAGGCGTTATTTTATAGTCGTCTTCTGCTAGATATGACACAACATAATCTTTTATCTCATTTTCATAAAGAGGGTTAGCATCGATGACAACAGCTTCTTTCTTTAATGTTTTTACTATCTTTTTTCTGCCGTCTACTTTTTCATAGGGCGCAAAAATAATAAGATAAGTGAAATCAGCAGGGTTCTTTACATATTCTATGAGCCAGTCCACATCATGATCTATATCTGCTTTTGATCTTTCCGCTGTTAAAAAATAAGGATTTTCAATCATGAGAAGACGAAAAGGATCGAAAAACGGAAGGGATTCTGCTTCTTCTAATGCTTGGTCTAAGGAAGTCGTTTCCATGTCAAAAGCTCCAAAATTAAACTCATTCCTATCATCCCTCAACATAAGCTTCATTACTTTTTCTTTTACCAGGGCGTGTAAATACTCTTCGCTGCCTTGTACAAAAACAACGGGAGGAAAATTATCTTTCTCTAAGTTCTCTAAAAAGGATTTAACCTTCATTTTCTATCTCCTTTTCTAACGCTTTCTATGTACGGATCTCTTTCTCCTGAACCATAAATGAAGCGAATAGCTCCTTCTTGATCCGTTCGATAGACCTCAATATCTTCTTCTCTTAAAGCATCTAAAACTTCTTCATGTGGGTGGTTAAAACGATTATTTCTTCCAGCAGAAATAAGGGCTTTTTCTACCTGCATACCACGCAAAAATTCAGGAGCCGTAGAAGTTCTGCTTCCATGATGTCCTATTTTAAGATTGTCAACTTTTAAGTTGGGGTATACTTCTAACAATTGACGCTCTGCTTGCTGTGAGATATCTCCCGTAAACAACCAATAATCATTGCTAATTTTAGCATAGATAACCAGGGAATGTTCATTTTCATCTCCATTCCTTTCCTCTATCGGCCATAAAACCCAGCCCAGCTGGTTAATTGTAGGGTTATGGGTTAAAGCTGGTGGAATAATAGTTATTCTTGTATCTTGGTTACGTTTGAGAGCGAGCCATTGTTCTTTCACAGAAGCGTTTTTTAGCGTCTGTTTAGAAGCCAGTAGTTCTTTTATTCTAACTTCTTCAGATAATGTATGAATCTCTCCTGAGTGATCAGCATCTGCATGCGTCAGTATCACTTTGTCTAGTACACTGATACCTTCTGACTTCAATACTGGAATAAGGATGTTCCTCCCTGCAGAATAAGTTTCTTTTTGAATCTGCCATTCTTCTGTTTCAAAGCTCAATCCTCCTCCGGTATCAATTAAAATATTCTCCTGCCCTTCTTTTTTCTTTATTAGAAAACTATCACCTTGCCCAATATCAATCATCAAGACCTCATCTTTCCATATTATCTGATTAGACACAAGAGATAAACCTATAAAAACTGAACTCAAAACTAATAAATTGTTTTTATATTTTTCAATTTCCTGAAAACTGTATAAAAAGAAATAGATGCTGACACATAAGACAAAGAGCATAAAAGGAGATAATCTCCCAGTAATAATATTTATGAAAGGAAAAGCAGATAAAGTATGGATAAATTTTTCTAGTATTTCCAAGAAAATATTAGAGAGCTTAACCAATAATAAAAAAGCAGATCTCTCAGAAAATAAAAATGACAGTAAAAATATGCATGTCAGTCCCGGTAGAACAAATAAACTGAAGAGCGGTACAAAGATGAGGTTAGCCAATGTAGTCAGCCAGGGGAATTCAAAATAGTGATAAGTAAGAATCGGGAGTGAGAAGATGCTGATAAAAAGAGTCAGTACCATATTCTCGTATTTTTCTGGAATCTTTTTCTTGAATTCGGATTGAGTAAACAAAATAAGAAATAAGCTAAGCGAAAAACTAAACTGAAAACCCGCTTCAGCTACCAACAAAGGTTTAAAACATAAAAATAAAACTAAAGTGATACTCCAGATATCAAGCGTAGTCAGGGGGTGACCTCTAATACTGTTCAAATTCTTCAATATATTTTGAACGACTGCTCGGAAAATACTTACTCCAAATCCTAATAATAAGCCATAAAAAGGGAGAGTAAAGATAAATATGAACGGGAGCCACTCTCTGTTGACACCTCCCCGCAATAAAACATAACGTATTTTGTCGATAAAAAAGTGGATATGCATTCCAGAGATACTTAATAAGTGGATAATACCAAGATTTGAATAATGACTTCGAACATTCTCATCCAGATATTGACTATCGGCTAACAGTAGAGTAAGAATATAGTCTCCTGTAAGACTTGGAATATGTTCCTTGACCCAATATGTCAAAGAAACTCTCCAACTGGACCATTTAAGTTTCCATGGTATAACTGAAGACTGTCCCTCATTGATCGAAGAGACTTCGAGTGTCCAAAAAATATGTCTTCTATTGAGGTATTCTTTATAATCGAACTGATGAAAATTACTTTTAGGCTGGGGCAGCTCTAGCTGTCCTTCTACTATTAATGGCACTGCTTTCGTATAATTTATATATTTGTTTTTCTCTTCCTCAGATTGTAAACGATAAAAAAAGACAAGCCTTTCTTCTCGTTCCCCTTTTTTGATACTGCCATAAAATTGAAGCTTATCACCATCAACTCTCATAGTAGTTAAGTCAGGAATGACATAAAATTCATTCTCATCGCCTGTTAAGGTACTCTCTGTTGTGAAATGATAACGTAGGGGAAGATAAGTGAGAAGAATTAGAAATATGAACACAATTAATATTTCCTTCAAAAAAGGAGTCCGACTACATCTCAAGAACCATATTAAAAATAGAAGGATAGTCACCCAATGTCCTTGAGACAACAGGATGAGAAAATAAGAAAAAAATAAGAATATCGGAAAAATAAGGTAGCCTTTCATTCCTTCACCCTACCTCAGTCTGATACAGTAATAGAGTCTTTGATATTTTCAAAACTTTTGTCTCCGATTCCTGATATATTCTTGATATCCTCTATCGTTTGGAATGAACCATTTTCTTCACGATAATCTAGAATAGACTGAGCTTTCTTTTCTCCAATTCCATTCAATGACATGAGGCCGCTGATATCTGCTGTGTTTATATTGACGACTCCCTCTTGTTTTCCTGATATTTCTGCAGAGTCAGAGGCAGGAGGAGCTGGCATTAAATTTTCTTCTACAACTTCTCCTTCTTTAGGAATATAGACCATCATTTGGTCTTCTATTTTTTGGGCGAGGTTAATCTGTGTGGGATCAGCTTCTTCATTGAATCCTTGAGCTTTATCTATAAGGTCTACCAGTCTATCGCCATTCGCCATCTCGTATACCCCTGGTGCTTGTACCGCTCCTTTAATGTCTACAAATATATGTTGAGGTTCATTATTTTCACTCTCTTCTGTTTCTTCAGAAGACGTTTCTTCAACTTGTGCCTGTTCGGATCTATCGCTTTCCTCTTCATAAAATAATTCTTCTGGAAGATTTGATTGGTCCATTTCATCTTCTGTATCTTGTGCTAACGAGCTTGCCAATAGAAATATAAGTAAAGCAGCGACAATTCCCCATGGTATGTATTCTTTATTTTCGGTCAGCCATTCTTTAATTGTATCCATACTTTTCCTCCTTTTACTCGTCCAGTAAGAAGATACGTTTTTTTAACACCATCTCTTTAAAATAAAAAAGATTCGCAGATGCGAACCTTTTTTCACTTTATTTTTTTGGTACGAAAAGACCTTAGATATTTTCCATAAATGTATCTGCATGAACTATAGCGCGTTTATGCTCTCCTGTCGCGATGATATCTTCGCTTTCATTCTGCGCTTTTATCTCAAAGATCAAAATATTCTTATTCTGATCTATTAACTTAGCTTCGACTAGTATTTTTTCTCCAACTGCAGATGGGGCTTGATGACTCATGTTCATTTCTATCCCCACAGTTGTATCACCTTCTTCTAAATTATCTGAAACAAGAGACCATGCAGTATTTTCCATAAATGCAATGAGAATTGGCGTTGATAAAACTTCTAAATCTCCTGAGCCTACTTTTAGAGCGGTTTGATTTGCAGCAACTTGGAATTCTTTTTCTATTATCTTTTTCAATAGATTCCCTCCATTATTCTTTTATACCTATACCTACCATAGTAAAAATTGTAAGGAAGCACAATTCTTTGCTTGGCTCTTTCAAATAAGTCTTGACATAAAATAAATATCAGTTAAAATATATTTAATATTAAAAGAGAGAGCGATAAATATGCATAAACAAACGTTATTCCAACAATTGAATAGCTGGCTAAGCCGATAGACAG
>JBHWPB010000157.1:0-6739 GCA_043424675.1 Carnobacteriaceae bacterium | reverse complement strand
CCGTAATAATCACTTTATCTACTCCAGTCGCCACTCCTGTCCAGAAAGCGATGTCTCCTGCGTGGCGCCCCATCACTTCAATGACAAATAAGCGCTCGTGGCTCGTGGCAGTATCTCTTATTTTGTCGACCGCCTCTACTGCTGTTACAACCGCCGTATCAAAGCCTATCGTATAATCCGTATCTTGAAGATCGTTATCGATGGTGCCTGGAAGACCAATGACG
This sequence comes from Carnobacteriaceae bacterium, assembly GCA_043424675.1. GTDB lineage: Bacteria > Bacillota > Bacilli > Lactobacillales > Carnobacteriaceae_A > JBHWPB01. The sequence goes on along the minus strand of JBHWPB010000157.1, from coordinate 6,515 downwards.
GGATAGCCTGACTTTGATAATTCCAACGCTCCACGATAAGTTCCGTCACCGCCTATTGTAACCAGCCCTTCAATACCCATCTCCTTCAAATTGGCGATAGCCTTTAATTGAACTTCTCTTTCCTTAAATTCTGGATAGCGCGAAGAATAGAGAATAGTCCCGCCGCGACCTATAATGTTAGAAACATCATCGCGTTTCAATTTATATAAATCACCTGCTACCAGCCCTTTAAAACCATAACGAATACCATAAACGTCAATATTATTACTCATCCCATGTAAAACAATATTACGGATAGCTGCATTCATTCCAGGAGAATCTCCACCACTTGTTAAGACCCCTATTTTTTTCATTTTTCATATCCTCACTTTTTTATAGGCTGCACCAAGATTATTTTATCATTTTACTGAAAGAAAGTCGCTTATAGCAACACACGTTTGGTTTCATGATAAAGCTGACGATTACTTCTCCTCACTTTTATCCACCACCGCTACATTCTCTTCACCAAAGTTATCAATCAAATCTTTTAATAAATGTGAATTAATTTCAACTCGATGGCGGTTTTTGTAGGTTTCTTTTGTAGTTTCAACGTAAATAAAAAACTTAGAGAGTCCTGTATGTCTTGCTGTTAATTTCTTCAATTTATCGCCTATATCTTGTCTATTTTCTGTTATTCTAACGAAAATTCGCTTGGAGTAAGCTTCTTTATCTAAGTATTTTATATCGGTGATAATCAATTGCTTTTGTCCCTTGTGCTGATTCATGTCACCTTTAAAGAGATACGTCTGTCCTTCTTTCAACCCTTTGATAAGTTTGCGATATTCTTCTGGAAACAAGGTGAGAGACAAAATTCCTAATTCATCAGATAAAATACCTACTCCCATCGTCTCTCCTTTTTTCGTACGGATTTTTTCTAGATCAAATAGTGTTCCAAGCAGCGTTATCTTTTTCTGCATAGTCGCTTCAAGAGTATAAGGTACATCACTTTCAAACCTGAGTTCATCAAAATTTTCACTGGGATGATGAGAAGCGATCAGACCTAAATATTCTCTTTCTTTTTCTAGTTTCTCTCTTAAAGGCAGATCTGAACTCTCTTTAAGGTAGGGGGTCATAACCAAACCTAGTGCCGTTTGATTTCTCTCTTTATTTTTTAACTGCACACTTTTTAAGACAGAAGGATAATTGTAAATCAACTTGCCGCGCGTCATGCCCAAAGAATCAAAACTACCCGAATAAATTAAGGCCTCGACATCATCTTCTTTTAAGTGCTTCGGATGTATACGAGAAATAAATTGAATGAAATCTGGATATTTGCCATTTTCTCTCTCGCGAATAATTTCATCTGCCAGGCCGCGTGATAAGGTTTTAATATGATCCAATCCGAAAATTATTTTGTTTTCTTGAGCGATAAAGCCTTTCTCACTGGAATTGACATCTGGCGAATGAAAAGAGATACCCTTTTTCTTTGCCTCTGGAACAATGACTTTGTACTTACCTTGATTAGAAGAATTAAGTAAAGCAGCGTAAAAGGCAGCAGGGTAATGAGCTTTGATATAAGCAAGTTGAAAAGCAATCATAGAATAAGCCACAGCATGTGAACGGTTAAAGCCGTAATCTGCAAACTGGTCAATCAGATGATAAATTTGCTCAATAAATTCTTCACTGTAACCCTTCTTCAACGCTCCCTCTCTGAATTTTTGCTTATTTTCAGCAATGATGTGATGATCCTTATTTCCCATAGCCCGCCGGAGCAAATCTGCTTCTCCCATGGTAAAGCCAGCGATTTTAGACGCGACCTGCATGACTTGTTCTTGATAAATCATAATACCATTCGTAACTGAAAGAATTTCCTCTAAATCTTCATGAAGGTAAGTCACTTCTTCTTTTCCATGCTTTCTGTCAATATAATGAGAAATTTGTCCCATCGGCCCTGGGCGGTAGAGTGCGTTGACAGCCACGATATCTTCAAAAGTAGTAGGCTGCAACTGTTTTAAAACACGCCGAATACCGTCAGATTCAAATTGGAAAATACCTAGAGTATCTGCTTCTTGAAAGATTTCGATTGTTTCTGAATCATCCAGTGGAATGTCTCCATAGTCTAATGCTGCGTCTTCATATCGATGGACATTCTCCTTGGCGTCAGCCAAAATAGTCAAGTTACGAAGCCCCAAAACATCAAACTTTAATAAGCCGATCTCTTCTAAATCATCCATTTCATACTGACTCTGAAGAAGGCTTGATCCGCCATCTTGGACAGGTATTTTCTCCACCAGAGGGTCGTCGTGAATAATCAGACCTGAAGCATGGGTAGATATGTTTCTAGGAGTGCCCTCTAACTGCCTGGCGACACTGAAAAAAATTTTATTCCATTTGCTCTTATTTACTAATTTCTGTAAACTTTTTGATTCCCGATAAGCATCTTCTAGGGTAATACCCGGTTGTGAAGGGATCGTTCGAGACCATTCTGATTGCTGAGCCTGGCTGAGTCCTAAGCTGCGTCCGGCATCGCGCAGACTCTGCTTGGCCCCCATCCTGCCGAAGGTAATAATCTGGGCGACATTTTTACTGCCGTAGCGGTTTTGGAGATAATCAATGATCTCTTCTCTTTTATTGTCTGGGAAGTCTAAATCGATATCAGGAGGCGAAAAACGTTCTTCATTGAGGAAACGTTCAAAAATAAGATGATATTTAATAGGATCGACTTCAATGATTCCTAAAGCATAAGCGACAAGTGAACCAGCAGCCGAACCCCGACCCGCTCCTGTCTGTATGCCATTCTTTTTAGCATAAGCTACAACATCCCATACAATAAGAAAATAATCTGAAAAACCCATCCGTTTGATGACGTCTAATTCTTTTTCAAGTCTTTTGACGTAAGTATTATCTGGATTTTCGATCCTCTTTTGAAGTTCTCTTTCACTGATGTTTGTCAGATAATCATCACTGCTTTCGCCCTCTGGAAGAGGATATTTTGGTAACAAATGTTGGCCAAATTTGATCTCCGCATGGATATTATCTGCTATTTTTTCAGTGGCTGCTACTGCTTGAGATAAATCATATTCTTCATATTTTCTTTCTAAGCTATCTAAGAATTGGAAAGCTGGAAATGAACTCTGAGTTTCTGACAGTCTCTCAGAGTCAAGAGTTTCTCTGCTTTTAATCGCCCCTAAAATATCAAGAATCAATGTATTCTGTGGATGACTGGAACGAATTTCATCAAAAGCAAGCAAGGGTAAACCAGATAGTTTTGAAACTTCTTTTTGCAAGTCGATAAATTCTCTCGTGGTATGCAAAATATCTACACCAAGAAAGCAATGATGAGCTGGAGTTGCTGATTTCACTTCCCTTAAGAGCTCTATTGATTTTTTACTTTCTCCGGCATCTAGCCACTCGTATAGTTGATTCTCGCGACTTGGAATAACAAATATCAACCCATCACTCAAAGCCAAAACATCCTTTAAAGGAATTATTTTTTCTGCAGTCATTGTCTCGCTGGATAATTGGATGAGATGCTTGTATCCGCTCTCGTTTCTTGCATAGACAAACAATGATGAAGAGTCATCGGGAGTGGTTTTATCAAGAGAAACTTTAACTTCCAGGCCCATAATGGGCTTTATATCTTGTTCTGTTGCTTCTTGATAAAATTTTACCATCCCATACATCGTTTTATTTGCCATAGCAATAGAAGAGAGTCTATTGTTCTTTGCCAAGTAAATGATATCTTTCACGCTGAGTGTACTCTCAAGTAATTCATAATGACTCTTGACATGCAAAGGTATATAAGCCATAGGCTGCTCCTTTCTCTGTAGTTCTTATCATAACTTAAATCATTGAATTTCTATACAGACAAAAACTCCCATACTATAAAATAAATGGGAGCTTCTCTCTCTTATTATATGACTAAGGTGAAGGTAAGTTCGTTTTCTTCGAAATCGATTTGAATACCTTGAGCTTTTTCCATATCTTCTCCAATAATCATTTTAGCTATTGGTGTTTCAATATGAGTCGTGATAAATCTTTTTAAAGGCCGTGCTCCAAATGTGGGATCATAAGATTCTTCAGCGATCCATTCTTTGGCTTTGTCACTGATCTTTAGAAGGATTCCTTGGTTTTCTAATCTCGTAGCTAGCTCTTCTAACTGGATCTCCATAATCCCTTTAATAACTCCTATAGATAATGGAGAAAAGAGGAGCACCTCATCGATTCTATTCAAGAATTCTGGTCGGAAAGTAGCGCGCAATTCTCTCAACACTTTTTCCTGTGTCGAGTCTAATATTCCCCCGCTGTTGGTAATTTCTTCTAATAGATACTGCGAACCGATATTACTTGTCATAATGATGACAGTATTTGTAAAGTCGACGGTGCGGCCTGAAGAATCGGTCAACCGCCCATCGTCCAGTACCTGCAGTAAGATGTTAAAAACATCTTCATGCGCTTTCTCAATCTCATCCAGAAGAACAATATTATAGGGATCATGGCGGATAGCTTCTGTCAGCTGTCCTCCTTCTTCAAAGCCCACATAGCCTGGAGGAGCCCCTACGAGCCGTGAGACGCTGTGTTTTTCCATATACTCACTCATATCGATGCGGACCATTTTATCTTCTGAGTCGAACAAGTTAAGCGCCAATTTTTTAGCCAACTCCGTCTTCCCTACTCCTGTCGGTCCGAGAAAGAGAAATGATCCTATCGGTTTATCTGGATCCTGCACATTAGCATAAGCTCTTAAAATAGATTCTGAAAGAATTTCCACTGTTTCATCTTGTCCAATGACTTCAGATTTTAAGTTGTCACTCAGGACCAGCAATTTCTCACGTTCTCCCTGCATCATCTTATTGACAGGTATACCAGTCTGCCGAGCTACAATATTAGCTACTTCGTCTACTGTCACTTTATTTTCCATTAAACGAAGACTTTCTGTTTCTAATTCTTCTAACTCTTTCAAAGTATTTCCTTTTTCTTCCATTAATCCTGGTATAATAGTTTCTTCTAAATCAACAATACTATCTGCTTCATAATTAGCACGCGCTTCTGAAAGGTCTTCGTAACTTTCATCGAGAGCTTGAGTCAGTTGCTGGAGTTCCAGCATAAGTTCTTGTTCGATATCCCAGTTATCAGATAACTCTCTATATTTCTTCTGCCAATTTTCTAATTCTTCTTCGATGATTTCAAGCTCAGCCTCACTCTCAATACTGTCATCGAGCTTGAGGCTATCGATTTCAAATGTCAACCGATCAACTTCCCGTTTGGCTTTCTCTACTTCCTGTGGAACATAAGTACGCTCTACTTTCTGCAGAGCTGCTGCTTCGTCAATCAAGTCTATGGCTTTATCAGGCAGATGGCGATCAGTGATATAGCGCTCTGCCAAATCTACTGCAGCGATTAAAGCATTATCTTCTATTTCAACCTGATGATACTTTTCAAAGGTGTCCTTCAGGCCCCTTAAGATTGTGATCGTTTCTTGACGGCTTGTTTCCTCGACGTATATACGTTGGAAACGGCGATCTAGGGCCTTATCTTTTTCAAAATATTGGCGATACTCATCAATGGTTGTCGAACCGATTGTCCGAACTTCTCCGCGAGCCAACATAGGCTTGAGCAGATTACCTGCGTCCATTCCTCCGCCAGAATCTCCTGCACCCACGATGGTGTGGATCTCATCGATGAATAAAATAATCTCGCCTTCACTCTCTTTTACACGGTCTAAGATCGCCTTCAAACGCTGTTCGAATTCGCCTCGAAAAGAAGCTCCAGCAATCAATGATCCCATATCTAGAGAGAAAATCTTTTTATCTTTGAGGTGATTTGGAACATCGTTTTCTACAATTCGTTGAGCCAGTCCTTCCACAATAGCGGTCTTTCCTACTCCAGGTTCTCCAATAAGAATAGGATTGTTTTTAGTCTGCCGAGATAAAATTCGAATCATATCATTGATCTCTCTGTGACGACCGATAACGGGACTCTGGTCGCCTCTTCGATACTCCTCAACGAGGTCGACGCCATATTCTTCTAAACCTGTGTCAGATTCTTCAAATTCTTGAGTAATCGTTTTAGCAGCCCTTTCTTGGTCAGCACTTGGGTCCACTATACTTCTGGCAGTTCTGTTTCTCTTGTTGTTTTGAGTTCTCGTTTTCCCTCCACGGACTTTTTCGGTTTCATAGATGATCTCTGCTTTGGTAATATTCTTTTTGCGAAGATAAGTTGTCACAGGGTTATCAATATCCATCAGCGCAATGAGTGTCATATCAACACTCAGCTCACCGTTTCCTAATAATTCAGATAATTTATCTGCCTGCTCTAACACTTCTTTTAAGGTTATACTCACTTGGGTGTCGAATAATTGAACTTGTTCTTTGTCGGTGTCCAATGTCTCAATTTGACCTGACACGTATTTTTCTAAAAATTCAGGATTCTGATTTACTGCTTCATACCGGGTGCGCACATTTTTATTGTTCAATAAATATGCCATCCATAAATGTGGAATATCCACGAAAGGATGGTTATTGTCTCTCGCTATT
>JBHWPB010000156.1:0-3810 GCA_043424675.1 Carnobacteriaceae bacterium | reverse complement strand
CCGTATGATGGAAGCGGGGGAGCCATTACCCGTACTGTTCTTGAACCGGGTTCTTTCCGTTACGCACATCCAATTCAACAGGATGTTCTGCAAGAAAACTTGCAAGAATTGGCTCGTGATGAGCAAGCACTGGAAACTGTGGAAGTCAGCCAGGAGGAGTTAAACCTTGTCCTAGCGAATGAGGATACAGTAACCTTAGAAGAGCTGGAAGAGATCGGTCTGGAAGAGTCTGAACTTTACGAAATGTATGGCGATGAAATTTACGACACTTCTACACAGTTGACAAAAACAGCTGAGCTGTGGGGAACGGAAGATACGGGCGGCTACGGTTGGCTCAACTATATCTTTGAAGGATTAGTGAGAGGAGACCGCTATGGAGCCGCTGTTGGTATCGTCGCTTTGCTTTTAGTAGTTGGTGGTTCTTTTGGAATGATCATGAAGACGGGTGCAATTGATGCAGGGATTTATGCCTTTGTCAATTCGGCTCAAAATATGGATAAACTCGCTCTGCCACTTATTTTTTTTATGTTTTCATTTGCTGGGGCAACATTCGGCGCTTCTGAACAAGTTATTCCTTTTGTGATGATTATTGCGCCTTTTTCTATTGCTTTAGGTTACGATGGGATCACAGCAGTCGCTGTCACTTTTGCGGCATCTCAGATAGGGAATGCGACAAGCTGGATGTCTCCCTTCTCCATCGCGATTGCACAAGGAATTGCGGGGCTTCCCGCTCTGTCTGGAGCAGGGTATCGTATTTTCTTATGGGTCGTCATTTCTATTTTAGCTTGTGGATTTATTATGTTATATGCGCGTTACATCAAAAGAAATCCGACAAAATCTCCAACCTATCATACAGACGAGTATTTTAGAAGCCAAGTAGCTGAACAAGATCCAGCTGCATTCGAATTTAACCTCGGGCACAAAATAGTTTTAATCGAACTATTACTTGGCTTGGTCTGGATTGTTTACGGAGTAATGGCACACGGTTATTCTGTACCAGAATTAGCCGGTCAATTTTTCGTAATGGGACTTGTAGCAGGCATTACTGGTGTTATTTTTAATTTAGAGGAGATGTCAATCAATGATTTAGCTTATTCCTTTAAAGATGGAGTCAGAGATTTAGCACCGACGGCAGTGGTCGTAGGAATGGCACAAGGTATTTTACTCACTCTTGGTGGTTCCGATGCGGGTCAATTCTCGGCAATGAATACGATTCTCTATTCAGTAGGTAACGCACTTCAAGGTGTTCCTCAGTATCTCGGCGCTTGGTTCATGTATATTTTCCAATCAATCTTTAACTTATTTGTTACTTCTAACTCTGGCCAAGCAGCACTCACAATGCCGATTATGGCGCCGCTTTCAGATATCATAGGGGTAAGCCGCCAAGTAGCTGTTCTCTGCTTCCAGCTGGGATCAGGTTTTATGGACGCTTTCACACCCGTCTCCGCTTCACTTGTTGGCTGTTTAGCAGCTGCACGTGTCAATTGGTCAGATTGGACGAAGTTTTCAGGACCGCTCATGGTTTTTCTCTTTATACTCGGCTCCCTATCTATCTTTGTTGCCATTGCCTTTGGATATCAATAGAAAGAAGGAATAGAATGACTTTTAAGGTAATTCGCCAAGCTGACGTTTATACGCCCGAACCTATCGGAATTAAAGATATTTTAACAGTGAATGACAAAATTATAGCTATTGAAGATCATCTTGATGTTTCAGCAACAGGTGTAGAGGTTGAAGAGCTCGATGGGCGCGGAAAGCTCGCAGTCCCAGGCTTCATCGATGGACACTTTCACTTCCTCGGAGGCGGCGGGGAAAATGGGTACCAAAATCGGACGCCAGAAGTACAGCTCACAGATTTAACAACAGCGGGCGTAACGACAGCTTGTGGTTTATTAGGGACCGATGGAGAAGGCCGCGATGATGTAGCATTAATCTCAAAAGCGCACGCTTTAGAAATAGAGGGTCTTTCAACTTACGTGTACATCGGCAATTATCGTTTGCCTGTCAAGACTGTTACAGATTCCATTATCAAAGATATTTTAGTGATCGATAAAGCAATTGGAATCGGAGAAATTGCGATTGCTGATCATAGAAATGGAGCACCGACTTTTGCTCAATTTGCCCATGCTTGTGCGGACGCACGTGTCGGAGGGCTGTTGTCTGGGAAGGCTGGAGTGGTCAATATCCATGTCGGACCGGGAGAAGACCGATTGAAATTTATCTTCCAGGCTTTGGAAGAGACCGATATTCCGATCACCACCTTTTACCCGACTCATATCGGACGCAGTCAAGAATTAGTAAATGAGGGGATAAAGTTTGCTTCTATGGGTGGGACGATTGACGTCACAGGAAATGAAAATCCAGAGCAAGCCTATGAAATGGACGGAGAATTGCCGTTCAGAATGATCTTACAGCAGTTACTCGATGAAGGTATTTCTCACGATTATATCACCATGTCTTCAGATGGTCAGGGCTCACTGCCGCGATTTGATGCTGAAGGGAATTTCTTGCGAATTGGAGTTGCCTCTTCGCAAGCTCTTATCGTCGGGATAAAGGATGCGGTCTTAAATGGCGAGATTCCTTTAGAAACAGCCCTGCCTGCTGTCACATCTAATGTGGCGCGTGTCCTGAAATTCGGATACAAAGGTCATTTAGCAGAAGGCTATGATGCGGATATCCTTTTATTAGAGGAAAATTCTCTAGACATAGAAACCGTCCTTGCAAAGGGGCAAGTGATGGTGCAAGATTCAGAAGCCTTGGTAAAAGGGACTTTTGAAAAATAAATATCATAATTGCTTAATTGCTATTAAAAGAAGCAGCTCCTCGCAGGATGCTGCTTCTTTTTTCATAAAGGTTTCGAGAGAATTTTAGCAATTTATTTTTTTCAACAAGCAACTTTTAAATATTTCTCAGTTCTTACACCAATAAAAGTTACAAGTTACTTTTGAGGGACATAATTTACCAGTTCTGGCTCAAGAATTTTAAACATTCTGGCAGGCGCTGTGCCCACACTTGTTCCGTATGCGTTTCTCCAGCACCTATATTTAACTTAATATTCTCAATGGGCAGGCCTTTCTGAACAAGTTGTCTCGTATAGTTCAATGTACCATCAATATAGGTCTGATGCATAGTCTTCTTTATGTCCTGATCTGGATGACTGCCTTCTTCTGTGCCGACTTGAATATAGATTAATTGATGCGGGTTCATTTTTTTATCTTTTATGTAGGAGGCAAAGGATGAAGCATTCATCCAATTAGCCAGCGAAAAAATGCCTAAACGTCCAATCTTATTTTTGTACTCCAACCCCATAAATACTGAGATGTTGGCACCAAGCGAGGAACCGATCATGGCGGTATATTTTTCCTCAGATTTGGTGCGATAGGTTTGGTCGATGAAAGGCTTTACCTTATCCATGACAAATTTGGCGTACTCATATCCCTTGCCACCTTTATAAACTTCTTCAGACGGAGGAGCCCCACTCATTTCCCACGGGGTGTACTCATTCATGCGGTTCATACCGTCATTGTCTATCCCTACCAGTATCATCTGAGGAAGAGTGGGATTCCTTTTTAATGCCGGGATCGTCTTCCACGAGTGCCCACTGAATGACTCATGACTGTGAAAGACATTTTGTCCATCATGAAAATAGACAACAGGATAATTTACTGAGGTGTTGATTTTATAGTGTTTCGGAAGCAGGACACGGATTCTTCTTTTTTCATCTAAATAAGGTACTGTTAAATAATGGGTTCTCAACTCTAAATAAAAATTATCTCTACTCTTCATCTGGACTCCTTTGTTATTTTACGG
>JBHWPB010000155.1:0-10363 GCA_043424675.1 Carnobacteriaceae bacterium | reverse complement strand
GATCTGTATTAAGGCTCACTCTATTTGAAACAGTAGGTGAGACTAACTATCAGAGAATCCGTCATGGACTCGAGAGAGACTTTTTCCCGAAAAACGAAGACGATGGTTTCGAAGATGTTTCAAAATCATTCACAGAAGTTTTCCGTTTTAAACCTACGCAGACTGCCCTCCAAAAGGATAGACAAATTGAGCAATCAAGCCAAGAAATAAACAGCGAGAACTTCAATATTGATATAGACAGCAGCTCCTTCGACTGGGAATTTTTCATAGACAAGGTCTCTAGGCGGTTTATTAATAAACATTCCTTAGAAAATAGAGAGATTAAAAATAGTATTTTGACTCTTCATAATCTTTACGGAATAGATGAATTAGAAATGGAAAATTTTGTTTTAGAAGCAAGTGATATCAAAACAGGTGATTTAGAGGTAAAAGAACTTGAAGATAATGTACATAAGGCTATGAGTCGAAAAGGACAGACTCAGTCTAAAAGTACATTAGCTGATGTCGTGACGGAATACGATCAAACCATGCATGTCTCAGAAAAAGAACGACAAGCAGAATTAAAGAAGCAAGGGTTGAATGATAAGGAGATCAGCATCATTCGTTCGAGTGAAAAAAATAATCCGATGAAATTCCTGGAAAAAATTAAAAGAGCTCAAGGAACGAAAGCGACTAAAAGCGAGAGAATTTTCGTTACTGAGCTAGTCAGTCAAACTCGGTTGAAAGATCCTGTCATCAATATTTTGATCCACTATGTCTTGGTCCAGCAGGACAACAGCCTCTTTATCGGTGAAAATTATCTTTACTCTATTGTAAACGATTGGATAAAAAAAGGAGTAGATACACCCGAAAGCGCCTTGGCTCAATCTAAAAAGTTTGTTATGGAAGCTAAAGAAAAGAAAGAAGCTTCGAGAAAAAGGTGGGAAAAAAGAAATTCTTTTTCTAAACAAACTGTACGTAAAGAAGTCTTACCCGACTGGGCAAAAGAAGATGCTGCAGAGGAAACACCGGAGAAAGAAGCTCAGCAGATGGATCAAGAAACTAAAAACAAATTCAAGGAAAGACTAGAGAAAATACGAAAGTACAGAGAGGGCGGTGGAAATAGTGGAGATTAATTTAAGCGAACAAATGAAGCGAGAAATTGAACGTCGCGGCTTGTCAGACGAACTCCTAGCTTTAATGAAAGAAGACTTCTCTGACCCAGACGTGCAAGCATTCTTAGAAGAAAATAAAGAAGAACTTCCTCGAAAGAATATTATCCGAGGACATGCAAAAGTGCATGAATTTGTGACTGAAAAAGAAAACTTTAAGAACAATAGCAGTAAAATTGCAAAAGGCTATTACCCAAAGCTTATTGCTCGCAATAATCACATCGATCTCACCTATGTTCCGACGGAGGAAACAAAGGAGTATCAGAAAGAAAAAGCGATCCAATCTCGTATCCACTCTTTCCATATGCCGAAAGATATCGCTCGTATTTCGCTGAGTGATTTAGAGTATACTTCAGAACGCGAAGTTATCATAGAAAAAGCTTATGAGTTTATTGAAAATTATATTAAGAATCCTCATGCTTTTCATGAAGGAATGTATCTTTATGGATCTTTTGGTATCGGAAAGACCTATCTCATGGGAGCAATGGTTTACGAACTTGCAAAACTAGGATATGAAAGCGTCTTAGTACATTTCCCGACCTTTGCAGTGGATATGAAACAAGCGATTGGAGATAATTCAGTAGGAGACAAGGTCGATGCTGTAAAAAACACAGAAATTTTGATTTTAGATGATATAGGTGCTGACTCTATGTCCAGCTGGATACGGGATGATATTTTAGGGGTCATTCTCCAATATCGTATGCAGAATGAAAAAGCCACGTTTTTCACTTCTAATTTTTCCATGAAAGAATTAGAAAGACACCTTTCTATCACTCAGCGCGGCGAAGAAGAGCCTTTAAAAGCGAAAAGAATTATGGAGAGAGTGAGATTCCTGTCAGAAGAAGTTTACATGGAAGGGCCTAACAGACGTTACTGATGAGAATCTATGTGAGGTATAATTTGTAGGAGGAGTAGAGTGAACGAGACAATCGAGCAACAATTAGATCACAGAACCATACGTTTTTTTAAGGATAAGCCTGTTGAAGAGGAGATAGTTCAAGAAGTATTAAAAGTGTTTCAGAGGACAGCAACAAGTGTCGGCATGCAGCAAGCAACGATTATCCGCATGAAAGATCAAGATAAAAAAGAAGTGATTGCTGACATTGGTAACCAGGATTATATTGGCAGAGCTCCAGAGCTTTTCATCTTTGTAGCAGACTGTCATAGAAATTATCAGATCGCAAAAGCTAAAGGGCTGGACGAAAAACAGCCGACAATGGACAAGTTTTTCCAAGCCCTGGCTGACACCTATCTTTCTGCTCAAAACACAGCCAACGCTTTGGAATCACTTGGGCTAGGTGTAAATTTTATAGGTAATGTTTTGAATAATGCTCAGCGCCTCATTGAACTTCTAGAACTTCCTCCTTATACGATGCCGATCCTAGGCTTAAGTTTCGGTTATCCAGATGATGATCCTGAACTCAAACCACGAATGCCTTTAGAGTATCGAGTAGGAGAAGACAGCTATCCGATGTATGATGATTATCTGGAAGAACTGGAAGATTACGATCAAGAAATGACGACTTATTACGATACCCGTCGAAAAAATCAACGATCAGACTCTTTTTCGAACCAGGTTCTCAATTACTTTGACAAAAACAATCTGATGCGTGACAATATTCTTTTAGACATCGAAAAACAAGGGTTTGTCCTTTTTAATAAAGCTGAAAATTAAATTGCAAAATTAATATGATAATGCTATCATCTTATTAATCAGAATTCAAAACGAAGATGAAGACAACAGCCTATAAGTCTTTCTTGCAGAGAGGGACCTATGGTGAGAAGTCCCAGAAACTTATGTGGTTGACCCCTTCAGAGTGCTTATGCGATTCGAGTAGTATAAGACGTTTCTCTACGTTACAGAGTAATGAAGAATAATATGACTGTACTTAAAAAAGTTCATATTATTGAATTTGGGTGGAACCACGACCACAACGTCCCATTGAATAACGCTATTCAATGGGATTTTTGCATTTAAAATTAAAGGAGAATGAATATGTCTGTAATTAAAATTCAATTACCAGATGGTGCAATTAAAGAGATGGAAAAAGGCTCGTCAACTTTCGATGTCGCAGGTGATATTGCTAAATCGCTGGAAAAAGCTGGGATCGCCGGCGAATTCAACGGCAAACTCGTGGACTACAAACAACCTTTAGAAGAAGATGGAGAGTTACGCATCATCACAAAGGATGACGAGGAAGCTTTAGATATCCTGCGTCACTCTACTGCTCATGTCATGGCACAAGCATTGCGACGTCTGTTCCCTGATATCAATTTTGGGGTAGGACCAACTATAGAGAATGGTTTCTACTATGATACGGATACTGAAGATAATATCAGTGAAGATGATTTTGTTAAAATAGAAAAAGAGATGCAGGCGATTATTGATGCTGATTATCCATTCGAAAAGAAAGTGGTGTCACGAGAAGAAGCGCTGGAAACTTTCAAAGACGATCCTTACAAACAAGAGTTGATTCAGGAATTTCCTGAAGGTGAAATTATTTCTCTCTATCGTCAAGGAGATTTTATCGATCTCTGTAGAGGCATTCATATCCCTTCGACAGGATATATCAAATCATTTGAGCTTCTTTCAGTAGCCGGAGCATATTGGCGTGGTGATTCCGACAACAAAATGATGCAGCGTGTTTACGGAACAGCTTTCTTTAATCAGAAAGAGCTCGATGAATATTTGGAAATGCGCGAAGAGGCGAAAGAAAGAGACCATCGTAAACTAGGCAAAGAGCTTGATATTTTTATGGTCGACCCGGATGTCGGTTCAGGCCTGCCGTTCTGGCTGCCAAAAGGAGCAACTGTCCGCCGGATTATCGAACGCTATATTGTAGATAAAGAACTTGAACTGGGTTATGAACATGTCTACACACCCATTATGGCAGACACAGAGCTATACAAAACTTCAGGACACTGGGATCACTACCACGAGGATATGTTCCCCCCGATGGATATGGGCGACGGAGAAGAACTGGTTTTACGTCCTATGAACTGTCCGCATCACATGAAAATTTATGACCGTGACGTCCACTCTTACCGTGAGTTTCCTATCCGTATTGCAGAACTGGGTATGATGCACCGCTATGAGAAATCAGGAGCTTTATCCGGTCTGCAGCGTGTCCGTGAAATGACATTGAACGATGCTCACATTTTTGTGCGCCCGGATCAAATCAAAGAAGAATTCTCCCGTGTCATGAAGCTGATGTTAGAAGTTTATAAAGATTTCGATATCACGGATTACGAATTCCGACTCAGCTACCGTGACCCGGATAATAAAGAGAAATATTTTGATGATGATGAGATGTGGGAAAATGCAGAAGCGATGTTGAAAGAGACAATGGATGACCTGGGCTTTGACTATGTTGAAGCGATTGGAGAAGCAGCTTTCTATGGGCCTAAATTGGACGTACAAGTCAAAACAGCAATCAGATTGGAGGAAACTCTATCAACTGTTCAGCTTGACTTCCTGCTCCCTGAACGTTTTGATCTTACTTATGTAGGGGAAGACGGAGAAGATGCTCATCGACCAGTTGTGATTCACCGCGGTGTTATTTCAACCATGGAACGGTTCGTAGCTTATCTCTTAGAAGAGTACAAAGGAGCCTTCCCAACGTGGCTGGCACCTGTTCAAGCTGTACTTATTCCTGTAAGTGTCGACCACCACTATGACTACGCAAAAGAATTAAAACAAAAGTTAAACGCAGCAGGTTTTCGTATTGAAATCGACGACCGTAATGAAAAAATGGGATATAAGATTCGTGAAGCTCAGACTCAAAAGATCCCATATCAACTCGTCTTCGGTGACAATGAAGTGAGCGACGGTCAAGTTACAGTACGCCGTTATGGTGAAGAGGAAACAGAACTCATGGCTTTCGATGAGTTCCTAGAACTGATGGAAGAAGATGTGCAGAATTACAGCCGTCAAACTTAAACATTAATACAGACTTAAGCTTGTATAGCGGATTCATTCAATTGATGGATCCGTTTTTTCGTAGAAAAAATACTTCATATTTAAACAATAATTTAAGAAATAAATGTTAAAGTATGCAAAGATTTTAAAAAGGTTCATTTTAACGGAAAAAGTGGCAATTTAAGTAGTATTCTTGGAAAAATAAGCAGAGAAAGGGAAATATCATGAAAAATGTAGTGATAGTATCAGCTTTAAGAACAGCCATGGGGAATTTTGGCGGGACGCTCAAGGATATTCCGGCAGCAGACTTAGCCAGTAGGGTTTTGAAAGAGTCTTACGAACGTCTGGGTCTCGATCCGCAAGCAATCGATGAGGTCATTATAGGGAATGTTTTAGGTGCTGGACAAGGGCAAAACGTAGCCAGACAAGCGGCTGTAAAGGCAGGTATTCCTATAGAAAAACCAGCCTTTACGGTGGATCAAGTCTGTGGGTCTAGTATTAAATCTGTCATGCTGGGGATGCAATCTATTATGGCAGGAGATAATGAAGTCGTGGCTGTTGGCGGGACTGAAAATATGAGTCAAGCTCCTTATCTTTTAGAGAAACACCGTTTTGGAGCGAAAATGGGAGACGGAAAAGTTGTCGATAGCATGATTCGAGATGGTTTATCCGATGCTTTTGAAGGATACCACATGGGAGTTACTGCAGAGAATATGGCTAAGGAATTTGATATCAGCCGTGAAGACCAAGACGCGTTTGCTCTAGAAAGTCAAAGAAGAGCAGAGAAAGCAATCAAAGAAAACAAGTTTGATGATGAGATTGTGCCTGTCGAGGTTCCGCAACGTAAGTCTGACCCTCTTATCTTCGATCAAGATGAAGGACCTCGCTTCGGTCAAACGATGGAAGCTTTAGAAAAACTGCGTCCTGCTTTTGTGAAAGAGAATGGAACAGTCACAGCCGGCAACTCTTCGACGATTAACGATGCAGCTGCTATTCTTATTTTAATGACAGAAGAAAAAGCCGAAGAACTCGGGCTCGAAGTTTTAGCGCGCATTCGCTCCCATGCAAGCGTCGGAGTGGACCCTGCTTTAATGGGAACAGGGCCCATCCCAGCTACTCAAAAAGCTTTAGAAAAAGCTGATTTAGAAATTGAGGATATCGATTTAATTGAATCCAATGAAGCGTTTGCGGTGGAGGCCTTGCACGTCAACCGAAAACTAGGGCTAGATCCTGAAATCGTTAACGTTAATGGCGGAGCTATTTCCTTGGGCCATCCTATTGGGGCAAGTGGAAGCCGCATCATGGTCACTCTTATCCATGAAATGATAAAAAGAGATGCAAAAACAGGCTTAGCTACGCTTTGTATCGGCGGAGGACAAGGGAATGCTATCATTGTTGAACGCTGATTGAATGAACATACTTTTCATTTATCCTTCTATCAGCTGTCCGAATCTGCTTAAGACAGTTTTGGTCAAATAATGATAGAATAAGGCTACACTTTATTGAAGAATGGAGGATAAAAATATGGAAAGCTATAAATTTTATGATATGACTATTCATTGGCTTGAAGGTTCTGATTTATTGGTTGATGGCGGGCGCACCTTTGGCCCCGTTCCGAAGGCATTGTGGAAGCGGCATTACCCAAGCGATGAAGCGAATTTGGTGCCCACTGTGACTGCACCGATTCTGGTTCAGTACGAACAAAGAAATATTTTAATTGATACAGGACATGGAACGAGCAAGATGTCTGATAAAGAAAAACGCAACGAAGGGATCCAATCAGACAACCAGCTGATTGAAAGTTTGAAAAAATTAAAACTCAATCGGGAAGATATCGATACAATATTGATGACCCATATGCACAACGATCATGCCGGGGGTCTCACTTATCTAGCTGGAGAGAAAGTTGTATCTACTTTTCCTAATGCTGCTATATATGTTCAAGAAGATGAATGGTATGACGTCCAGCATCCGACGGGACGAACGAAGGGCACTTATCTGGAAGAAAATTGGAAACCTATTGCAAAACAAGTCTTGACTTTCAAAGAACACTTGAAAGTCGGCGAAGATATTCGAATTTTTCACAGTGGCGGCCATACCAGAGGCCATGCTATGGTTGTCCTAGAACAAGGCGGAGAAACAATTCTGCACATGGCAGATAATTTTCAATTTGCAGCTTTTAACAATCAGTTCTGGGTGTCTGGCGTGGACGATTACCCGATAGATGTTATCGATATACGCGAAAAGTGGCAGGTAGAAGGCTATAAAAAAGGCTACTATTTTGCATATTATCACGATCCTTATTTTGCTCTCGTCCAGTTTGATAGAGAAGGGAAAAGAATTGAGAAGTATCTTCCACGTGAAAAGGAAGCTCTTCTTCCATTTTCTGATAAACAAGATCGTGCATTAGAAACGAAGGAGAAATTTTAATGTCAGAGATTACATTGATTTGCTTAGAGACCTGCAGTACGTGTCGTGAAGTAGAAAAAACATTAAAAGAGAAAGACATTACCTATGCTTATCGTAAAATAGACGAAGACCCACCTTCAGAAGCTGAGCTTGCAGAATGGAAAGAAAAAACGGATCTTCCGATTACAAGATTCCTCAACTCTTCAGGAATGAAATACAGAGAAATGGGACTTGCTCAAAAGCGAAAAGAGATGTCTGATCAAGAGTTGCTTGAAACGATTGCTCAGGATGGAATGTTGATTAAACGTCCTATTGTCTTGGAGAGAGACACAGTTTATATAGGTCCTGATGCTAAAGACTGGGCCAAAAATAAGAAGTAAAGTATATGAAGGACTTGTAATTTCAAAAAAATATGATATACTGTATTAACTTGAGAAAAGAAAGCAGAAGCACCCGCTTCTCGCCTAAGGGAGCACAGCCTGCCTGGGCAGATATCTTAACTAGACTGAAGGAGAGACATAGGGACAATTATGTCTGATCTTCTTGAGTTGCGGATTAAAGATAAACGAGGGGTGCATGCACCCCTCGTTTTTTATTCTGTTACTTTCTCGAAAATATTAAGGAGAGGTGAATAACCATAGCAAAAGATATGATTGCAAACGATCGAATTCGCGCGAAAGAATTGCGTGTGATCGCAGAAAACGGAGACCAAATTGGGGTTATTTCAAAGGCAGAAGCTTTAGATGAGGCTGAAAAAGCTGGACTAGATTTAGTATTAGTATCACCGAACGCTAAGCCACCCGTCGCCCGTATTATGGATTTTGGTAAATATCGCTATGAGCAACAGAAGAAAGAAAAAGAAGCTCGGAAAAATCAAAAGACTCAAGAAACAAAAGAAGTCCGCATGAGTCCGACGATTGAAGAGCATGACTTTAATACAAAATTGCGTCAAGCTCGTGGGTTTATCGAAGATGGAAACAAAGTAAAAGTATCCATCCGTTTCAGAGGACGCGCAATTACACATAAAGATATCGGACGCGAGAAGTTAAATGACTTTGCAGACGGTATTACTGACATCGCCAATGTAACGACCAAACCAAAAATGGAAGGCCGTAACATGATGATGATGTTAGAACCACAAAAAGAACAATAGGAGGAAACTTGAATGCCTAAGCAAAAAACACATAAAGGTATGGCAAAGCGCTTCAAAAGAACTGGGAGCGGTAAGCTAAAAAGAAGCCACGCGAAAAGAAGCCACTTATTTGCAAACAAAACTCAAAAACAAAAACGTCAATTACGTCAAAGCGCTCTCGTTGATAAGAGTGACCAAAAACGTATCGATCAAAAACTGGCATACTTAAAAAAATAAATTAGAACAAAGGAGATGAAACAATGGCACGTGTAAAAGGAGGGGCATCCGCCCGTAAACGTCACAAAAAGATATTAAAATTAGCTAAAGGATACCGCGGTTCCAAACACCGTCTATTCCGTACAGCAAAACAGCAGGTTATGAAATCGCATATGTATGCATTCCGTGACCGCCGTCAGAAAAAACGTAATTTCAGAAAATTATGGATTACGCGTATCAATGCAGCTGCTCGTCAAAATGGCATCAGCTACAGCCAGCTTATGCATGGTTTGAAGACAGCAGAAATTGATATTAACCGTAAAATGCTAGCTGACTTAGCAGTTCATGATGCAGAGTCATTTACAGCACTTACAGAAAAAGCAAAAGAAGCAATCAGCTAATCAGCATAAGAGTCAGGATACAATATTGTTTATAAAGAAAGATAATTCTTCTTTATAATACAGCCTTTGTATTCTGTCTTTTTTTGTTTTCAACATTAAATCTCTTCACCATAGGCTAAATAAAATTTTAATGTTACTGTAGAGAGTAGGTTAAGTAAGATAAAGAAAGCAGGGATAGGATATGTATTATGTAAAAAATATCACTCCAGATGGTGAGGAAATACATGACCCAAGTATTAATTTAGCGATTGAATATCATTTACTGAATAATGTTCAGTTGGATGAACCTATCGTTTATTTTTATATTAATGATAACTCTATCATTGTCGGTAAAAATCAGAACACTTATGAAGAAGTGAACCTTGATTATGTGGAAGACAATGATGTGAAAGTTGTCAGGAGAATGTCGGGAGGCGGGGCAGTCTATCACGATTTAGGTGTCTTAAATTTTTGCTTTATCACTAGAGATGATGGCGAGTCTTTCAGAAACTTCAAACGTTTCACTCAACCGATCATCGATGTCATTCAGGATATGGGCGGAAGAGACGCTCATCTAGAAGGTAGAAACGATCTTGTCATCAACGGTCAGAAATTCTCAGGTAATGCTATGTATTCTAAAGACGGACGTATGACCGCTCACGGGACGTTGATGTTCAACAGTGAAATAGATGCAGTTGTAGGGGCCTTAAAACCTAACAAGTATAAACTTGAATCTAAAGGCATTAAATCGATAAGAAGCCGTGTGACAAATATAAAGCCGTTTTTAGATGAAGAATATCAAACCATCAATACGAAAGAATTCCGTGAGAAAATTCTTCTGAGCTTGTTTGGTGTTGAGGATGTTGAAGAAGTTAAAGAATATAAATTGACTGAAGAAGACTGGGAATCCGTTAAAGAGTTCGCAGATACTTACACAGGAAACTGGGAATGGAACTATGGTTCATCGCCTGATTTTGATGTAGAGCGAGGCAGACGCTTCGAAGGTGTTGGAACTCTCGACATTAATTTCAATGTGAACAAAGGAAAAATCGCACACGTTAAAATTTTTGGTGATTTTTTCGGTATGGGCAATATACAAGATGTAGAAGAGCAGCTTGAAGGTATTCCTTATAATAGAAAAAATATAGAAGAAACA
>JBHWPB010000154.1:0-8857 GCA_043424675.1 Carnobacteriaceae bacterium | reverse complement strand
GTAGTGCTGGTTTCAGTTATGACTTGACCCAAGATCGTTCTATCCACCTCAGAGGAGTGATTGACAGGGTGGAGTCTGCCCTGATAGAAGATTCTTTTTACTTAAATGTCGTCGATTACAAATCCAGCAAACAGAACTTTAATATTGAAGATGTCTATTATGGTCTCGATTTACAATTACTTACTTATCTTCTGACAGCCCTCGAAAATTCGAAGGAATTAGTGGGTAAAGAAGCTAAGCCTTTTGGAGGATTCTATTATCAGATTCAAAATCCTTTTATCGAATTAGAACCTCAGGACTTTAATTTATCAGACGACAAGCGAAATGAAAGTGTCCGAGACGAACGAATAAAACAATATAAGCTGAATCAAGGATTCATCATCGATCCTGAAGATGATATAGAGATATTCAAAGATTATATTGAAATAAGCAAGCACTCGCCTCTGTACAGTATGCGCTACAATAAAGGCAATGATGAAATCAAACTCAACGGAACAACTTTTAGCGAAGAAGAATTTAACATTCTCAATACTTTTCTAGGAGAAAAAATTATCGAAGCAGGCGAAAAAATATTAAATGGAATAACAGATTTAAGGCCCTATGATACAGGAAGAGCTCCCAATTACACCCCTTCCGTCAGAAGTCCTTATAGAGCTGTCTCTCAATTTGATGCTTTACTGAAAGACAACAGGTATTATCCGAAAAGTAAAAAGACAATACGAGATATTGAAAAGAGCTTAAGACATCATCATGAAGAGGAGGAGAAAAATGACTAAAGGTATCCCAGCTTATCCACAGAATTCTTTCTACACAAAAAGTCAATGGGAAGCTATTCACAGTGGAGGTTCTGACATCTTGGTTTCTGCTTCAGCAGGGTCTGGAAAAACACGAGTGCTAGTCGATAGAGTCATCGAAAAAATCAAAAAAGGGTCGGAGATTGATCGTCTTCTGATCGTAACCTTTACGAGGGCTGCCGCTCAAGAGATGAAGGAACGTATCTTGACCGCCTTGCAAAAAGAAGTGAATGAGAGCAGCGGTGATCAGCGCAATCATTACATCCGTCAGATTACCAAATTGCCACAAGCCAATATCTCAACGATTCACTCTTTCTGTCGGGAGATCATACAGCGTTTTTATTATCTGACAGATATGGATCCAAACTCTCGCCAACTCAGTGATGATACGGAGATTGCTCTCTTAAAGGAAACGGTATGGGACGAATTGCGTGAAGAATTATTGAGTTCAGACAATGAAGCTATCCAAGAAGTTTTTGAAATGTATTCAGGAGACCGGAATTCTAACAGCTTCACTGACATCATTATGTCTATGCACAATATGTCCATCTCTCATCCCGATCCCGAGGCTTGGCTGTCTTCGTTAAACCATCTCTACGAGGTAGACGAAGAGAACTTTGAAGAAACCCTGCTCTTTAACGAACTCATCCAGCCTCAGATCCTCTCTGAATTGGAATATGGGATTGATATATTGAATACAGCAAAAAATCTAGTCAAAAGCGAGAGAGGCATCGCTTCAATGGTTGAGATTTTAGATCAAGACTTGGAATTCTTCAAAGAGTTGGTCGAAAGTATCGCTCAAGAAAAAGTAGAGAGAGCTTATGAATTGATTCATACCCATAAGTGGCCCCAGTGGAAAGTTCCGAAAGATGAAGATGATACTCGTAAAGACTTCGTACGGGATATCGTGCGGGACGGCTATCGCAATAAGGCAAAAAATATTATCGATAAAACGTTGAAAAACGATTACTTTTTTGCTCCTGTCTCAACTCAAATCTATCTTCTGGAAGAGATGAGAGAACCTGTTGCAACGTTAGCGAAAATAACTGATCTTTTTAACAAAAGATACGCGGAGTATAAGAAAGAGAGACAGCTCATTGATTTTAACGACTTGGAGCATCGCTCTCTGGAGATTTTAAACACTAAAGAAGAGGAAGTTTATGTGGCCTGTGAGTACTACAGACGCTTTTTTGAAGAAGTATTAATCGATGAATATCAAGATACGAGTATCCTGCAAGAAGAAATTCTAAAGAAAGTAGCTTATCCTGAGGCGGCTACAGGAAATCGCTTTATGGTAGGAGATGTGAAACAGTCTATCTATCGTTTTCGACAGGCAGAGCCACAGCTCTTTATCGAAAAATTCTTAGATTTTAAAGGAGAAGAGTCAGGAGAACGGGTTATTCTGTTAGAAAATTTCCGGTCTCGAAAAGAAATTCTCTCCTTTGTCAATTTATTATTTACACAGCTCATGGATGAAGAAGTAGGGGAGATTGATTATGATGAATCGCAAGCTCTTATTAAGGGAGATCTCAAACCTGACTACCCTGATGGTGAAGACTTTGAAACAGAGTTATTAATCTATGAGACAGACGATGAATTAGAAGAAGATCTCTTTCCTGATTCTACAGAAGGTGAGATTAATTTATTAGCCTTGAAGATAAAAAGCATGATTGAGAATGAAAAAACTATTTATGACAAAGCAACGGAGGAAAATCGCCCAGTAAACTACAGCGATTTTGTTGTGCTGACACGAACCAAACAGCATAATCTCAAGATACAATCTATATTTCAAGAATATAATATTCCGGTGTCAGTGAATGAAACACAGAACTATTTTCAGACGACAGAAGTGACAACGATGATGTCGGTTTTAAAAATGATTGATAACCCCTATCAAGATATTCCGACAGCGGCGGTTTTAAGATCACCTATCGTTGGATTAAAGGAAAATGAACTGGCAGAGATTCGGATAGCGAATAAAGAATCAGATTATTTTACTGCTCTGTTGACTTATATGGAAGCTAACAAAGGCAATCCTACTTCTCCTAAGCTCTACAAGACAGTGTCAGATTTCTTAGACCAGCTTAGTGGGTGGCGTGATATTTCCGAGAGAATCACCATCAGTGAACTTATCTGGCGGATTTACAGCGCGACAGGCTATCTGGACTTTGTTGCCGGCATGCCGGGAGGAAAGCAAAGAAAAGCGAATCTGCATGCTTTGTATGAACGTGCTCAAGTGTTTGAACGAACGGAATTCAAAGGTCTGTACCGCTTCATACAATTTATAGAGAGAATGCAAGAAAGAGACAACGACTTGTCAGAACCAAGCGCTCTTTCTGCTCACGAAAATGCCGTTCGTGTGATGACAACCCATGCGAGTAAGGGACTGCAATTTCCGATCGTTATCTTGTTCGAACTCTCTAAACAGATCACAGGCGTCGACTATCAAGGAGACGTTTTATTGGATAAAAATTACGGAATAGCGACCAAATACATCGATGCAGGAAGCCGGATTAAAGCTAAAACTCTCGCTCACACAGGGCTAAAAAATGAAATCCAAAGAAAAGCCTATTCGGAGGAAATGAGAATCCTCTATGTGGCTTTAACGCGGGCCGAACAGAAACTGATATTGATAGGCCGTTACGATAATGCGGGAAAAGCGGTACAAGAATGGTCGAGTGTCTCCAGCCATACTGAAACGACGCTTCCTATTTCTAATCGTTTAGGCGGCAAACAGACCATGCTGGACTGGGTCGGGAGCGCCCTGATCCGCTACAGTGAGATTGATGGAGCAAACAATATATTAGTGAACCGAGGAGAAGTATCCCCTTTCAGAGTTTCCTTTTATGGTGACGAGGCGATGGGTCAGTTGATTTCTGAAGCTGTCGGAAAAGAAAAGGTCTCTTGGTATGATTCCTTCAGAAAAGGAGATTTGCAGTTAGCTAAAGATGAAGACATTGGTCTGACGAACGAGTTGCTTGAAAAAAGCCGAGATCTGATGAATTATGAATATCCTCATAAGGCAGCGACTCATACGACAAGTTACCAATCGGTATCTGAGATAAAACGACTCTTTGAAGATCCCGATTTAAGTAGACTTGTCCAATTCGATGAGCGACGGCCCCAGGGACAGAACCGGTATGTGATCGATGAGCTGGAACGGCCAAAGTTTATTTCTGAAGTACAAGTCCCTACACCAGCAGAGATCGGAATGGCAACCCACTTAGTCCTTCAGGTCATTTCATTCCAAACGCTTCCTGGCAGAAAAGACATACAAGATCAGATCGATAAACTTGTCGCGAACGGCTCTATTCATGCTGAGGTCGCTGCTTATATCGATGTCGAAAAACTCGTACAGTTTTTTGAAACTGCTCTTGCAGAGCGAATGACACATCATGAAGAAACATTAGAAAGAGAATTATCTTTTTCACTAAAAATACCAGCCAATCGTATTTATCCTGATATACCCTCTGATGACCAGATTCTCATCCATGGAATTGCAGATGGGATATTTCAAAAAGATGATGGTTCTTATGTGCTTTTTGATTATAAAACAGATAAGGTAACTCGCTACGGAGACCAAGCAGCTGAAGCGATGCTCTCCAAATACCGAGGCCAATTGAACCTTTACCAGATTGCTATCGAATCGATTTTAGATGTCACAGTCAGCGAGTCCTACTTGGTTCTTTTAGATAATACAGAAATTGTTCCCGTCACTATTAAAAACTAATCAGTGAAATATTTTCAACACATAAAAAGTTCGACTATCGTAAAATACATAGTCGAACTTTTTATTTTTTATGATTCCTATTGACTCTTTATTTTCATTCAAACCACGTGATCACTAATCGTTCGGTGTGTAGTCAACGCCTTCGGTATAGTTGTTTGAAGCGTCCCACAGGAGATATTCATAGACACCATGATCGGCTAGAGCTTGAATCTGAGCTTCAACTTCAGCAGGTCCATAATTTTGGTAGTTCCCTGCACCAAGGTAAGAAGCGGTGAAATCTTGTAACCATGGTCTGGTTATCGGCGGATTGTCGAGTTGAGAGAGGATGTCCAATTCTACCTGCATATATTCATCGACGAGGCGGTAGGGTTCTAAATCTGGAACAGGGATGTCGAAGTAGCCATTCCCCCAGTGACTTGGGTAAATCATGGAAGAAATAACATCAACATTCTCTGCAATTCTAGAGAAGTCTTGACCAATACCAGGAGCCGCAGGAATAGTCGCAGCATAACCAAAGATATCCACTGAAACATCGGCACCGTAAGGTTTTAATTCTTTATTGGCGTACTCCACAAAATCAGAAACTGCATCGACACGTGCTTCAACATCATCCGATGAGTCTGCATAATCTCCTAGGGAATAGTCGAGTTGGTCTGCCATGTTTTCAAAGCCTTCAGGGAAACGAACATAGTCGAATTGAATTTCTTTGAATCCCATCATCGCCGCTTGCTTAGCAACTTCAACGTTGTATTCCCAGACCTCTTTTTGGAAAGGGTTGACGAAAGCCTCGCCATTACCGTTTGTCCAGACAGAGCCATCGGGATGTCTGAAAGATAGTTCGGGGTATTTCTCAGAGAGAAGTGAATCTTTAAAAACAACAATACGTGCAATAGGGTAGATGTCATTTTCTTCCATAGTATTCATTAAGGGTTCGAGTTCTTGATATGAATTTGTAAATTCTTCTACTAAGGAATTATCGGAATTCATCTCAAGGGTAATATTTCCCCAATCATCTTTCACATCGACGACCATAGCGTTGAGGTCACTTGCATTGACAAGATCAACGAGCTCGTCCATTTTGTCACCGGCAGCTGAATAGCCCGTGACATAAATTCCTTTCACCCCATCTTCTGGATAGGCAATGTCTACACCGTCATCATAAGTAAATTGACTCGGATAGTCATTGGGCACTTCGAGAATAGGCTTCTCAGGAATAGCGATGAGATTAGATTCTTCAGAACTTTCTGTTGAAGGTTCTTCTGTTTGACTAGAAGTATCAACTTCCGTAGCAGAAACTGAGAGAGGAGAAGTGAATAAACTCAAGAGAGACAGAGACAAAGTTAATTTTTTAAGAGTATACATTGTTAATTTGTTTCCTCGCTTTCTAAAGGTTCAGTTGAAAGAAGATGGGGATCCACAATCGTAAAATCTCTTTCTAATAAACCTTCGACAATAGCTGGGGTCGCTCCTGCGGTCCATTCACGGTCATGCATAAGGATGTTAGCTCCATCAGAGAGCAGTCCCCCATTTAATGTCACATCCGTAAGGGCAGCAGCATCTTGGTATTCTGGCATCCAATCATAACCAAAAGACCAGTTCATCCACATCATTTCTTCTTCAGCTACCACTTGTTCAGAATAATCTGTCATCATTCCGTGAGGCGCACGGAAGAAGCGAGGGCTTTCGCCTGTAATTTCTTCGATTATCTCATTCGTTTTTATAATTTCTTCCCTTTGTGTAGCTTCGTCATAGTCAGGGAGAGTTGCATGGGTGTGAGTATGGTTTCCAATCTCAAAGCCTCTGTCATGGAGTTCTTTAAGAACAGCTGCACCTTCTTCATCTTCCACATACATACCATTTACAAAAAAGATGGCATTGGCATCATGTTCTTCTAGTACATCGGCAATTTCCAGTGAATTCCCATAAGGGGCATCATCAAAGGTGAGAAGAACCAAGTCTTCTTCATTTTCTGGATCTAAAGAACGGATAAAGAAATTCGAATCCATCGCATATTGAGGTTCTGCGGGAGTACTTTCTTCTTGGCCCTCAGAATCAACGTTTTCATTTTCTTCTGTGGCAACATCCTGGTTAGAACTTGAAGGTTCTGCAGCTTCCTGGTCTCCGCACCCAGCCAAAAAAAGCGCAGAAGCGAGAATAGAAACATAAAGATATTTTTTCATAATTTATCCTTCTCCTTCTTCGGCCAAGCCTTGAACCGTGCTTTGGATGTTGCTAGTTTCTTCTTGTAACTGAGAAAAAGATTCATCTAGCTCTGCCAATAAATCATTTATAGTTTGATCTGTCGCTTGGATACTTTCGATGCCACTAACTAAAATTTCATTATTCGCTTCTTCAGTGCCTAAAGATTGGAAATAAGAAGTCTGTTCATCCAGAGAAGACGCATACGTATCAGTATAAGAATTTAATGTATCAATAGAAGTCTGCAGACTATCCGACCAAGCTGCCACTTGGTTTGGATCTACTTCTTCTGCTTCAAAGTCTGCAAGTGAAGTGGAAATTTTTTCTAAGTCTGAAGTATGAGATTGGACATTTTCGATAGAATCTCTTCTGGTTTGAATATTTTCAAACACAGGACTGGATTCATCGCTGAAGCTTGATAAATCTTCATCCTCTTCAAATGTCCTTTCATAAGCTTCTTGCAAGTTGCTTTCAATCTCCGTAATAGTGTTGACCTCAGCCACCGTTTCATTAGAAAGGCTAGAGACGTTTTCACTATGATTTGATAATGCCGATAATTCATTTTGACAACCTGTTAAAAATAATAGACTACTTGTTCCTAAAAATAGTAACGCTTTTGATTTACTGTTGGACATGTAGTACCTTCCTTTAATCATGATATAGAATTTCCTAACTAGTATAGCATTTATCGCCTTTCTTAGAAAGCGATACCAGTCAAGAAAGAGTTAACAAAGGTCGAGTTTGAGAAAACCACTATTTAACTTTCATTTTAATTTATTTAACATGAGGCGCCGGGAGTTGCTGATATTTTATCGCATTTGGAGGGAAGGGAAGTCGTGGTATACTAAAGAAAATCTAATAAACGGAGGACATTATTTTGATATACTATGGTATTGCATTATTAGTAGTAATTATCGATCAGTGGACAAAACAGCTGACGGTAAGTAATATTGAACTAGGAGAAACAATTCCTGTTATCGACAACGTTTTATCATTGACATATTACAGAAATACCGGAGCAGCAGGCAACATTCTCGAAGGCCAGATGTGGTTCTTCTACATTGTCACAATCGCGGTTATTGTCGTCATTGTTTATCAGCTGCAAAAGCATGGGAAAGACAGTAAATTGTTTTCTACGGGTCTCGCTTTTATTTTAGGCGGAGCGATAGGAAACTTTATCGATCGTCTACTCTATCAATATGTGATTGATATGATCCG
Organism: Carnobacteriaceae bacterium; assembly: GCA_043424675.1. Classification (GTDB taxonomy): domain Bacteria; phylum Bacillota; class Bacilli; order Lactobacillales; family Carnobacteriaceae_A; genus JBHWPB01. The sequence goes on along the minus strand of JBHWPB010000154.1, from coordinate 916 downwards.
TCTCGAGTTTATAAACTTTCCTATTTTTAATGTCGCCGATGTCTCTTTAAATATCGGGGTTATCTTGTTGTTTGTCTACATCATTTTCTTCTCTGAAGAAGAAGGAAAGGAGTTATCTTAAACTATGCGAGAAATTTTAATCACAGAGGATGATCCTATTTCTGAGAGAATTGACAAATTTTTAACGCCATCTTTAGAAGGACACTCGCGTTCTGCTATACAAAGGGGGTTAGAAGAAGGTCACATTCGAGTCAACGGAGAAAAGGTAAAAGCTAATTATAAAATTCAAGAGGATGACAAAATTACTGTTGATCTCCCTCAGCAGGAAGAAGAGCAGGGGCTGGAACCAGAAAACCTAAAAATTCCTGTTATTTATGAAGATTCAGATATAGCAGTCGTCTTAAAAGAAAAAGATTTAGTGGTCCACCCAGCTCCTGGAAACACGAGTGGCACGCTGGCAAATGGACTGATCTATCAGTTTGGTGAATTATCTGATCTGAATGGTGAGTATCGACCAGGAATTGTTCATCGTTTAGACAAGGATACATCTGGTCTTTTAGTTGTCGCCAAAAACAATGAAAGCCACGACAGTTTGGCCCAACAGTTTAAAAATCAGATGCCTTTGAGAGAATATCAAGTTTTAGTACACGGGAATATACAAAACAGCAAAGGAAAAATCGATGCTCCCATCGGAAGAAATCCCAGTGATCGCTTAAGTTATATTGTAATAAGTGAAGGTAAAGAATCGATTACACACTTTGAAGTAGATGAACATTTCGAAGATTATACTTTAGTGTCCGCACAGCTCGAGACGGGGCGAACACATCAGATTCGCGTTCACTTTAAATTTATTCAACACCCCGTAGTGGGAGACGAAATGTATGGACCAAAAAACACCTATAAAAAACACGGTCAG
>JBHWPB010000153.1:0-2583 GCA_043424675.1 Carnobacteriaceae bacterium | reverse complement strand
ATTAGGGTGGCAACGCGGAGTCTTTCGTCCCTTTTATAGCAATGCTGGCTATGAGAAGGCGAAGGACTTTTTTTATATAAAAATATTAGGAGGAAATGCGATGTTAGACCGAACTTTAATGCGTGAAAATTTTGAAAAGATTAGAGAAATAGAAGAGACTCGTGGCTTAGCTCCGCAAGAATTAGACGGTTATCTCGAATTAGAAGCGAAACGACGGGAACTTATTCAGAAAACAGAAAAGAAAAAACAAGAAAGAAATCAAGTTTCTGAAGCAATCGGTAAAAAACGACAAAATGGTGAAGATGCAGACGACGAAATTGCTCGGACGCGTCAACTTGGAGAAGAAATTAAAGAAATTGATGCTGAACTTCGTGAAATAAATGAAAAACTCTACGAAATGGAGACAGCCATGCCTAACTTACCTCATGAAACGGTTCCTGTAGGTGAGGGAGAAGAAGAAAATGAAGAAATTCATCGAAAAGGAGAGATCCGAGACTTTGACTTTGAGCCTAAACCACACTGGGAGATTGGGGAAAACCTTGGTATTTTAGACTTTGAACGGGGAAGTAAAGTGTCAGGGAGCCGGTATCTATTCTATAAAGGCCTAGGTGCGCGCTTAGAACGCGCTCTCATCAACTTCATGCTCGATACTCATATCTATGAACATGGCTATACTGAAATGTTGACACCCTATATTGTGAACAACAAGTCCATGTTTGGAACAGGCCAGTTCCCGAAGTTCAAAGAAGATGTCTATGAGCTGGAAGATGTTGATATGACACTCATTCCGACAGCAGAAGTTCCTTTGACAAACTACCATAGAGAAGAAATATTGAGTTATGAAGATCTGCCTCAATACTTTACGGCATTTTCACCTTCTTTCCGTTCTGAAGCAGGAAGTCTCGGCCGCGACACAAGAGGATTGATTCGTCTTCACCAATTCCATAAGGTAGAGATGGTAAAGCTTTCTCGTCCGGATGAATCATATAAGGAATTAGAACTCATGACTGAAAACGCAGAACACATCTTAGAGCTTCTGGGCTTGCCTTACCGTCGTATTGTGTTGAGCACGGGAGATATGGGCTTTGCGGCAGCGAAAACTTACGATATCGAAGTATGGATTCCTGCTCAAGAAACCTATCGTGAGATCAGTTCTTGCTCTAACTGTGAAGATTTCCAGGCGCGTCGTGCGAAAATGCGTTTTCGTAACGAATCAGAGGAAGTGGAATATGTCCATACACTAAACGGTTCAGGGCTTGCAGTAGGACGTGCTTTTGCAGCGATTTTAGAGAATTATCAAACAGAAGAAGGTACTGTCAAAATACCGGAAGTGCTTGTTCCCTACATGGGCGGCGTGACAGAAATTACAAAAGACAATGCACATGGTGTAGGTATCAAAGGAGAATAAACTTCAATAAATACTTTAGAATAAATGTTCTGTATTGAAATAAAGAAGCAAAAACATTCAGAGTAAGTACGGCTTATGATAAAATTACTGTAAGTAAGCAAGAAGAGCTAGTACAAGAAAGAAAGGGAGAATAGGAATGGGTCAAACTGAAAAAGCAACGTTCGCTGGCGGCTGTTTCTGGTGCATGGTCAGCCCTTTCGATGAACAGCCGGGGATAGAAAGTGTCATCTCAGGGTATACAGGAGGACATGTAGAAAATCCTTCCTATGAAGAAGTAAGTACCGGTAAAACGGGCCACACTGAAGCTGTCCAAATTGAATATGATCCTGAAAAAATTTCCTATCAAGAACTGGTTGAAATTTATTGGCGTCAAACAGATCCGACTGATGCCATGGGACAATTTGCAGACCGTGGAGATGTTTACAGGCCGGTTATTTTCTACCATAATGAAGAACAAAAAGAAATTGCTGAACAATCGAAAGAAGAGTTACAAAATAGTGGTCGCTTTGACACACCTATTGTAACCTCTATCGAGCCAGTCGAACCTTTTTATGCGGCAGAAGAGGAACATCAGGATTACTATAAAAAGAATTCTTTCCATTACAGTCTTTACAATAAAGGCTCCGGTAGAAAAGATTTCATAGAAGAAAATTGGGGGTAATGGGGCGGTTGTAACTATCCTGAATTGAAGCGATGGTTGTTTGTCAAAATTTTAAAACGACTAACCTCTGCACATCAGCTAACATGATGTTTAGAGATTTGCAGAATCCAAGAAGCGAAAAGATATATGAAAATGCTCTTCCTTTAACTAAAAAGGGAGAGCATTTTTTATATACCTGCTAAAAGAGAATTTTAATAAGATCAATAAACTATACTGACAATAGTATTTTATGTTTGGAAATTAAATGATTAAGGGAGATACAGACAACACGCACAATAAAATAAATTCAGTTTTTATTGAATATCTTCTTTATATAGTAAGAGAGTGTAAAAGAGATGTAAAAAATAAAAGAGACTTTCTAAAAAAAAGGCTTGCATTATTTTCGACATGCTGTTACTATATTAAATGTCGCAAATAACTGCGACGCAAAGTAATGTAAAAAGTAAATATAGTTTATGTAAATATCATCTTGCTTATTGAAATGAGATATGGTAAGATAGATTTCCGAATGAGG
>JBHWPB010000152.1:0-27060 GCA_043424675.1 Carnobacteriaceae bacterium | reverse complement strand
ATGTGGTGACCATAGTGATGCTGAACGAGATGATTTACAATTTCAGTTTGTCTTTTTGGGTCTCCTGGGAGATTGTTCCTTTGTTGGAATTTTCCAGCCGCTGTCATCTCAATTATTCGCTGAAGTAAAATTTCAGGTTTCAACATGGCTATGTTTACCTTTACATAGCTTTCATCCGCTCGAGACTTGTCCAAAATCCAAATTTCGTTAAAAGCAGGCTGCCAATCGATAATGTTCTCATAATAAACTTTGAATTCCTCGTTCTTTCTGTTCAAGATGAAATATTCCTCAGTTTCTCGGTAAGCAATGTTATATTCTCTTCTTAACAATAAAACAATTCCCACAAATATCAGGGTGAGGAATAAAAAGACGATTCCCATTTCTGTTTCTTGCATCATAAAACCTAAGGCTGTGAAAAGGACGCTAAAAAAAGCAAGCAGTGTTATGAAATATAAAAGAAAACGATCAAATCCTCCCGGTTTCTGGACACCTTCATCAAATTTCGGTTCAGCAAGTTTATGTCTGATATATCGAGCGACTAACGACAAAATAAAAACAACGAGTGGGATCAAGATAAAAGAAAATATATTGTCATTCATGCGAGAACACGCCCCTTAAAATAAGCGAATGATTTGTATCAGCATAATAGGAATCATAACCTTTTGATAATGTTATGCTTCTAAAGAGAGTGAGAAGAATTCTTTTTCTATGAGCATATCGATTGTAATATCAGAGTATCATTAATAAACTAAATTTAGAGTATGAATTCTAAAGGCAATCTTTATTAAGCATAAGAAGACAAAAAGGAGGATGCAAAATGGCTAAAGATATGAGAAAAGTAATTGGAAGTTATAATAAAAGTGATGATGCCACTTCAGAAATCAATCGACTGATGGAAGAAGGGTATAATAGAGAAGCGATCACGTTATATACGAGTCCAACGCAGGCTGACAACATGAGAAGCTCCCAATCTAGGGACAATGAAACAGAAAATGTAAGAGAAGATGCTGAAGTTGTCATTGACGAGGAAGATATTGAAAGAACAGAAACAGATACCGGACGCGAAGTAGTCGGAGGAGAAGGGATCTCGCAAGAACCTTTCGATAGGGACAGTCGCGAAAATGTGGGAAGAGAAGATACCGAAGATGTTGACAGAGTCGCAAGAGAAGAAGAGAGACGTACGGACTACGAAGATACTTCTGACCGTATAGAAGATGACGATAACCGTTCTGTCATCGATAATATAGCAGACGCTTTTACGTTAGATGTTTATGACTACAAAGATGAATCAAAAAACCCTAATTATAATGAAGATGACGATATCTTATACCCTTATCGAGAAGATATTGCCAAGGGAAATTCAGTTATCGTTGTTGACAACTATAGAGGCGACATGATTTAAGGAAAAAATAAAGGAGTATCTTTTCCAACTTTTAAGCTGGAGAAGGTACTCCTTGTCTTCTAAAAATATTTTCTTCGGTAAAGATGTATTCTGAAAGATGGATAGTTTTTAGAGGGCTAACTCTCAGTCTTGAGATTGAAAGGAGAACGGATTATGGCTAAAAAATACGCACAAGTTAGTGGCGAAGGTAAGGGGAATAACGGACGTATTGTTCTTGAAGTCGGACTTCTCGATGGTAAAATTACTGAAATTAAGGTCAAAGAAAGTCAAGAGACAGAGACGATGGCTAAGCCGGTTTTCGAAGAATTAAAAAGTTCTATTCTTTCTAAACAAAAAATAGATGTAGATTCTGTTTCCGGGGCCACCGTCACGAGTCAAGGGTTTCTTGATGCAGTAAAATCTGCCATAGAAAAATCTGAACTCGATATTGATACTTTCTTAGGCGGAGAAGAAGAAAAACAAGAAAAAGAAGATAGAATGATGGAAACCGATGTTCTTGTGATAGGATCAGGCGGTGCGGGTTTAGCAGCAGCCATTTCAGCTTCCCAAGAAGGAGCAGACGTCATCGTCCTTGAAAAACTGGCAGTGCTGGGAGGTTCAACTGCTCTCTCAGGAGGTGGAATTGCCGCAACAGGCACAAGATTCCAAGAAGAGAGAGGCATCGAAGACTCCAAGGAAGATTGGCTAGCGACTTGGAAAGAGAGACAAGCTTCAACCCATCCAGATGGGATATACCCGGACTATGCTGTGGTTGAAGTGTTGATGGATGAATTCGTCGACACGACGAACTGGCTATCAGGCGAAGTGGGACACCATTATCGAAATGTTTATGGCCTAGGTGTCGATCCGACCCCTCGCCTCCACGACCCAGAAGAAGTAGGGGACGGCCTTGTCATGGGGCAAGCCTTACTCTATAATTTAGAACAATATCTCAAGAAAGCAGATGTCCCTATCTTGACAGAAACCAAGGCGGTAGAATTCATTTACGACAAGAGCGATAAAATTGCAGGAGTTAAAGCGGAATCGAAAGATCACAATCTGATTATTGAAGCGAAGAAGGTTATTTTAGCGACAGGCGGTTTTGCAAAGAATGAAGAAATGTTAGAAGAATATATTCCAGAATTTGCTGGTTCTTCAAAGCTTTCAGCAGCAACTGTTGGAGCGACAGGAGACGGGATCCAGCTGGCTCTTGACGCAGGGGCTGTGATGTATGAAGAGCCTTGGATTATCGGACTCGGTATCGTTGATTTCGTCGCGCCGAGTGCTATCGGGAATCTCGCTTTTAACTTTTCTAACGTTTACGTCAACGAGAAGGGCGAACGTTTCATGAATGAAGCGGATCATTATGCCATTGTGACCAATCGCGTCGCTGCACAGGAGCGTCCTTATTTGATCTTAGACTCTAATGAAGCCAATGCGGACTATATTGAAAATATTAATGAGAAAATGGATTCTGGAGAAGTCTTCAAAGCAGAGACACTGGAAGAATTAGCGAAAGTTATAAATGTTCCAGCCGACAAGCTCCAAAAAACAATCACAGCTTATAATAAAGGGGATGAGGAATACGGGAAAGATGAAGACTTCTTAATGCCGGTCCAAGAAGCACCCTATTATGCAGTGAAAATTTACCCCATGACCATGGGGACTTTCTCAGGGGTCAAAACTGACGAGAATTTCAATGTGCTCACCCCACATGGAAAAGCAATCGCTAATCTCTACGCAGTGGGAGAAACAGCTAATAAAGTTCTCTACAACCAAGTCTACATGTCCGGATCAGCCGTACAATTTGCACTGACCAGCGGTCGCTTGAGCGGAACACATGCTGCGCAGAACCTCTAAAAAAATTAATGTGTTTATGAAAATATAAATAATAGGCAATGAAGCCCGTCCGATGAGGCGGCTTTCATTGCTTTTTATCTTATGGAGATACAAAGTTTCACAAGTGTTATTCCCCACAAATAGAAAAGCTTATGTTAAAGTGACTTATAGCAGTGACATGAACGTCTATACCATAAGATTCATGAGCCATTTGGTAAAAAGAAAGGGAGATAGCAAATGGATAAAAAACCCAATATTGTTTTACTGTTCGCGGATGATTTAGGAATTGGAGACGTGTCTGCTTTTAACCCAGACGCTCAATTTGAAACTGAAAATATCGACAAGCTAGCTGGAGCAGGAATTAAATTCACAGATTCTCACGCGACTTCAGCGCTGTGTACACCTTCAAGATACGGACTCTTAACAGGGCGGTATAATTGGCGTTCTCGCCTCAAAAGCAGTGTGATTCCGGGAGACTCCGAGCCACTGATTGAAAAAGATCGAGAGACCATCGCTCACCTGTTGAAGAATCAAGGTTACCACACAGCTGCTGTCGGAAAATGGCATTTAGGATTGGAGTGGCAGCTGAAAGATGGAAAAGATTATGAAATGTTTGGGATAGAACCAGAAGATATCGAGGATGAAGAACCCAAGTATCAAAAAGGACGCGAGGGGCGTTTCGGCAACATGACAGGAGAATCTTTTGTTCGCGGCTTGGATATAGATTATGAAAAGCCGATTACCTTCGGACCCAATGACCTGGGGTTTGATTATTTTTACGGAACACCCGCATCGCTTGACCAAGGACCTTTTGTCATCGTTGAAAACGATAAAGTCGTGGATCAGCCGATTAATATCAGTGGAAACTCCAATATCAGCCGTGTTTCGGATACTGGGAAAAGATCTTGGGAATTAGGAGTGCAGGCTCCAGAACATAGTCCCTACCATGTTCCGGAACAGATGCAGGAAAAAGCGTTGGAAATTATGGAAGAAAATCTGAGCGAAGACCAGCCCTTCTTTCTCTATTATCCTAGCCATCTTGTCCATGGCCCACTCCTTCCTCAAGACCGTTTCAAAGGAAAAAGTGGCGTGGGGCTGTACGGTGACTTTGTCTTACAGTTGGACTCTTATGTGGGAGAATTGATGGAGAAGTTGAAAGAGCACGATGCTTTTGACAATACTATTTTTATTTTCACTTCAGATAATGGTGTTTCCAGTATTGTTGGTTTAGATGATCTCAAAGAGAAAGGACACGATTCCAGCGCTGGTTACCGCGGGCACAAGATGCAGATTTGGGAAGGAGGACACAGAGAGCCTACAATTATCTCTTATCCAGAAATGATTGAAGGCGGCCAGACTTCTAACCACATGATTTCTCACGGTGACCTCTATGCGACTTTAGCCGATTTCTTTGATGTAGAGATTGAAGATGAAGAAGCAGAAGACTCGATCTCGAATCTCTCCTTGTGGAAAGGGTTGAATGATGCGGTCCGCAAAGATATTATTCACACCTCAGGTAATGGAGGCTTTTCTATCCGCCGCGGCTTTTGGAAGTTGATTTTGGTCGAAGACGGAGGAATGAAAGCAGACTATGAGCGAGAGACGGATGCTTACAAAGAAGTGTTCCGAGCGACTGAACTCTATGATTTGAGAGATGACCTAACAGAAAGTTACAACGTCATCGCCCAGCATCCCGATATTGTCGCAGAGCTCACTGAAGCCTTAGCGGACTATGTCAAAGAAGGAAGATCTACGCCAGGAGAAAGACAAAACAACCAACCCGATCTTCCGACAGGCGACTGGGAGCAGTTAGCGTGGATGGAGGACTATGAAGACTATATTGAAAAGTTAAATGAATCTTACTTAGAACGCCACATCGACACAGCTGATCCTGAAAAAAATCAGAAGCTCGAAAAAGAGGACCAGAGAAAGATGACGTACACAGGGACAAATAAGAGTTCCGAGCATCATGAAAGCGAGGATTGAGCCAGGATGAGTATCGCTGCAGAAAACATGGTCTATATCGATTCCGGAAGTTTTCAGATGGGATCAGACGAAAATTACGGCTTTGAACGGGACAATGAAAGGCCGAAGAAAGAAGTCTCACTCCCTGCTTTTTATATCGACCAGACTCAAGTCAGCAATGCTGACTTTTTAGAATTTTTCAAAGACACAGGGTATGTCACCGATGCGGAACGTTTTGGAAGTTCGAATGTTTTCCATCTCCTCCTTGCTCCTGAAGAGAAGGAACAATATCTTCTGGCGGGTGGTACAGACTGGTGGTATGAAGTAGAAGGCGCCAACTGGAGAAAACCGGAAGGGTCGAATTCTTCTATCGAAGATCGCTTAGATCATCCAGTCGTTCACGTTTCAAGAAACGATGCGATGGCATATGCCAGCTGGGCGGGGAAGCGGCTGCCGACTGAAGCAGAGTGGGAATATGCCGCTCGCGGCGGTCATGAAGGTTGGATCTATCCTTGGGGCAATGAATTCAGGATAGACGGACAGTATCCTGCAAATATCTGGCAAGGGGAGTTTCCGGCTGAAAATACAGAAGGAGACGGGTACCTTGGAACAGCACCTGTCAAAACTTACGACCCTAATGATTATGATCTCTACCAGATGATCGGCAATGTCTGGGAGTGGTGCTTGAATCCCGGGCGTGTCGATCTGACCTATTTTCAAGAAAATACAGCTCTAGATATATTGAAAGAGCATCATCACTATTCTGATGAATCGTATGCTTTAAGAGGTGGCTCCTTTCTCTGTCATGATTCCTACTGTCAGAGATACAGGAATGCGGGAAGAAACGCTAATACAGCTCTGTCATCTACTTCTAACACGGGCTTTCGATGCGTGAGAGATGATTTTTCTTAAACAGAAACAACACAATACATAGAACTCTTATCCACATTCAGTAGACACTTGACATTAATTAAATTGCATTTCAGATAAAAGTCTAAAGTCTCAATCATGTCTCAAAGCTATTACAAATTAATAAATCGAGCTTTTTTCCTTTCTTTTATAAAACTATAAGCTAAGATAAAATAGTTGGAATTTACTATAGGAGGAACGTTTATGAAGTACTTTTAGAAAAAAATATTTGGTCTTATTTTTATCTCTCATTTTAACCGTCGTTTTATCTGCTTGTGGATCAGGGGGAAGCGTCAATAAAAATGTTGGCACTGCGCCAGAAGAGAATTTTGAACAAGCTGTCGCGGAGAAAATTCTAGATGACGGGGTGTTAGATGTTGTTATTTCAGAAACATTATTCCCGAACACTTATTATAATTCAGACAATAATTTGGTAGGCTATAACGTGGAAATCTTAAATGAAATAGCCAGTCGTCTAGAAGTCGAAGTTGAGTATACGATGATTGGAGCAGACAGCATGTTGGGGGCTGTTGAATCAGGCGAAGCGGATGTTGTAGGGGAGGGCCTATCCCCGACTGACCAACGAGCTGTGCATCTCTTGCTCAGCGAGCCTATTAAACACAGTCTGACTTCTCTCATCGTGCGTAAAGAAGACAATTCAGATATTCAGTCCCTCGCTGACTTTGGAGGTAAAAAAGCAGCCGGCAGTGAGACCACTTCTTATATGGAAGTCGCTGCCTACTTAGGTGCTGAACCTGTGGCCTACGACGATGCAACCAACGACCAATACTTTATGGACGTTGCGAATGGCTGGACTGATTTTATCCCCAATGACTATTACATCCAGTTAGAAGCGGTGAAAGAATACAGCGAACTGAATGTGAAGATAGGGAACGTGTTCTATAATCCTGAGACCAGTCATTTCTGCTACAATGGTGAAAACACTCAATTAAGAGATGCTGTGGATGAAGTTTTAATTGAGATGTCAGAGGATGGGACGCTGAAAGACATCTCTGAAGAATATTACAACGGAGAAGATGTCTCTGTTCAAAAAGAAGAAATCAATGGCATTTCTGTTTCAGACTTACCAGTTATTGATCCAGAGGCGGGCGTTGAAAAAAACCAAGCCGAAATAGAAAAGTCGATAGAACAAGCGAAGCTTATTTCTGAAAATACTGAAGAGTAAAAAAGAAACTGTTTGATCTTGGATGGAATCTAGCAAGACTTCCCTATAGAAGAGCAATCAAAAGAAGCTGAAAAAACGCATTGCATAATAAACTCCTTCGTACCATCTCTAAAAAAGATAGGAAAGGAGTTTTTTTATATGGAAAGATAAAGGGATTCCGGCTTCTCTCTTTAAATATAAAATGTGATATACTATACCATGGTTTTTACACAGTTTAAGAAAAGAGGTGCAGACATGAAATTTACTTTTGAAGTAGAAGAAGGGACAGTGCGTCTCCGGACCTACTTGAAAAAGAAAGGTTTCTCCAGACGTCTTTTGACACGTGTCATCCAAGACAGCGGTGATAATATTTTAGTAAACGAGAGCTTTCATCGTCTTAACGAAGACGTTGAATCGGGGGACAAAGTAGAAATCTCTCTTCCACCTGAAAAACGCCATCCGCGTATCATTCCGAGTAAAAAGAAACTGGATATTCTCTACGAAGATGATCATTTTTTGATAGTGAACAAAGAACCTGGACTTTTATCGACCGTCTCTTGGGAGAATCCAGATGAAGCCATAACCAATCGGGTGCTAGGTTATTATCTGAAGAAAAATTATTCCAATCTGACTGTTCATCTGGTTACGCGATTGGACCGCTACACATCAGGAGCTATGATTGTTGCGAAGCATCAGCTGGCCCACGCTAAGATGGATCAACTTTTGAAAAAAGGTGAAGTAGGAAGAGTGTATGGTGCTATTGTGCCGCCATCAAAAGACATCATCGGCTCTCATGGGTTTATAAATGAACCGATAGGCCGTTCACCAGACTCTATCATTCAACATGAAGTTCGCGAGGATGGCAAAGAGTCGCTGACCGAATACCAGCGTTTAGAAACCTTTGCTGAGGGCGATCTGTTGAAAATTAAACTCCATACAGGCAGGACCCATCAGATTAGAGTCCATTTCTCTCATATCGACCTTCCTTTGATAGGCGATACCTTCTATGGGGGGTTAGAAGAGGAATGTTTAACGCGACAGGCACTTCACTGTTCAAAGCTCACATTTTACCATCCTTTCACTCATGAAAAGTTAGAGATAGAGACGCCTTTACCTGAGGATATGACAACTTGGATCAAAACACAGAAAATTCCGTTTGAGCACTAGTATTTGAGAAGAGGTGAAAGATTGAAATCTAATTTAGACTTGATAAAGGTTGTCTGGCCTTATTTCAAAAAATACAAGCATATTTTATTCCTCGATCTATCAGCAGCAGGACTCACAACGATTGCCGCTTTTGTGTTGCCGCTCATTTTGAGTCAACTGACAAATTATGGGACAGCTGGGACGCTGACGGTATCTCTCATCTTACAACTAGCTCTGGTCTACATGGTCTTAAAGTTGGTAGAAGTAGTGGCGCGTTATTTTATGATCAATATCGGCCACCGCATGGGAGCAAGTATCGAAACCGACATGAGAAGTGATATTTATAATCATTTAATGACCTTGCCAGACAGCTATTATAATGAAAATAAAGTAGGGCAGCTGATGTCGCGTGTAACCAATGATTTATTCGATATCACAGAGTTCAGTCACCACGCTCCTGAAGAGATTTTCATATTTTCCGTCCAGACCTTAGTCTCCTTGTTTGTTCTAGGCAGTATCAACTTACCTTTAACGCTTATTATTTTCATACTGCTTCCCACTATGTTTTATGTCTCAGGCCAGTTCCGATCTACTATGCAGACAGAACAGATACGACAGAGAGAACAGATTGGGGATCTGAATGCAGGGATTGAAGACAGTTTGTCGGGCATTCGCGTGGTCAAGAGCTTTGCCAATGAAGAGATAGAAGTGGACAAGTTCGAAAGCAGCAACCAGAATTTCTTAAGTATAAAATCCGCTTTCTATGCATCGATGGCAGGCTTCAATACGGTAACATCTATTTTTGAAGGACTCATGTATCTTGCGGTGCTTATCATTGGAGGATTCTTTATTTTAAATGAATCCTTGCTTCCGTCTGACATGATTGTTTTCATCATGTATATCAACATGCTCGTGACCAGTCTGCAGCGAATCATTCAATTTACCGAACAATTCCAAAAAGGTTTGACAGGGATTCAGCGCTTTGATGAAGTGATGTCTGCCGAATCTGACATCTACGAGAGAGACCAGCCAATCGAGCTGACGGATGTCCAAGGAGAAGTGGAATTTTCACATGTATATTTCTCCTATCACCCGGAGGAAGAATGGGTTTTAGAAGATTTGAATTTTAGAATCTCTCCGGGTGAAAAAGTAGCCTTCGTAGGGCCGAGTGGAGCAGGGAAATCCACTATCATCAATCTCATTCCGCGCTTTTATGATGTGGATGAAGGCAGCATTAAAGTTGACGGTCATGACATCAAAGACTTGTCCTTCAGATCCCTGCGAGATAACATTGGGATTGTCCAGCAGGATGTCTATCTGTTTGCTGGAACGATAGAAGACAATATCCGCTATGGAAAAATAGATGCCACAGACGAAGAAGTGCGCCGGGCTGCAGAGCTCGCCAGTGCGACAGAGTTCATCGATGAACTTCCAAATGGGTTCTACACAGATATCGGAGAAAAAGGTGCACGCCTTTCAGGAGGGCAGAAGCAGAGAATTTCTATTGCGCGTGTCTTCTTGAAAAACCCGCCTATCCTTATTCTAGACGAAGCGACTTCGGCTTTGGATAACCAGAGCGAGATGATTATTCAACACTCACTCGAAGAACTTGCGCGCGGTCGGACAACGATTACCATCGCCCACCGCCTGACAACGATTGAAGACAGCGATACCATCTACGTGCTGACAGAAACAGGCATTATAGAACAGGGTTCTCACAGAGAACTCATGGAAAAAGAAGGATATTATTATCATTTATATACCCGTCAATAAGGCTAGACACTTTTTTTTATCTTCTAGGAGGATGAAAAAAAGTGTTTTTTATTGAAAGCAAAAAAATATCATGTTTCTTCTTTTAAAGTTAGAGTTAAGCAGAAGAACTTTATGAGAGGAGCTCAGTTATGGTAAAACAATATGATGCAATTGTGATTGGTTTCGGACAGGGAGGCAGAAAAATAGCAAGCCGCATGGCGGAAGCAGGATGGTCTGTCGCGATGGTTGAGAAAAGCGAAAAAATGTATGGTGGGGCCTGCGTCAATATCAACTGTGTCCCGACCAAAGTTCTACTGGAAGCCGGAAAAAAAGGGGACAGTTTCGCTGCAGCTTATCAGGACAGAGATGCGCTGACGAATAAAATGAGAGAAAATAACTATGAAAGCCTGAATGCTGTCGCAGATGTTTATACCGCCACGGCTCATTTCTTAGATAACAAAAAGGTTGAACTGCAGGCGGGAGATGACAGCGAAATTCTAGAAGCTGAGACGATTGTTATCGATACAGGATCCGTCCCCAATATGCCGCCAATTGAAGGTCTCGAGGAATCAGAGTATGTCTATAACAGTACGACTCTGCAAGAATTGCGCGAACAACCCGAACACTTAGGCATTATCGGCGCCGGTAATGTCGGACTCGAATTTGCCTTGATGTATAGTCAGTTCGGTTCACAAGTGACAATTCTCGAGAGAAGTGAAAAAATCCTCGGAGAAGAAGAAGAGGAAATTGCAGAACGTGTGGCGGAGTATCTTGAAGAAGATGGGGTCGAGATTGTTTATCAAGCAGAGAGTGAAAGTATCAAAGATGAGAACGGCAAAGTCATCGTTGCAACCAGTCAAGGTGATTATGAATTCGATGCCTTGCTCTGTGCGACAGGTCGGACGCCCGCTACTTCTGAACTTCAATTAGAGAATACGGACATAGAAGTGGGCGAACACGAAGAGGTGGTTGTGGACGACTATCTGCGGACTTCGGTCGAAGGAGTCTTCGCGATGGGAGATGTCAAAGGAGGTCCTCAATTCACTTACATTTCCAACGACGATGCGCGCATTATCGAAGACTATCTCTTTGGAAGCAAAGAGTATTCCTTGAAGAAACGTGAAAATGTGCCCTATACCCATTTCTTGAATCCGCCTTTTTCAAGAGTCGGATTGACTGAAAAAGAAGCTCAGGAACAAGATATAAACCACACCACCAAGGTGCTGGAAGTGTCTAAGACAACACGGGCTAACATAGATAAAAAACAGCGAGGTGTGTTCAAAGTGGTGGTGGATCCAGATTCTAAACAGATTTTAGGGGCAAGTTTACTCGGAGAAAAATCAGAGGAACTCGTCAACCAGATAAAAACATTGATGGACAATAACATCCCTTATACTTATTTTGAATCTCAGGTCTTTACTCATCCTATTATGGCTGAAAGCTTCAATGAACTTTTCAATATTTAGCAAATATCCGAAAAAATAATTTTATCGGAATTTATTTTGCGTTAAGTTAAGAATAAGAAACTTTGAGAAAGAAGTTTGAGAATGGCGAAAAATTATGATGTAATTGTTGTTGGTTTGGAAAGGGTGGCAAGACACTCGCAGGGCAGATGGCAAAGGAAGGTTTATCTGTCGCTATGATTGAAGAGAGTGACCAGATGTATGGCGGGTTGTGTATCAACGTCGTTTGTATACCGACTAAAACCTTACTCCAGGCAGGAAAAGACCATAAAGATTTTGACGAGACATAAATACGGGGTCAAAACCTGTTGTTCCGTCCATTGAAGGAATCGAAGACTCTGAACACGTCTATAACAGTACAACGCTTCAAAGGCTCCGGGAGAAGCCGGAGCATCTTGGTATTATCAGAGCAGGAAATGCAGGTCTCGAATTCGCTGTCATGTATACCTAGTTCGGTTCCAAAGTCACAATTTTAAATCGAGACGAAGAAAACCTCTCAAAAGAAGAAAAAGAAATTGCTGAACGTGTGGCAGACTATCTCGAAGAAGATGGTATTAAGATCATCTATGAGGCTGAGACGGAAAAAGTTAAAGATGAGGACGGCTAAGTGATCGTTCGAACCAATCAGGGAGATTATGAATTTGATGCCTTGCTTTACGCAACGGGCCGCAAACCTGATACCGATCATCTTAAATTAGAAAATACCCATATCGAAACAGGCGAAAGCAATGAAATTGTCGTTGATGAACATTTACGATCTTCTGTTGAAGGGGTCTTTGCTTGCTACAGGAGACGTTCATGGTGGCCCGCCATTTACCTATATTTCACTGGATGATGTGCGCATCGTGTATGATTATCTTTTCGGAAATAAAGAATATATCTTGAAAGAAAGAGAAAATGTCCCTTATACCCACTTTCTAAACCCGCCGCTTGCCCGTGTTGGTCTCACGGAAAAGCAAGCAGAAGAAAAAATATAAACCATGCGATCAATATGATGAAAGTTTCCGGTTATGCCGCGGGCACACGTAGATGATGAACGACGTGGGCTCTTTAAGGTGGTCGTTGATCCTGATTTTCAACAAATTCTAGGGGCTAGTTTGCTAGGAGAAGAGTCTCCTGAGATTATCAACCTTATCAAGATGGCGATGGATCATGAGGTCCCCTATACTTATTTCCAGTCTCAGATTTTTACCCATCCTACTATAGCCGAAAACTTCAATGATCTTTTTGCTATTTAAATACTGACATCCATAAATAAATTAAAAAAGCCTCGGAGAAAATTCCGAGACTTTTTTTGTTTTATCAATTTTATATTTAGTAACGTAGTCTTGCTGAGAGATCAATGTTAGGTGGCATCTCATCATCTGGGATGATGTAAACTTCTCCGTCTGCTTCGAGAGTAGTGTGGACGAGGTCCTTTACAAAGTCCTCTTCGTTCTCTTCATAGTAGCCCTCTTCAGAGATGGCTCCATCAATTCTCAAGCCTTTTTTCACGATTAATGCTTCAATGCGTCCCATCAGAGCTGCGTTAGCGAGATCATCGAGCCGATTGTCGATGCGATATTCAGGCGAAGTTTCTCTGAACTTTTCAAAGAGTTCGTCTTGTTGTTTTTTAATAATTTCGATATCTTTTTGAATGGCAATTTTTTCAATTTCATTCAGCGGCATGTCACCTGGTGCTTTATCAATTTCCTCATCCATCAGGTAACCATTTTCAGACACTGATCTGAAAATGTTGATATTTTCTGCACTCCCGAAGAGAAGAACCGGTAGTTCCTTTTCTTTTGAATATTTGTTATAAATGTAAGTATCTGCTTCATCATAGAAAAGACGTTTCTCATCACGTTTCTCTCTGCTTACTTCTTCATGTCCATGGAAAGTCTGCTGCTGACCTCCTGTTCCTCTGGAGCCAAAAGAGCCATGGTTAAGGGTACTGCCGTCGTAGTCTGTATCTACCACATCTTCCAATCTTGTCGGCGCATCCTCGTCTAACTCTATTTCTTCTATAGACATCAAATCACTTTTGAAGAGACGGATTTGGTCACCATTCAGGACGAGAAGATGGAACTCGTTCATATATTGGAAATTTTCGATCAATGCTTTTAAGTTTGGACTATCCCCAACAGAAACTAAGTTCGTTGTCGGGATACTTAGATGATAATAATACATATCATCAGGGGTTATATAAATAACTAAACCTCCGCGATGTGTCACCAGCTCGCGTTCATAATTCTGAATTTCATCGAGCTGTGCAAGCAGACGGTCAGCTGTATCTTCATCACATGCTTCTTCTACTTTTTCTTTTGCTTCCTCAACTAAATTTTTAAGACGAATGCGATCGCCATCAGAAGTTAAGGATTCTGCATGCAATTCCTCATGTATCGTCACATATACAGTATCTGCTTGTAACTCAGGGGTTGGAAATTCTCTAAGCTGTTTCATATCTATTCTCCTCTCAGATCTTTATTCTCTTATAGACATAGAATAACAGGAAATCTATGTTTCATAAATCAATAGGCCTTTCTAAGGAATAAAATGTCGCTAAAGTAAATTCTAATAAGGGAAATAGACAGCGGATCATTTTGTCAGGAACTGCTTCGATCTTTTTGTTCTTCGTCGATCATATCATCCACTGCCAAGGCAACAGCTAAGATCAAATCTTGGTGTTCTTCATCATAAATTGTCAGTTTGTAACGATCACGGAAAGTAAAGAATTCTTTGTCAATCTTTCCTAACATTGTCTCGTTTTGATATACTATGTAATGAAGATCCCAGATGTCGCCTTCCAGATAGAGAGCTTCTCCAGAAAGAATGTCCACTTTCTTCTTAAAGAAAGACCATCTTTTTTTGATCTTAACGTCTCGCCCATTCCGAAAGTAGATATTATATTCAGGTCTCCAAGACCATGTTTTCTTTTCAATCTTAAACACGGGGTCTCCCTGAGGATCTGTCACGTGAGCAATATATTTCAACCAATTGAACTGTTCTGCAACAGTGTAAATAATTCTGTCTCTTTCATCCAAGACGTCGTAGCGATCAGCAATCTTGAAGATGTTCTGTTGAAAGGTTAATTGTTTCATGCTGCTCCTCCTTTGCTTAAGTATACCAAACCGACTGTAGTTTCTTATTATAAGAAAGCGAGTGAAGAAGATGTTATTTGCAAATAGAGAAGATGCTGCAAGACAACTCTCACAGTATATTGAAATAGATAATCCCTCCAACACTCTGGTTGTCGCTCTGCCAAGAGGAGGCGTGCCGCTGGGTCTTGTGATTTCTCAAGAGCATGACCTTCCGTTCGACGTTATCCATGCAAAGAAAATCGGACACCCTTTCCACCCAGAATTTGCTGTGGGTGCCATTGCTGAAGAAGGACAGCCAATCTGGAGTGAAGCTGTGCCTGGTGATATGGAGGAAGCGGTTGAAAACGTGCGTTCAGAAATCCAGAGAAGAAGAGAACTCTATTCTAAATTTTTGGAGGAGAAAGAAGTAAGGGGAAGAGATGTCATCATAGTAGATGACGGTATTGCCACCGGGATGACGATGTTCGCTGCGATAGACGCCTTGAAAGATAGAGGAGCGCGGAGTGTCAAGTTAGCCGTCCCTGTTATACCATCGGATACCTATGATAAGTTGAAAAGCAGAGTCGATGATATCTTCTATGTTGAAGTTCCGACACAGTTCATCGGAGCAGTCGGAGCTTATTACAGAGATTTTTCTCAGGTCAGTGACGAAGAGATTCAAAACATGTTAGAATGAGAAGGATGAAAGTTATTACAAGCTGGAATGAATCATCCAGCTTGTAATTTTTGTTTGATAACTTAATAAAGTAGGAGAAATTATTATGGTTAAATTATTGAAAAAATTGTCGAGTCGAGATTTAACAGTATTAGGAATAAGTTTCGTTTTAGTTGTCTTGCAAGTCTTTTTTGACTTGCAGCTACCCGGTTACATGTCAGAGATCACCTTGCTGGTTCAATCGCCAGGAGACAATTTAGATGCTATTCTAACAATCGGGGTTCGCATGGTAGGGGCTGCATTGGCTAGTTTGATTTTAGCAGCATTAGTCGCTGTTTTAATTACTTATGTCGCAACGGGATTCGCCGCTGAGTTGCGTGACCGACTTTTCAACAAAGTGCTATCTTTATCGATGGAGGATATAAGTGATTTTGAGACTTCTAGTTTAATCACGCGCTCCACCAACGACATCACACAGATTCAAATCTTTCTGATTATGGGTACGCAGATGCTATTCAGGTCGCCGGTTATGGCAATTTGGGCCTTTGCGCGCATTTCTAATTCCCACTGGGCTTGGACTGGAGCAACTGCTGCAGCTGCTATTCTTTTATTTCTTATTATAGGCATATCCATGGCCTTAGCCGTCCCGAAATTTAAGCTGCGTCAACAATATACAGATGATCTCAATAGGATAACACGAGAGAATCTTGTAGGGCTCAATGTTATCAGGGCTTTTAACGCTGAAAAATACCAGACTTATAAGTTCAAAGAGACGAATGATAATTTGACGGATACGAATTTGTTCGCCAACCGTGTTATGGCGGTTATGCACCCTTCGCTTATCGTTATTATGAATTTTCTAACCTTAGCAATCTACTGGTTGGGAGCTTTTATTATTCAAAGTGCAGCTACGGGCGACCGATTATTTCTTTTCTCAGACATGATCGCTTTTTCGACCTATGCCATCCAAGTTATCATTTCTTTGGTGATGCTGACCGCAATTTTTGCTTTACTCCCTGCAGCACAAGTGTCTGCTAACCGTATTTTGGAAGTCCTAGAAACAAAGTCAACCATACTGGGAGGAGACAGGGAAGAAGGTCTGGAAGGAAAGACAGGTGAAGTCAGATTTAACGCGGTAAGCTTCCGCTATCCTAATGCCGAAGAATACACTTTAAAAGATATTTCTTTTGAGATGAAGCGAGGGGAAACCTTAGCTATTATCGGAGCAACGGGGAGCGGAAAGAGTACCCTGATCAACCTTATCCCGCGTTTCTATGACGCCACAGAAGGCGAAGTATTGGTGGACGGAGTAAACGTGAAAGCTTATCAAAAAGAAGAGTTAAATAATAAAATAGGATTCGTCACCCAAGAAGCTTTTCTCTTTTCTGGGGATGTGAAGTCTAACATCGCTTATGGAGAAAATGGAAAAGAAGAACCTTCCCCGCAAGCAATTACAGCAGCTGCTCGTATCGCACAGGCTGATGAATTTATTGAGGAGCTAGAGGAAGGCTATGAGGCTGACGTTTCTCAAGCAGGGTCAAATTTCTCGGGCGGACAAAAACAACGGCTCTCATTGGCCCGAGCGATTGCACGCCAGCCAGAGATTCTAATTTTTGATGATTCTTTTTCTGCTCTCGATTTTAAGACAGACCAGAAATTACGTCAGGCCTTGCGCCGAGAGCTCTCAGAAACCAGTAAAATCATCGTTGCGCAGCGCGTGGGGACGATCAAAGACGCCGATCAGATTATCGTTTTAGACGAAGGGCGTGTGGTGGGTAAAGGAACACATGAGGACTTGCTTCAAAACAACGACACCTACCAACAAATCGCCTATTCTCAGTTAACAGAGGAGGAATTAGCATGAGTCAAAGAGCACAAACTGAAGGGCCGGAGCCATTGAGAGAACCAGAGCAAAGCGAAGTATCAACTAATTTCTTCGACTCTTGGAAAAACATTCTCCAAAATGTACGTAAATATTGGCCGGGTATTATTATGGCCATTTTATTTGCTGCTGTTGGAAATATTCTGACTGTCATTGGTCCCAGCCAGATCGCTCGTATGACTGACGTTATTTCACAAGGGATCCCTACTTCCATCGACATGGAGGCCATCCAGAGTATTGGTTTGACACTTATTCTTCTCTATGGAATAGGGGCAGTGCTTAATTATTCTAAAGGTTGGATTATGGTAACGGTCACTCAAGAAATTGCAAGAGAACTCAGAGCAGATATCTCAGAGAAAATTAACAAGCTGCCCATGTCTTATTACAGCACGCATACAGTCGGAGATACTTTATCCCGCGTGACTAATGATGTGAACACGATTGCTCAATCCTTAAACACAAGTGTCAGCAATCTCATTTCGTCTGGAACTTTGCTTGTGGGCTCTTTAGTCATGATGCTTTTGACGAGCGTCAGCATGACTTTCGTTGCCGTGGGAGCTTCACTGATCGGTTTCTTATTAATGGGACTCCTCATGCGAACTTCTCAAAAATATTTTGTTCGCCAGCAGAATGATCTGGGAGATATTAATGGACAGATTGAAGAGATATATTCCGGTCATCCGATTGTCAAGGCATATAATGGTGAAAGAGAAGCCAAGCTGAATTTTAGAGAGAAAAACGCCTCTTTAAGAGAAAGTGGTTTCAAAGCTCAGGCACTCTCTAGCTTTATGATGCCCATTATGACTTTTATTGGCAATTTTGGTTATGTCGCAGTAAGTGTATTCGGGGCTTACCTCACCATTACCGGAAACATTTCCTTTGGAATTGTCGTTGCGTTTACAATTTACGTCCGTTACTTTACACAACCTCTGGCCCAGATTGCCCAAGCGTCGCAGTCTTTACAATCAGCTTCGGCGGCAGGAGAGAGAGTCTTTGAGTTCTTGAATGAACGAGAATTAATAAACGAAGACAATAAGCCCGGACGGATAGAACAGACGGAAGGACAAGTCGAATTCTCCAACGTTTATTTTTCCTATGATGAGGCGGATGATCCTGTCATTAAAAACTTTTCACTTCAGGTTGCACCCGGTCAAAAGGTGGCCTTGGTCGGTCATACGGGTGCAGGAAAAACGACCATAGTCAATCTGCTGATGCGCTTCTATGAGATCGATTCTGGAAATATTTATATTGATGGTACCTCCATTCAAGATATTCCTCGCGAAAATCTGCGTAATCAGTTTACCATGGTTCTTCAAGACAGCTGGGTGTTTCACGGAACGATCAGAGAAAACTTACTATTAAATACAGAAAATGTCACAGAAGCAGAGATAATTGCAGCAGCTGAAACGGTAGATCTCCATCAGTATATTGAAACACTCTCCGAGGGATACAATACTCTTTTAGATGAAAAAATAAAATTATCTCAAGGACAAAAACAACAGCTCACGATTGCTAGGGCTTTACTCAATAACCGGCCTATTCTTATCTTAGATGAAGCAACGTCTTCTGTGGATACAAGAACAGAAAAGAAAATTCAAGAGGGGATGGACCAATTGATGGAAGGCCGGACCTCCTTTGTCATTGCCCACCGGTTATCGACAATCCGCGATGCTGATCTCATTGTCGTTATGGAAGATGGAGAAATTATTGAAAAAGGAGAGCACGATGAGCTTCTAGACAGAAACGGTTTTTATGCAGAACTTTACAACAGTCAATTCGATAAAAGTATATGAAAATAGAGGGGTTCTGAAAGCTTCTGTTATTAGTTTCTGGTAAGTTATAGGGTAGCAGGAGCGTCAAAAAAGGTTTCAAAAATTTTTAAGGAGATGAAAATTTGGATATCATAAAAAGAAATTGGAGAAGACTTTTAGGTCTGCTTCTGATCGTGGTCTCAGCTTATTGGGCGATTAATAATATTTCAGCTCTTCAATCCGTTTTATCAGGGATATTATCTGTATTTATACCTTTTATTATAGGTGGAAGTTTAGCTTATATTTTAACCTTGCCTATTAATTTTATTGAAGAAAAAGGAGAAGAGTGGTTGGGGGGGAGGAAGCCTTGGTTCAGACCTCTTTCCATTCTGTTATCCTTTCTTTTAGTTATTGCTGTATTTTTAGCCATTATATTTTTAATTCTGCCTGACTTGCAACAGACGATTTCATCTTTTATTCGTGTTGTGCCGGGAACAGTGACGACGATTATAAACAGTATCACGGGTTATCTCGATAACCACCCCGAGGTTGTTAATTATATTCAGGAATTAGATATTGATATTAATTCCATCCAACAACAACTGATTAACTACGCTCAATCTTTCGCCTCGGGCTTGTTGAACAGCACGGTGAGTATTATCTCTACAACAGTCAGCAGTGTGATCAATGTCTTTATTGCTATTATATTTGCAATATATATTTTGATGAAGAAAGAAACAATTGTCAGGCAAGTTAAGAAACTTGTTTATGGCTTCTCTTCATTGAAAGTAGGAAATTATCTGGTTAATGTGGGCAGAAAAGCCAATGATATCTTCTCTAGCTTTATCGGGGGACAGATCATAGAAGCAATCATTTTGGGCGTTTTAGTCTACATTGGCATGCTTCTCTTTAACTTTCCGTATCCCTTGTCTGTCTCGGTCCTCACAGGAGCATTCGCTTTGATCCCTGTCTATGGGGCAATATTAGGAGGCGTTGTTGGGTTTATACTGATTTCAGTGGTCAGCTTCTCTAAAGCTCTCTGGTTTATTGTCTTTATTGTCGTTATTCAGCAGATTGAAGGAAATATCATTTACCCAAGAGTGGTGGGGTCAAGTCTCGGTCTGCCAGGTATCTGGGTCATGATGACTGTCACAGTAGGAGGAGCTTTATTTGGTCTGACAGGAATGTTAGTCAGTGTTCCGATTGTGTCATTGATTTATTCGCTTCTCCAAGCACAGGTAAACTATAATTTAGAGAAGAAGAATTTAGACGTTGCGACAGGTTCTCACGATTTAGGATAACAGGTTGTTTGATAACTAAAAAAGGGGAAAAGAGTATGAAAGCTGAAATTATAACGGTCAGTTCAGAATTGTTGAGAGGGCAGAAGCTCAATGAAAATAATGCTTTCTTGGCTAAAGAAATGCTGACTTTAGGTATAGAAGTCATTCGAAATGTTGAAATAGGTAATTCTAAAGAAGATCTCTCCTCCGCTATTCAGTCGGCAGAAAAGCATGCCGATCTCATCATTATGACGGGAGGTTTGGGACCTGACAAAGATGATATCACGAAGATAACTTTATCAGAACACTTGGATATCCCGCTTGTGATGGATCAGGAGAGTCAAAAGCGGATTATTGCTTTTCATGAAAATTCGGATTTTGAATTGCCGGAAAAGTCTCAATTGCAAGCACTTGTGCTGCCTGAATCTACTCCTATCCGTAATGTACGAGGCCTTGCGACTGGCTTTTTATACACTAAGAAAAAGACAAATTATCTGCTGTTGCCTGGTCCTTTCGAAGAATTAGAAGCAATGTTTTATGAAAATGCACTCCCAGCTCTCCAAGAAGAGTTGTTGAGCGGGGAAGTAGTGGAAACTCAACTCTTGCGTGCCTATGGATTGACCCTCACTCAGCTCAATGAACTTTTATCTGATTTAATCACCTATGAAGGGAATCCTATCGTCGCAACTTATTTTGACAAGGAAGAGATAGAAATTCAGATCACTGCTCGCTCAGATTCCAGAGAGGAGGCTGGCGAAATGATTTCAGATCTGACAAGAGAAGTTAAAAGGCGGTTAGGAGACTACATCTACGCTGAGAATGGTGATTCTCTAGCTAAAGTGTTGAAAGATTTACTGAGAGACCATAACAAAAAAATTACTGCCGCTGAAAGTCTCACAGGAGGAACCTTCTTGAGTATCTTGACCGGACAGCCTGAATCTGGAGATATTCTTGGCGGCGGCATGGTGACCTACAGCGAAGAAGTCAAACAAAATATACTCGGAGTCTCTGGCAAGACAATTACAGAGAAGGGCGTGGTAAGTGCTGAGACAGCCATCGAAATGGCGGAGCAAGCCCGAAAGAAATTTGAGGCCGATTATGGTGTTTCCTTAACTGGTGTAGCAGGTCCCTCTTCTCTTGAAGCTGAAATTCCTGGAACAGTTTGGATCGGAATAGCTTCAGAAGATGAACCGACATTCGCTAAGTTGTATCATTTTAATTACAACCGGAATAGGAATCGAATCAATTCTGTCTTGACTGCTATGGACTTAGTGAGAAAACTCATCTTGAAGATACAGATAGAAGATAAAGTTTTTTTATCACCATGAGAGTAAAATGAGAAAAAACAAATATTTTTCTTTATAAAGTGCTGCCTAATAAAATAGGGGCACTTTAGTATTTTATAAGTTCAATTTATTAAAAAAAGTTTGTTTTGCTATACTTTTTCACGAAAACGAACACAAAGGTGTTGACACACAAATGTGTTCAGTTACACTAGATAAGTAGGAGGGAAGGACATGGCTACAATAACAGTGAGGGTTACTGAGGAAGAAAAGAAGTTTCTCGATCAAATGGCAGAGTTTGAAAATAAAAGTTTATCAGAGCTCATGAAATCAAATACTATGGCGATGTTAGAAGATAAATACGACGCATCGGTGGCTTATAAAGCGTATGAACAATATCTGGAAGATAAACAAGCAAAACCTTTGATTGAACTTGCGAAAGAATATGGGTTAAATTTATGAGTAAGCAAAATTTATTCATTACCCAACAGTTTGAAGAGCAGCTCGCGAAAGTCAATCGGGAACATGCTCTATTAATTATCAGTTGGTTAAACAAACATCTTGATCACTCACTTTATCCTCGTAAACCAGGAAAAGAGCTTCCAGGTGAGTTAGCTGACGTCTGGCGTTATCGTGTCGGAGATTATCGCGTGATCTGTAAAATAGAAAAAGACAGTCTCTTAGTTTTAGCTCTAGAAAGTCGTCATCACAAATTACCTTCATTCGTTTAGTTTTGTGGAGAGGAATCTATTATGACGAAAAAACCGAAAGAGAACTCAGATCAGGAAGATAAAAAAACCTCGAAAGGCAAGAAGGCCATCCATGCTTATGCCAA
Source organism: Carnobacteriaceae bacterium (assembly GCA_043424675.1). GTDB lineage: Bacteria > Bacillota > Bacilli > Lactobacillales > Carnobacteriaceae_A > JBHWPB01. The sequence continues at coordinate 4,674 of JBHWPB010000152.1, read as the reverse complement.
ATATTCCCAAATCGGACTGACTATTGTCATGTCTTTGATTTTAGGAATTGTCATCGGTCGTTTTCTTGATAATGCACTGAACACATCGCCATGGTTACTGCTTCTTTTCACATTCGCTGGGATTGGAGCAGCGTTTCGGTATTTGATGGATTTATTTAATCAAGATTAAAGGGGGCAGATATGGACTTATCTAAAATAGCGAAAAAAATGATTCAAACTATTCTTATTATAGCTGTAATAGCTGTCACTATTTCTATTGTTTACTATCGATCCCTAGACTTTCTTCCCTTTTTATATGGTGTTGTTGTAGGTACCTTCTCTAGCGTTCTCAAAGTAGTGCTGTTAGATCGAGCAGTGGATAAAGCGGTGGCGATGGATAAGAAATCGGCGCATCGTTATGTCACTAAGCAGCATTTTTTAAGAATGATTATCTCAGCTCTCGCGTTAATTTTAGGAGCTTTTGTTGATCTCATAAGTCTCTGGGGAGTCATAGTAGGAGTCTTGTCTTATCAACTGGGTGCTTATGGAACACATTCAGTCAGCTAAATCAAAAGAAAGGGGAGATTGAAATTTAATGATTAATATAAAAAATATTGGTGTTATAGAAATAGGCGATATGGATATTATTATTTCTGAAACAATCGTTAACACCTGGATTGTTATGGCTATTCTTATTGTAGCGGCTATTGTCGCACGTCTAGCTCTGAAGAATTTTAAGACCGTGCCCACAGGTTTTCAAAATATCGTTGAAACCATTGTTGAAAGCTTTGATAATTTTGTCACAGAGACCGTTGGACCGAGACTCTCTTATATCGCTCCTTATTTCTTTGCGGTCTTTGTTTTTATTTTATCGTCAAGTATTTTCAGTATATTCGGCATGAGATCTCCCACGGCAGATTGGGCAACGACTGCAGCATTATCTTTAGCTACGTTTGTTCTCATGCTGGCGATGGGATTCAGACATCGAAAAGAAGATTATTTAAAGAGTTTCTTTGAGCCGATGTTTCTGATGTTCCCGTTGAATTTGATAGGGGAACTTGCTAAACCAGTTTCACTGAGCTTCCGACTTTTCGGTAACGTCTTATCTGGAACTGTTATTATTATTTTGTATTATGCCTTGACACCGTTATGGGCTCAACTTGGAATACCAGTATTTATACACGCTTTTTTTGATATTCTATTTGGAGCTTTGCAGACCTATATCTTTGTCATATTAAGCCTCATGTACATCAAAGGGGCGGCAGACGACTAGTTTTTATTCTTGTAACAACGATTCTTGGGTAAAATATATAAATGGAGGAATTTAGATAATGGAAGGATTAAGTACAATAATCAGTGTGGCTCACATTGCAGCTGCAATTGCTTTACTAGCGGGGATGTTCACAACTTTTGGACAAGCGAAGGTCGCTTCATCAGCAATTGAATCCATGGCACGTCAACCAGAAGCAACAGATGACATTCGCCAGACCATGTTTGTTGGTTTAGCAATGGCTGAGACGCAGGGTATCTATGGTTTAGTCATCGCAATCATCATACTTTTCGCAAATCCGCTCGTCGATATCTACGTCAATTTACTTTAATGCAGAGACAAAGAACGAGGCCAAAGCAGAAAGGGGTGGAATGAAATGTGGCAGAACTATTTACTACTGGCCGCTCAGTCTGTACCTGAGGGACGGGTATTTGGATTGAATATCCAGACGTTAACGGATATCGGACTGCAGCTATTGAACGGAATCATTCTGGCAGCAGCGTTGACAGTCATTCTCTACAATCCCGTTAAGGAATTCCTGCAAGAACGTTCGAACCGTATTCAAGGTCAAATTGACGAATCAGAAGAGACGATGGAAGAAGCAGAATCGTTAATCGAGGAATACGACAATAAAATCGAAAGTATCGAAGCAGAGCGCGTATTTGTACTGAAAGAAGCTCGTAATCAGGCGGAAAAAGAAGGCTCTGAGATAAAGAAAGAAGCTGAGATCGAAGCCAATCGTGCCCTTGAAAGAGCGAAAGAGGGGATTGAAGCTGATAAAAAACGGCTCCAAGATGAATCGCGCACCTATATTATTGAAGCAGCCACATTAATTTCTGAAAGATATGTGGCTGAAAATATGAGTGAAGAGGATCAAGATAAAGCGTTTGGCAAAGCTTTATCTGAATTGGAGGAATCAACATGGCACAGTTAGAAGAACGTTATTCTAAAGCGATGTACGAGTTGATTCGAGAAGAAGGAAATCTTGAGGGTGCTCTCCATGACGCAGAACTTTTTCGAAATAGCTTAGATGACGTTACTATCAGAGATTATTTAGAGCATCCTAAAGTAAAAGACAGAGAAAAGAAAGTTATTTTATACGAAGCTTTCAAAGAACAAGTTGAGCCCATCTGGTTTAACTTTTTGGATTTGATTATCGATAAGAATCGAGAAGCTATTCTAACGGATGTTTTAGATGATTTTATCAACCGAGCCAATCGCGCTCTCGGTCATGTGAAAGCGAGAGTGGTCTCTGCACAGACGCTCAGTCAGGAGAGACTGGCTGCTATTGCTGAAGCTTTAACTGACAAATCAGAATTAAATATCATCTTTGAAGTAGAAGTAGATCCAGATCTTATAGGAGGCTTTTATATTTTAATTGATGGTCAAATATTTGATAGCACGATACGAAACGAAATCAATCAGTTAACAGAACATTTAAAGAGGAAGGGGGTTGCCCATGGCAAATAATCCAGCAGAAATTAGTAAAGTCATAAAAGATGAAATAAAAAATTATAGAAGCAAAAATAATTTCCAAGAAGCTGGTACGGTTATTAGCATTGGAGACGGTATTGCACGCGTTCACGGCTTAGAATCAGCGATGAGCGGTGAACTATTAGAGTTCGCTAACGGCGGCCATGGAATGGCTTTGAACTTAGACGAGGATAGCATCGGCGTCATTATGATGGGGTCAGATGTTGGGATCAAAGAAGGTGATCCTGTAAAATTAACAGGAAGAATGGCTGATGTGCCCGTAGGTGACGGTATGTTAGGTCGCGTTGTGGATGCAACGGGAGAGCCGATAGATGGGAAGGGACCTGTCTCTGCAGATAATTATCGTCCTGTTGAAGCCGAAGCTCCAAGTGTTATTTCACGAACTGAAGTAGACCAGCCTTTACAAACGGGCACCAAAGCCGTTGACTCCCTTGTCCCTATTGGCAAAGGACAGCGTGAGTTAATTATTGGTGACCGCGAAACAGGAAAAACAGCCATCGCGATTGATGCCATCATCAATCAAAAAGGTAAAGATGTGAAGTGTGTATATGTCGCAATAGGACAAAAAGCTTCTACCGTAGCACGCATTATTCGCTCTCTAGAAGAGGCGGGAGCGATGGAATATACGACCATTGTTCTTTCAACAGCGAGTGACCCTTCTGCTTTACAGTATATTGCTCCTTATTCAGGAACAGCAATCGCTGAAGAGTGGATGTACCGCGGCCAAGATACTTTAATAGTCTATGATGATTTATCAAAACATGCGGTCGCTTACCGAGCGATTTCTCTGTTATTAAATCGTCCGCCTGGTCGTGAAGCTTATCCAGGTGATGTTTTCTATTTACACTCACGTCTTCTAGAAAGAGCTGCAGCGATGCATGAAGATCATGGTGGTGGAACAATGACCGCTTTGCCTATCGTAGAAACACAGGGTGGAGATATCTCAGCTTATATTCCAACCAACGTTATTTCCATAACGGATGGACAAATTTACTTAGAATCGGATTTATTCAACAGCGGTGTCCGCCCAGCTATTAACCCAGGCTTGTCTGTTTCTCGTGTGGGAGGATCTGCTCAGATTGACGCAATGAAAGAAATTGCAGGACCGATGCGGATTGAATATGCTCAATATAAAGAGTTAGCCGCTTTCTCACAATTCGGTGCTGACTTGAATCCAGAGACGGTGGAACAGTTAGAACACGGGGAACGAATCATGGAAGTCTTAAAACAGCCTCAGTACGAGCCGATGGACATTGAAAACCAAGTGTTAATCTTCTTTGCTCTCAATGAAGGTTACCTGGAAGATATTGAGACAAACAGAATTTCAGATTTTGAGGATTATCTTATTCAATATGTGGATACGCATACTCCTGAAATTAAAGAAAGAATCAGAAGAACAGGAGAGCTTTCAGACGAGATTGAAGAAAGACTTAGAGAAGTTATTGAAGACGCTAAGGCAAGCCGTGATTTTAGCAAGGAGGATTAATTATGAGTTCTACACGTGAGTTGAAACAACGTATAGAAAATATCGGTTCAGTTGAACAACTCATCCGCGCTATGGATATGGTCGCCTCCACTAGGCTGATCAATGCCCGCCGTTCTTTAGAAGGTATTCGTCCACTTATTTCTGAACTTCAGCAGACGGTTGAAGAACTAAGCCGCCATGAAGAAAACACAAATAATCACTTCTTCAGAGAGAGACCCGTTCAGAATTCACTTTACATCGTTTTTTCAAGTGATAAGGGATTAGCGGGCAGTTATAATGATAAAATATTAGCTAAAGCTCTCAAGAGTATGAATGAAGGTAATAAAAATGAAAAAATAGTGGTTATAGGTTCAATCGGACATAATTTTTTCAAAAAACATGATAAGAATATTATAGAACATTACTATAATATTTCTGATGATCATATCTATTATGGAGCACAGAG
>JBHWPB010000151.1:0-2500 GCA_043424675.1 Carnobacteriaceae bacterium | reverse complement strand
AATTGGTGGTCACTGTACGATCAATAGCCGCAAAATACTCTTTGATATTTTCAATTTTTAAAGCTTCATTCATTCTCATTCCTCCAGGTCCTTTTGTCGTTCGATATAAATCCTGGTTTTAGTATACTACATTTACCGAATAAGTCTTTGAATCGATACTAGATTTAGAGAACAAGTAAAAAAGATCACTGTGGTAGTGATCTTTTTTACTGGTCTCATTCGAAATGTATTTTAATCATCTAATTCAAGTGTTAGTTGTATTCTCTGATATATTTGAAGAAAATCTTCTTTTTCTAAAGATTCAATATACTGAATCTTTCGCTGTCCTGCATCTGAATAATCAAGAGTTCTTACTTGGAGTGTCATCACTTGCCCAGTGGTCTTATAATTATCTAGCGTATAGTAAGCAGGATTATTTCTTTTCTTACCACTCGTAATAGGACACACAATACAGTAATTTGTTGCTCGATTATATTTAGAACTACTAACAATGACAGCCGGCCTTCTTTTTTTCATTTCGTGACCTTTTGCGGGATCAAAATCAATCCAAACAATATCCCCTTGCTTTGGCAAGTAGCTCATATATCCATCTCTCTTCCTTTCGATTCTATGTCCTCCCACTCTAGAGGTTCATAAAACTGACCAGGATTTGCCTGATCAAAGTAATTCTCAATTTGTGGTATGAGCTCTATTGTTCCATTTTTCTTCTTAATGAGAGAATATTCTTTTCCTTCTTCTACTTTAAATTCAGCAGGGAGATTAATCATGATTGAATTCCCTTGCTTCCTAGTTTTACGCTTCATTACCATATTGCTCACCTCACACTTAGTATACCACGTCATTAGTGTAATTACAACAATGACAATAATGCTATTACTCTCACTAAAAATCACTCATTGCGATAGAAAGTATAGGTAGTTCGCGTAACAAAACCTAAGACTCAATTCGATAAGCATCTAAGTTTATTCATTCTCAACTCACTGGTCTTCTGACCATACGTCTGTCTGAGGTCGTAAGTCTAAATTTTCTTTTCCAGCCTTTTCTAACAATATATGCTTCGCCAGACTCTGCATCCGAACTTTTTGGGAACTGGCATGAGCAATTCATTTCCTTGTTTATAAGTTTTTACTGTTCGCACACCTTCACATCCCTTTCAGAATCAGCATCTCGATCTCTTCCACCCAATATTCACTCCGTCACGCGGTAATCACTGAGTCTTTTGATTTTGGTGTCATCTTCCATATGACAAGTTTTATATTGCTTCTTACTGCCACAGTGACATTCGTCCTCTTCTCCGGGTAATTGATTCGGCAATGTATAGATCGGTTCACCGGTAATTTTACTGAGCTCTAATGGGGTGTGACCATTATGTGCTTTCATACGCGTATTATTGCTTAAACGCTGCATAATATACAGGACAGGATCGGATTCCGTTTCGTCTTTAAAGTTTATCTCATAATGGCTAAAAATTTCCAGAGCCGTGTCGACTTTATCATGCTGGATGTGATAGAAAATCTCTTCAGCGAGCTGCTCCATCATCTGTTCGTTGTCTGGGAAATAGTTGGTGAAGATGTAAGTTTCCAATTCGTTATATTCAGCGGGCTTTTCCCAATAGTGAAGTTTCGCATATTTTAATAACTCTTCTTTTACGGGAACATAGTGAGGTTTCCCTGCTTGTTTGGCGACTAATTCCTTATACTTTTGTTCGAACAAATAGAAAGCTTCCTCGATAAATTCGCCTTCTTTAATATAAATATAGCGATTCTCCATTTTTTGACCAGGATTCGTGAGGTAGACTCCGATTTCTACCGGATCTAATTGCTTGTGGTTTTGTTGGTTATGTATTTCACATACTTTTTCGGGTAAAACATGCCCATACAAATTAGTTAAGGCACAGATATATTCAATGTGTAAATCCATTTTATTTTTATCATTCCTTTTGTTGAATCATTTTCCTAATAATACTTTATCTTTTCCCTGAGTACAAACGAAACCACTAGCAGGGGGAAAGAAATCTACTAGTGGTTCTATAAGCTTTCTATTCAACATAAGGAAGTACGAAAAAAATCTGTTCCTCTTTTTATCTTTGAATCCCTGGAAATTGCCAAATGCCGGAAGTACGCAGTAAGTCGCGGTAAATAGTCATTTCTTCTTCGGAAGTAATTTCCATTGCTTCTTCTGGGCTATCATAGTCTAAATAAACTAAATTGGTAAAGTCTCTTTCGGCATCTTCTCCAGCTAATTCCATTAATAATTGGTTGGCTTCATTGAAAGTCGCCAAAGCTCTGCGCATATGGCTGGCACTCGTTATTAACGTGACATCTTCTAAGCCCTCATTTTGAACAATGTCCATCGCAAATAAGGAATTTTCGACGGTATCGGTCGAGAGCGGTTCTTGGATAATTCTCTCTTCATCGATCCCCTGCTCTACTAACCACTCCGCCATCAGCTCGGCTTCGGTGTTGCCAGCTTTCGGCACGCCTCCTGTGACAATTAACGT
>JBHWPB010000150.1:0-7013 GCA_043424675.1 Carnobacteriaceae bacterium | reverse complement strand
ATGTCCGGTTCCTTGCTTCACAATGTCAAATTCTGCAGGTCGTTTCTCTGTAGGTGCAATGGCAGCTATAATCGACGCACCTGTCGGGGTAATAAGCTCTCCGTTGATGTCTGTTTGCTTTATTTTCCAATCGTATCTTTTGGCAATCATTTTTACTGCTGGAACAGGTAGCGTTAGTTGTTTGCCTGTTTTTGTCTGGAAGGTTCCGGTTCCGTCTACTAGTTCAGAACGATAAGTATTTTGAACATCTAAATCAGCAAAACAAATGCTAAAACCAACAATATCAGCAAAAGAATCTGAAGCGCCTGTTTCGTGAAAATAAAATTGCTCAAGCGGACACTGGTGTGCCTCTGCTCCTGCTGTGGCAACTATCTTAAAGATATTGCATGCTAATATTTTTACATCTTTGTTGAGAGAAGAGGCTTGAATGACTTCCAGTGCATCAAATATATTGACATGTTGAATGCTTGGGACTCCTTCTTTCAGAACATGGAACCCTGTTTGATTGGCACTATGATTTTTTTCAACAGAAACTCTAAATCCACCTATACTTAAAGATTTCAATCCGTCAACTAATTTTACTTCGTCAGCTCCCAATGAAAGGAGTGCTCCAACTAACATATCTCCGCTTGTCCCATTCTTTAAATCCAAAAAGATATCCATGCTTCCCCTTCAATTCTAATTTTTTCACTTCTTTAACAAAATTTTATATCCTATACTAGGTTCTCTGATCATCAAACGAGATACTTTCTCTTCTCATTGACGGTCGAGAGAACTTTCATTTTTTCAATGACTTTAACCGAATTTATTCAAAGTATTCGCTGTGCGGCGTGTTATCAAACTGGAGCTCTTCTAGATTGTTTATCCACGCATCTTGACATTTCATATAAATATATTTATAGGGTACGGGGAGCTGGCTTTTCTCCATTAAAAGGCTCTGTAACTGCAGACAATTATCTATTTCCGGTCGTTCAATATCATAAGGATTGTCAGACACTTTTGCCTGCAATTCAAACTGAAATGTGGTTGAGGGAGTTTGGACTTCAACTTGTTTGGTCACCGTTTTATGAGGAATATGACGATGATCCGTCTGTATGGTATGCCAACCCGTTGAACCTAAGTTATTCACGATAATATTTTCAATTGCTTCCATATGTTTTTCAGTAGTATCAATAAAGAAAATATAACTGGGACGATTCTTTTTTGTGATCGTCGGACAACACTGGACATTATAAGCCCCAGCCTCGTATAAGAGGTCAAATACACCGCCTAAGAGCTCTCCCGATAGATGATCGACTTGAACCATAAGGACGATTCCTTTTTTAGAAAATATCTCCATAAAAATATCCTCATTGCTCTTCTTGTAGTCTTAACATCTTTAAAGTTAAGTTCGCGACGGATCTTGAACGCGGATTGCTTCCCGGAATACCGCCGGAAATAAGGGCGACTTTATTGGCTTGTTTTGCTAGTTCTTTTATCTCTTCTTCCGAAAGATCATCTATCGCGGCTTTGACAGCAACAGGTATGATAAAATCGACAGTATAGACGGAGCCCAATAAAAATTCATTGAGCACGAGACCGACGACAGGAGCATACTCCGCTAAATTCTCTTTGTTCCCTTTCGCAAATTCTACGGCTCCCTCCACTGCAAAGTTTTCAAACTCTTCTGTTTGTCCATCAATCGTTACTCTAAAATCGCCTGATCCATCAAACGCAAGGTATTTGCGAGCGACTGGTGCTTCACGACGTGCTCCGGTATATAAATCTAACACTTCAATACGGACTTCTTTTCCATACATATTTGTAAAGAGTGTACTGGCGTTTTGAGCGACTTTTTCTATCCGCTCTTTTTCTAAACTCTCAATCACTTCCTCAATGGTTTTTCCTTCCATAAAGGCATGGTAAGCATATTTAGCTCTTTTCATAATCGCAACATTTCGCGGCGCTTCTGACGCTTTGATCAAGGTCTGTGTGACCGGTCCCGGATAGATTTCATTGGATTTACGGGAGATAATATTGATGGTTGTGATAGAACTTTCTGGATCAACATTAGAAGCTTGACGTTCTTCCCGAATCTTTTCCGCTACCTCTTCTTGCTGGCCGCCATTGTCAATCAACATCTGCATGGCAATATTAGCATAGGTTCCGATATGACCAATAGGTGAATTGAGTGGTGTACCTGAGAAACCAGCCACCATTTCTTCAAAACAACTCAAGATTTCATTTAAGGCCATCATCCCAATAACAGAAGGCCCCCCGATATCTTTGAGAATTAAACCAATATCTCCAACGACTTGTGCCGTTTTAAACTTCTCTCCGGTCACTTTCATCGTTAATTCTTCAGGTAAACCGGCTGTTTCAGCAGCTGTTCTCCCCACCAGATAAACTGACGTGGTCCGACCGTATTCTCCTTCGGATTCAGGAACTTCTGCGTCCGGGTGGATAATTTCTAAGATAGCTGCAGAACCTAAAAGGGCACTCGTCAAAGCATGCGGCTCCATACCCGCCCCACGCATGGCTTTCATCATGGCTTCTGTTCCAATTCTTGCCCCATTTTCTGCCAATTGCGGCCAAACGATATCCTCACCGAGTTTACTGTGGCCATAAATAGGAGAAGCACCTATAAAAGCAGGAACATTTTTTCCATCGATTTCCGTCAACTCTCCTTTTTCAAGGGCATCGTAAATCGCTTTGACTGCTGCAAAACCTGATATTTTACTGTTCATTTTTGCTGTCGGAACCGCTGCTACTCCGCTGCGATCGACTCCTGCCAACATGCGGCAGGTCGCTCCCAACTTACGGTTACCAGCCGGTATACCGACTTGTGCTTTTGATCCTGCAAAATACATCAAACCTGCTACAATCAATGCCGCATTAGCACCATCTGCACCCGCTTTTTTCGCAGCTTTGATCGCTTTTTCCATCATATCTGAAACTGGAAGTCTGGCTCTATCTGCGTTGGAGATCGAGATATCTTGCCCTCTGATTACATCTTCGGCAATGACGTTTGCGGCTGTGTGAATTGCCATATTCACCATACCGTGACCTCCTGTTAAAGCTTTGATCCTGTCATTCGTCAAATTGGCGACATCGGCTGCCGCTGCTAAACTAACTGTTGTGACTACGTCCAATTCGCTTCTCTTCATGTTACTTTCCCTCCTAAAAAATTTTATTTCTTCTACCAAAATTGAATGATCTTTAGAAATTATATTGGAATTTTATTCCATCTTCAGTATAGTACAGAAAGCGCTTTAAAAGAAGTAGTCAAAAGCTTTTGAGTCACTCTATAATTTTTGAGTAATCTATTTTTTAGTGGTAAAGTAGAGCCGTGAGGAAGCAAAATAAACCCGTCCTGGTGAGAAGGGAATGAAAAAATGTCTGAAAAAAATTAGAACAACACATACGTTGTCCCTTAGAATACGGTTTAAATTTATTTGCCGGAAAATGGAAGCCCCGCATCATGTGTGTCCTCGCAAAGCATCATATTTTGAGGTTTGGAGAATTAAAAGCGGTTTTAGGAGACGTCACAGATGCCTCCCTCTCCTTGGCTCTGACAGAATTACAGAAAGAAGATATTATTTGTAGGAAACAGTATGAAGAAATCCCACCTAAAGTAGAGTATTACCTGACGGATAAAGGACAGTCAGTGATTCCCATATTGAAATTGATCTGCCAATGGTCAGAAGAACATTATAAAATGAATGAGGAAGAAAAACGCGAATACAACCAATGCCTCAATGTTTTTGAAAATAGTTTTAACCCTTAATTGCTGGTTGTCCAATGGATTTATTGCTTTTTTAATCGTACATTATAAAATACGCCCTCTGAAAGTAGATACTTAAAAACAAGCCTACTTTAGAGGGATTTTTTTGGATAACATCTGCGTCAAAATTTTCTTGAGAACAGAGGCAGGTTAACCGTCCAGTTTGACCTCCATACTGCTCTCGTCCTCGCAAGCTACGACATGTAAGCCGTCACCTGTGATCCACTCACAATAGAAGATGTCTTCTATCCGGCTGTAGCCCTGTCGCTTCAGGGCGTCCAAGAGCCACTCTTCATCACGCTCTATACTTTTCAATGTTTCTTCATCGATCCGTCCTTCATCGACCAAAAGAGAGGTACCGAGCATCTCCCGAGCGATGAAGTTTAAAGAAGCCCGAGTAACATATCTATATGAGGCTACACTTAGTTGCTCCTGTTCCATATTTAAGAAGCGAGTTCACCCCTCATGCCGAAGAAAAGTTGATCAAATTCTACCAGAAAAACCAACGACGTTCATGAAAGAACTTCACAAAAAAAGACTGGTCATAAAACCAGTCTCTTAGCGTTAGATTTTTTAAATAAGTTATTTCAAATTATTCATCTATATTATAAGAAGTTCCTGTTCCATCTTTGATCATTGATTCATCTAGACCACCCTTGTGTAAATGATAGATGGACTCTGCTCCTGGTAGTGCTGGTTCCATATCAGGCGTACTAAAGATGTTGACCATAGCATCAGGAAGTTTAGAAGCTTGAACTTGTTCTGGATAAATTTCTGTAATTATCTCATCTCCTCGCCCTTCTACAATCTTCTTACCGAATTCTGGATCTACCAGTGTCGCGCGTCCTACTGCTACTAAATCAGTATATTGTAAAGCATCTTCAGCGTCTGCTTCATTCATGACATCGCCTACAATCATCAATTTTGTTTCATCATTTATGACCTTGCCAAACAATTCTGCAAATATTTTTTCAGAATTTTCTGGTTTACTGTCATATTTAGGAAGTGAAAGGTGGATATAATCTAAAGAGAAATCTTCATCCAATTTTTCAATAAGCTGGAGGGATTCTTCGTAGGTGTACCCCACAGTATCACCATGAACTTCTTCAGGGCTGATTCGATATCCTACAATAAAATTATCTGGCGCGTGTTTTTCGACTACCTCAAAGACTGCTTTCGTCAATTCGTAAGAGAACCGCATACGATTTTCTAAACTGCCGCCCCATTGATTTGTTCTATGATTTGAAAATTCTGAGAAGAATTGTTGAAGCAAGTAATGGTTCGCTCCATGTATTTCTACCCCATCATATCCAATATCTATGGCTCGTTTTGTTGTGTCTGCAAAATCTTCAATAATTTCTAGAATCTCATTTTCTGATAATTCTTCTACTTCATAATCTAAAAATGAAAAGTCAATTTTGCTCGGTGCGACCACTCTTTCTCCATTATACCCGCGATAGTTCGCTTCGCGCCCCGCATGTGCGATCTGAAGTACTGCTTTATTCCCATCTTTTTTAAGGACTTCAGCAATTCTTTTGAAGCCTTCTGCATGTTCATTATCGATAATTCCGAGCTGCTGGTCATCAGTTGAACCTGTTCGAGCCGGCCCGCCTTCTTCAGAAACATAAGCATATTCGGTAATGATCAGTCCCGCTGACTCTGAGCGAATGTCGTAATAATCAATAGTGTCTTGTGTCACAAACCCACGATCTTCTCCGCTCCAGGTCTGCATAGGACTTTGCACCAGACGATTGGAAACAGTCCCACCGTTTTTTAATTGTACAGTATCTGTCAGCTCTTTAGTCATTTGTATTTCCTCCTTATTTTCTTATGTTCAAATATTAACAATCTTTATGGAAAATGCATAATTAGAATAAGTAAAGAGGACATAAGCTGTGCTTATCATAGACTTTTTATCTCATTAAATTTTTTTATAAATTTCTCAATAACAGTATGATGTTCTGTATCCTTTTGTTGCACCCAACCGTAAGAATAAACAGCTTCATTGATATGGGAGATGGATTTCCCAACTAGTTTTTCTTGTGGAACTTCTGCGATATTATCATCGATTTGGATATCTCTTATCAGAGACACAGCTTGGAATCTCTTCATCACCTCAGAGACAACTTTGAAAGAAGACGTCCGTACAGTAACATTCAGTGGTCCATAGAGCCTTTGAAAATGCTCGACAAATGCTTCAATGTACTCATCATTAAACAACACCAATTCCTGTTCTTTCAATAATTCAATTGAAATAGGTTGTTTTTCTTGTGCAAGATAATGGTCATGCCACATATAAAGCTTCAGTACTCCTTCCCCTATTTTTTGAAAAATCAAATCTTGGATTAAAGAAAAATTATCGCGATCAATAATGATGAGACCCATATCATAGACATTCTTCTTTACGCCTTCAATGATGTCTTTACTGAGTGCTTCAGTCATTTCTACTTTAAATTGCGGGTAGTCTTTTTGAAATTCTAATAAGACTTCCAAGAGTGTACCGGGAATTTCATTAGTAATTCCCAGACGGAGAGAAGCCGTTTCATCTTGTTGGAGATAATAAGCGGTTTGCCTTAGTTCGTAAGTTGCGTTAAGCACTTCTTTCGCTTGCGAAATAATTTCGCGCCCCTCCTTCGTCACTGTGGTTCCCTGTCGCATACGGTTAAACAGAGTCACTCCCAATTCTTTTTCTAATTGGTTTATTGACTGACTGAGGCCAGATTGGCTGATATTGAGATTTATAGCTGCTTGCGTCAAGGTTTTAGATTTTTCTAATTCGACAATATACATCAATTGCTCTAAATTCATCCTGCGTTTCTCCTTCGCAAAAAAATCTCCATGACCTCTCTTAAAAAGGTAATGGAGATGGCATCACTCATTCGCCTTAGGCCTAGCTCCGTCTGTTTAATAACCAGTTGAAAGGCTCCTTGATAAGTGCCTGGATACTTAATATTTCTTCATAATTTTGCGCAAACGCTCAGAAAATTATGCCACTCTCTTTGTTCTACTTCTATGAAACTTAAATTATTATAGCACAAGTTGAGATATTAAATACCTTTTCAACTGGCTTTGTCTTTTATAAATATTTTCTCTTTTCATCCTAATTTCAACACGTTCGCTGTATTTTTGTACAACTTCATAACTTTTCAAGTATACTTATTTTAATTAAAGATATTATAGACTCAAAGAATAAAGAAGAACCCGTGTAGGAGCGGTTCACAAAGGAGATTGGCATGGTTAAAACACACAG
>JBHWPB010000149.1:0-3244 GCA_043424675.1 Carnobacteriaceae bacterium | reverse complement strand
TTCTCTAATTCTTCTAAAGCTTCCTTTATGTCGGATTGAATAAAATGAGCTAAAGGACAGCCCATAGTGGTTAATGTCATTGTTACGCGGCATAATCCTTTCTCGTTTAAATCAACACCATATATTAAACCTAGATTTAAGATATCTATTCCTAACTCAGGATCCATCACAGTACCTAAAGCTATTTCAAACTCTTTCTTTCGGTCCCCTATCTCTCCTGTATAATCTACGTTTGGCACTCTACTCCTCCTTTCATATTCCTAGCATAAGACATAGTTTATAAGCTTCATTGACATAAGTATATCATTATTGTGATAAAAAATTCAATGTATTTTTACATTTATTGAAAACAGTACTTAGTTCTATTTGCTACAGAAAGGAAGAAGCTTGGTTAAAACTTTATTTTCCAATTTAACTTTATTTATCTTTTTCTGCATCTTTTAAAGCGGTATCCACTGCATCGATAATTCCTCTCGAAGTAGCTGTCGCGCCTGAAACAACATCCACGTCAGTTGAGTTTGCATCAATAATTTGTTGGGGTACGCGCTTGATGGCTGAATGCGAGATCACTTCATTCTCCTCGTTGCCTACATCTATCTTAAATATGCCTCCATTTTGAACTTCGACTACAACAGAAACAGCACCATGTCTACCATAACTTTCAGCTTCATAAATACCATCTTCATACACAGTATCTGATTTTTTCAGTTCTTTCATGCCTTCAGAAACCTGAGACAGCGCTTCCTCTTGTACTCTGAATTCATTTGGATTTATATAGTTTTCTATAGATTCTGCAGCATGAATACCCGCAATGCGTCCATAAACGAAAGCTTGCAGCAGACCATTTCCTGACATATAGTTAGCTCCACCATCACTAGAGAAACCTTCTGTAACTCCACCGCCAGCATATAAATTAGGAATAATATCTTTACTTGCTTCTCTTAAGACTTGAGCTGTCTCTGGCTGGATAGTTAAACCTCCTTGAGTATGTCGGAAATCACCTGTGACTTTCAGAGCATAATAAGGCGCTTCGAATGAATCAGGGAGCTTGGTACGATTGAGAATATCTTCTCCTTTTTCTATTCCTTCTGAATAAATTGTTATTTCTTCATTTAAGGTCTCAAAATCAATATCTAGTTTTTCAGCTAGTTCTTCGATAGTGTCAGCTTCAATTATTTCATCCTCTTCAATAACTTCTAAAGAAGGAAAATCTTTGTCTTGAATTTTCTGATCCCAGATCATATAAGCATAAGAATCAGGTTGATTGACAATAGCAGTAGCCAAGGGCGAATATCCTTGATATTCATTCGTGAATCTGCTACCATCTGCATTTACAAGCATCCCGCCCTCATTTAGAAAACTTTGTTCAATAGGTGTATGCGTATTATAGCTGATTGGTGCATAGCCCTGATAAGTATTCATCGCTTTGACACCTGCGCCTAATTCCCGTCCCCATTGAATACCTTCACCTGTTGCTCCGGGTGCTACCATTTCTACCGCATGAGATATAGAAGGAATATACTTTTCTACCATTTCACGATTAGCTCCAAAACCAGAAGTCGCTAAGATTATTTTTTCAGCATATACTTCATATCTTTCGTCATGCTTTACAATCACTGCCCCCTTAACTTCGCCACTTTCTATAATGAGTTCTGCTACAGGCATATCTGTGAAAGCAAGGATATTCTCTGATTCTTTGACTTTATCCACTAAAGTTTGAACTAAACCTGATCCTTCGCCCTCAGAAACATGCATGCGATAAGCGCTCTGTCCATAGTAAAGGGTATCTGTTTCAAGCTCCCACTGGACCCCTACTGACTCTAGCCATCCTTTGATATCTGTAGCGCGATCAACAGCAACTTCAAGTAATTTAGGGTTTTGGGTGTAATCCCCTGCTCTGTAAATGTCACGCATTAACATTTTCTTATTATCTTTGATACCAGCTTCTTTCTGCAAATCAGTATGAGCAGCTGGTATTTTCCCACTTGACATAGCGGTAGCTCCACCATAAATTGCAATTTTTTCCAGGACTATGACATGGGCATTTTCTTCCGCTGCACTTAAAGCAGCAACTAGTCCTGTTCCACCACCACCAATTACAAGTACGTCGGTATAAAAGGTCTGTTCAGTCACTTGAATTCCTCCTTGTTTTATTTTCTTTCGTTACTTTGATTGTATCTCATTCCACATGCGATATAAAATGAAAGCTGTTTTTTAGCTCACAAACTCTTGTCTTTCATAATTTATTGAGGTAGCATGTCTGTAGATAAGGGGGACGCTCATATGAATAAAATTAATATCAACTTACCTATTGCTCAAATTTTAGATGAACATCCTGAATTATTAGATTTTTTTATTAATAAAGGATTCAAACCTTTAGAAAATAAGGGAATGCGTGAAAAAATTGGAAGAAGAATCAGCTTAAAAAGAGGTTCAAAAATGATTGGTGCTTCCCTAGATGAAATAACTGAAGAACTCAGATGGAATGGTTATAAAATTGAAGGTGAATAAATGAAAAATCATAAAAGCTCAAAAATTGATATTTTAGAAAACATTTTGCTTCGTCTCCATCGAGGAGCAGCACCAGAATCTGTCCAAGATGACTTTGAGAAACATTTTTCTGATGTTTCAGCTATTGAAATTGCCAGTATGGAGCAACAGATAATTTTTGATCACGATGAAGTGTCTTTTGAGGACGTCTTAAAATTATGTAATGTCCATGCGCGGACATTTGAAAATAAAGTAGAAGATAAAAGTGGGTACGATATTGAGCATCCCGGTCATCCCGTTCGTCTCTTTAAAGATGAAAACCATGCATTGAGTGCAGCTTTGCTTCGGATACGAAATGTACTCAGCGCACTCGAAGAGCATGAAGACGCTTCTAAAGTAGGAGGAATATACCAAGGACTGGCCAATCAATATCAGATGGTGGGACAATTTGATAATCACTATGAAAGGAAGGAGAAAGTTTTTTCCCTTTTTTAGAAAATTACGGTTATCAAGCACCTCCTAAAGTCATGTGGGCTAAGGATGATGAAATACGCGATCTTTTCCAAGAGGCTTATACCGATATGAAAGCTTTGCCACAGAACGATCTACAGACTGTGCGAGCTAGTTTTGAGGAGTTTGAATATGAATTTAAAGAAATGATCTTCAAAGAAGAAGCCATCTTGCTCAACATGATGCTTGAAGAGCTCACAACCGAAGATTGGCATCAAATTGCTGAAGAAAGCGAACACTATAA
>JBHWPB010000148.1:0-2528 GCA_043424675.1 Carnobacteriaceae bacterium | reverse complement strand
AAAGTGGAATCATTCAAAGGAAGAAAGCTTAAAAAGACGTTTCGATACGGAATCTCAAATGTTTTCAAAATATGTTTTAAGTTTTTTATCCAATCAATTTCGTTCGTTAACAGATTTAGGTTTGGGATGGATCGAACCTTTCGATGAAGAGGAGTTTTATAGACCTCTTGATGATTACGAGGAAAAAACTGGTAAAACGACTATTTTAGTAGAAGACATCTCCAAAGAATTATATTCAGCTTGGGTAAATCAGAAGATTGTAGATAATTTAGCCTATAATCATGCAATAAGTAATGATGTCCATTCCTCATTAGAAAGAAGATTCAGTCGTCAAACAGGAATTACCGAAGATACTATGTTCAATAGAAATTTTTCTAAATTATTAAGGAATATTCAGTTAACAAATGAAGAGATTGAGCTACTGAAAGAAGCGTTTATGACAACATTAGATACGAATAACAATCGCAATGATAATCATCTATTTATTAGGCCTGACATGGTGACGCTAACTTATGATCCTGACCATGAATGGCACAAGTGTAGTGTCTGTAGTAAAGTATTTCCATTTTCTATTGAAGGTAATTGCTTACAATGTTTTTCTGAAGAATCAACGTCGATCATGAGGGAATCAGAGTATGAAGGAATTGCATTTTTAAGAGATCCGATTATTGAAGCGATTGAGACTGATGATAAAACAGCTATGAGGAGGATTAATACAGAAGAGCATACAGCACAATTATCTCATAAAGATCAGATGGACAATATGTGGTCTACAACAGAAGAATATGAATTATTATTTCAAGATGTGCCGATTGAAGGAAAAGCACCGGTAGATATTTTAAGCTGTACAACTACTATGGAAGTTGGAATCGATATTGGTTCTTTAACAGCTGTCGGCTTGAGAAATATACCACCAATGAGAGAAAATTATCAGCAAAGAGCTGGTCGAGCTGGTAGAAGAAGTAGTGCAATCTCAACAATTGTTACGTTTATAAACAATGGCCCTCATGATAATTATTATTTCTATAAACCAGAAAGAATTATTTCAGGAGAGCCAAGAACTCCTGATATTGATGTGAATAACATTAAGTTAATTCGAAGACATCTGAATGTAGTTCTTTTATCTAGCTATCTGAGAAAATACTGTATTGATGTTAACGGAGTCGCATTAGATACTTTTTTTAATGAGTACTCTAATGGACTTGCTAATTATTTATCTGAATTAGACTTTAGTGATTTAGATTATAAGCGGTTAGTTCCTAACAAAGTTAGAATTGACTTTGAAGAAGTAAAAAATGAATTACAGAAGAGCTTATTAAAGATCAAAGAAGATTTCAATAAAAACGAAATCAATTATATAAATGAAAGAGGGAAGACTAAATCATTATTGGATGTTATGTTAGAAGAAGCTTTGTTCCCTAATTATTCGTTTGCAAGAAATGTCATTGGGTTTACAGTAGAAGATTCTAAAGGAAATAGAGTAGTGCAGAGACCAGATAGACCAATTGATGTAGCTATAAGCGAGTACGCACCAGGTAGGAAAATAGTTGTAGACAAAAAAACATATGTGTCAGGTGGAGTTTACAACCATTATTCTAAAAGGAGAAACAATAATTTTAAAAATCCAGCAAAAGATTATTTTGAAAATGCGAGCCATTTGAAAACTATCTATGTTTGCTCTAATAGATATTGTAATTGGAACAGTAGCAAAGAAGAGCATACTGAAATCTGTCCATTTTGTAAGACAGGTAATATTCAAGAGCAAATGCTCCTTATACCGTGGGGATTTGCGCCTAGAAATGGGAAAAATGAAAATGAGCTGAAGGTTACTGAACAGTATTCATATGCAAATAATCCCAGCTATTCAGCGGCTATTCGATCAGAAGACATGAATAAAGAACCCTCGACTAAATATTTAAGGTGTGGTCGATTAATTGATCAAAAACTAAATGTTTTAAATATGGGTCCAAGCAATGAAGGGTTCAGTGTTTGTAGAAACTGTGGTGCAGCAGCTCCATATGACGATATTGATGAGAATAATTCTTATCTAGGTCGTCCATATAGAGGTGGGAACGGAGGTTGTAAACACTCCTACGAACATGTGGTGATCGGTGCAGAGTTTAATACAGATATGATTCTACTAGAGATAGAATTGGACAATAAGAAAATTAATACAAAGTTAAATGATATGTGGTTAAGAAGCGCGGCTCAAACCCTTACAGAAGCGATGCAACTTGCAGCTTCAGATATATTGGATACTGATTTTAACGACATAAATGGAGGATATC
This sequence comes from Carnobacteriaceae bacterium, assembly GCA_043424675.1. GTDB lineage: Bacteria > Bacillota > Bacilli > Lactobacillales > Carnobacteriaceae_A > JBHWPB01. Next base: position 240 of record JBHWPB010000148.1, on the reverse strand, counting down.
GTATAAGGATTACGAATACAAAAACCTTCATAGATATCTACCTTTTTGATAGTTTATCATCAGGAGCTGGATATTGTTCAATGCTAGAAGATAAGATCAATGAACTTATTGTAGCGACTTCTAAAGTATTGAAATGTCCAAGTAATTGCGACACATCTTGTCACGATTGTTTAAATCATTTTGGGAATCAAAGGGTTCAACAATTCTTAGACCGCAATCTCGGAAAGCAGTTATTGAGTC
>JBHWPB010000147.1:0-6547 GCA_043424675.1 Carnobacteriaceae bacterium | reverse complement strand
CCCTACGGTTCTATCGAAAGAAGAAAAAGCTCATTTACTGAACATACAAAAAGGATGCGAAGGAGAATTAAAGCTGGACGCTCTTATGATAGCGTCATTCAATCTGGAAGCAATTGTTTTGAATGATTTACTATTAACAATCAAAGGATCTACCTTTCAAATCGATTCTTTTTTGATCACGGGGTCTGAAAATCATTTGCTGGAAGCTAAAAATTTTGAAGGTGATTTTCAATTAGATAAGGGAAAGTTTTTGACGTATTCAGGAGAAGAATTAACGAATCCATTAACCAAGTTATCTCTTACAAGTACGAAAATGTCTCACTTTCTAAAAGAATCGAATGTCCGAGCGTCCTTTTCTTCTAAGCTTATCTTTATCAATCCCCTCATGATTTACAATGCTCCTATTAAAGATACAGTCGTCTATCCGTCACAAATCACTCGCTTTTTAAAAAATAAATCGACAACGTCTCCCTTTATCCCAATCAAATCATTATTTGGCTGATAAATTGCTTTCGGAACATCAATCTGAAGCAGCTTTTTCAAGAAAAGCACCGGAATATACCTATGACTCGTTGAAGAAAACTTTATGGTGCATGCATTGTGAGTCAAACAATTTGAAGTTTACGCAGCGCTCCTGCCTATGTAAAACTTGTGGTCATCAGTCAACAGTAGAAGAAATTATCATCTTTCACGCAGAAGAATTCCGATTATTATTTTCTGAAATGAAAATGACGACTTCTATCCTCCATCAATGGACTGGAGAGCTTGTTTCTTTATATCAGATTCAAAGAATCTTAAATAAAAATTATCAGAGAAACGGTGCGACGCAGGGAAGGTTTTATAGCTGAAAATTTTAATGAAATTTATTTATTGAGACTCTTCTTTTTTCTAAACAATTTCCTTTTTATCATAATTCCAGCAACTCAACTTCTTTAGTTTATTGAGTTGACCTAATCGGACTTCATTCCCCTAACTCATCCTTACTTTTTAACTGAGTTCCTCTAATCAAACTACATTCACACAGCTCAGAATAAATTCTTATTTGAGTTACCGTAATAAGAGGTTCTTATCCCAACTCAATCTACTTTATTTTTACAAGTTACGGTAATAAGATTTTTCATGCTAAACCACTCCAAAAATAATTATACTCACCTTTATAATAAAAAAGGATTCACCCCCTATCTAAACAAGGGGGTGAATCCTTTGATTTTTAATTCTCATAATTTTAACCAGTTATTATTTAATAAAAGAAGTTTTTAGCGGCGATCTCTGTCGTCTCTGCGGTCTCTGTTACGCGTTCTTTCAGACTCGACCTCAGTGTCTTCTACTTCTTCTAAGACCTCTTTACGTGTCTTACCTTTAACTTGCTCTACATCTGTTTCAACTTCTTTACTGATGTCTACTTCATCTGTAACGTAGGTTTCACGCTCGACAACTGGTGTTTCTTCAGTCAAGTGTACCTCAATTTCTTCTTCTTGGAAAGCCGCATCAGAATCGGCAACTCTTTCATCTGGAACGTCACGGTGTTCTACATTTAATTTTTCGCGACGGACAGGAACATCTTGAGTAACTTCTTCTTCAACAACGCGTTTTCTGAACGTAACATCTTCTGTATTTTCAACAGTGCCTGCTTTCAAACGTTCTTCGTGTAATTTCACTGTTTCAGCATCTGACATTCTCTCTGTATCCGCTTCGCGGTGTTCTCTCAGTTGGTCACGGTACTCGACATCTACTAAAACAAGCACATTTCCTTCTCTTAGTGCACTGCGGTGTGTTCCAAGATCAAGGTCAACGTCTTCCATACTTACTCTATCTGTAGTGTCATATCTATCTGCTGTCTCATCGACACTGAAAGCGTCTCTCAGACTTTCCCAGAACCCTTGGTCTTCTGTTCTTTCTCTGTTATCTGGCGAAACAACTCGGAAAGATTCAGATCCCAGGTTTCTGATTGCTTCGTCATTCCCAACAATGATGATGGACTCCACAGGAACCCCACTAGATTTTATCTTCTCAGCGACGCGTTCTGCTTCCCCTACTGTTCGGTATGATCCATAAACATATCTTTGTACCATAATTAAATCTTCCTTTCTGAATTGTGCTATTTAATAATTTAAATATCTTCTCTAACTGAATTAAGTTTATGTCCTCTGAGAGAATAATGCAAAAAATACGCATCAGGAATTTTTCGATGAAATCTCTCTTTAATTCCTTAGATCATTATCAGAGTTGTCTTTGTTTAAGTTTTTTCTTTTTTCTTCTTGGTAGATGTCGCTTCTACCTTCATCGCCTTCTTCTATGATCAATTCTTCTCTCAGAACTTTTTCACTTACTGTCTCTTGTGATTTTTCAACGACTTTATTGATGTCTACTTCCCCTATCAAGATCGTTTCACTTTGAATGACTGGGTTCTCGTAAGATAACGGTACCACATGAACAGTTTCTGTTCCTGGTATTTCGTTTCCATCTCTGTCAACCTCGATACGAGTGACATGCAGTTCTTCGCGGCGAAGCGGGACCTCAATTCTCTTCACCTCTTCAATCACTTTTTTCTCCACTCGGACATGGCTGTCTTCTACAATTATTTTGCCCACATTTAATCGTTCTTGGTGGAGCTGAATGGTATCGTGGAACTCGCCAATTTCCTTGGGTCCTAAAGCTCCGGGTACAACGCGCCCATTTTCATCTAACTCTCGATTGACGACGATGAGAATATAACCTCTGTTTAAATCGTGATCGTACTCTTTAAAAGGATTATCATCCGTTCTTTCTCCTGTAAAAATCTCTGAAAGACTCTCTATGACGGATGAAAAACCAGAATTTGACGTTCTCTCTTCCTTCTCCGGTTCATAGACAATGGACTGAAAGGGGGATTCAATCTCGTCTACGACTTCTTTTCTGCCTACAAAGTAAATATCTTCGACGTCAACACCCTGCTTTAATAAGTCAGCAGCAGCTTCGTCCGCTTTTTCTAACTTTAAGTAACTTCCATATACAGATATATTTTCCATTTTATTCACCTCATTTATTACTCGAATCATTAGAAACTGATATGTCTTCTTACTTCTTTAGGATAGCAGAGATTGCAAAAAATCACTTGTAAAAAGCGTTGAGTCTATATGCACTGGCCACTTATTTTGTTATCAAACCTCTTGTTTAAGGGGATTCTATTGCAAAAGCGACCCATCGACATGGATCGCTTCAGTGTTACAATACTTTGTTTAGAAAATTCTTAGTTCTTTCTTCGCGAGGGCTTTCAAAAATAAATTCTGGTGTATTCTCTTCGACAATGATTCCATCATCCATAAAAAGAACTTTATCGGCTGCTTCACGGGCAAAGCCCATCTCATGAGTCACGATCACCATGGTCATCCCCTCTGCTACTAACCTTTTCATGACAGCGAGGACTTCCCCTACCATTTCTGGATCCAGAGCAGAGGTCGGTTCATCAAAAAGCATGATCTTGGGATTCATAGCTAAAGCACGAGCGATCGCCACACGCTGTTTTTGTCCTCCAGAAAGCGATTCAGGGTAAGCCTCTATTTTCTCTTCTAGCCCAACGATCTTCAAGAGGTCATAGGCTGTTTTCCGTGCTTCTTCTTTTGTCATTCTTTCGAGCTCGAGAGGAGCTAAAGAAATATTTTCCTCGACAGTCATATGAGGGAAGAGATTAAATTGTTGGAAGACCATTCCTATTCTCTCTCTGACTTTATCGATATTGACCTTTGGATCAGCGATGTTCTCTCCTTCAATTAAAATCTCTCCCCCATTTATTTCTTCCAAACCATTGAGACACCTGAGGAGGGTGGACTTCCCTGACCCCGAAGGACCGATAACTGTAATAACCTCACCTTCTTCGACTTTCAAGTCAATCGCTTTCAGAACTTCTAAATCAGCATAGCTTTTACTTAAATTATTAACTTCAATAATCGCCATTGCTTACAACTCCTTCTCTAAACGACCTGAAATTCTCGTTAAAATAGTAATCAAGATGATATACATCGCTCCTACGATGAGCCAGACATTTCCCGAATCATAGGTTCTTGCGATAATGATCTTTCCTGTCTGAGTCAACTCGACGATACCAATGACAGATAAAATGGATGTATCTTTCATAGTAATGACAAATTGGTTAATGAAAGAAGGAAGAGCAATCTGAGTGGCTTGGGGCAGGATGACACGTTTCATCGTGGTCCACCTCGGTAAACCGAGTGATCTTCCGGCTTCCATCTGCCCTTCATCGACTGCTTGGATTCCTCCGCGGACAATCTCAGCAATATAAGCTGTTGCGTTTAAACTCAATGTGATGATTCCCGCTATATTCGCTTCAAACTGTAAGCCAGTCATCTGTGGGATTCCAAAGTAGACAAAGAAGGCTAAAACGATCAGAGGAGTGCCTCGCATAATATCGATAAAGATCTGAGAGATTCCTTCTAATAGGGTGACATCACTGATCCGCATCAATCCAACAAGCACGCCCAAAATCATCGCTATAAAGAAGGAGATAAAGGTGAGCCAAATGGTATTCCAAAGTCCCCTCAATAATGGTTCTGCATTCCCGATAAACTGGGTGAAAATATTTCCGCTTCCACCTTGTTCTGATAAAGCCTCTTCGCTTAAGTAACGAGAGATGATTTCATCATATTCGCCGGAAGCTCGTATATTGGCTAATCCGTCGTTGAACATCTGAAGAAGTTCTCTGTTTTCTCCTTTATTGACAGCGAAGCCGTTGTCTGCCACAGCTTGCTGCTCTTCAATAAATTTAAGATCGACTCTCCCTGTAGAATTTGCATAGACCATGACAGGATAATCTTCGACAACTGCTTGAGAATTCCCCACTTGTAGATCCTCATACATGTTCACAGAATCTTCGAAGATATTTAGCGAGAAACCATATTGTTCTGATAATTCGGAGGCCACATCGTATCCTGTTGTTCCTGTTTTTACAGCGACAGTCTGCCCTTCTAAATCTTCAAAGTACTCGATATCACTGTCAGCTGAAACTGCGAATTGGGATCCTGATGAATAATAAGGATCAGAAAAGTCGAAAGCTTCGCGTCTTTCATCAGTAATACTCATCCCAGCAATCACTCCGTCTACTTGATTACTTTCAAGCGCTTGAACCGCTGCATTAAAACCTAAAACACGTACTTCGTATTCAAACCCTTGATTCTTTGCAATTGCTTCTAATAAGTCCATATCTATTCCGACGAGCTCGCCTTCTGTATTGACAAACTCGAAAGGGGCATAAGTTGTATCGGTCCCGATAACATAAACACGCTCCCCAGTATCTTGAGCTGCTGCCTCCTGGTGAAAAGCCAAAAATAAAGCCAGCATCATTAGGGGAATAATTATCTTTCTAATTGCCTGTCTTACTCTGCTCATTATTAAATCCACTCCTAATTTTATATTGTCGTTTTATTTTTTACAATATAGTTTTAAGTATTATACTCATTCTGTTATAGTTTTGCAACAGAGGAGAAGATTTTAGATCAGCAGAAGTTTGAAACGATAAAAAAAGAGACCCGCCTCAAGTGAGACAGGTCTCTTATATTTACTTTGACTGATTATTGAACCGTATCCAGTTCACCTGGATAGTCAGGCACTCCTTGCTCCACTCGAGTGACTTCAAAATCATTTTCGTCTAACAGCTCGGCTGCTTTTTTAGCGCCTTTGCCGTCATGGCAGATCGTGTAATATTCTTCGTCTTTGTTTAACTGATCTAAGCGTCCTTCGAGCTCTGATAAAGGAATATGCATCGCACCCGGTACATGTCCCTCATCATATAATTCACGTGGACGGACATCGATGATATTTAAGACATAATCTGAATCCACTAGTTTTTCAAAATCTTTGATATCAATTTTCTCCATTATAGATTCTCCTCAATTTTAGTATAAGGACTCCAACACCTTTACTATATAAGAGATCACCCTAATTTTAAATTGATTCGCATTCCATTTAAAAATTAAATGAAAAAACTGCTGCTATTTAATTTAGCAGCAGTTCATCATTTAGATTTTTATAGTTTAGTTTCCAAACCAAGTATTAACTTCTTTTTCAGCTGATTCAACCGAGTCTGAGGCGTGAACCGCATTTTCAGAAACATCTGTCGCGTATAGAGCACGGATGGTATTGTCGTCAGCTTCATCTGGGTTTGTCGCACCATTGATGTGACGTACACGAGCAATCGCATTTTCCCCTTCAATGATAACAGCGACTAAAGGCCCTGATGTGATGAAGTCGATGAGCTCCCCATAGAAAGGCTTGTCTGCATGTTCTGCATAGTGTGTTTCTGCAGTTTCTTTTGAAGCGTCCATCATTTTAAGTTCTGCGATTTCTAGACCATTACGTTCATACTCATGCAGAATCTGTCCGATTAGGTTTTTCTTCACAGCATCTGGCTTGATTAGTACTAAAGTTTTTTCACTCATTAAAAAATTCCTCCTTAAGTTTCCTTAGCTATTCTATCATACTTTATCATGGAGTGTGCTTTCTTTTAAGATAGTTCTTAGTTTTTACTTCTATATTGATGGAATTCTCAAAAGAA
>JBHWPB010000146.1:0-11989 GCA_043424675.1 Carnobacteriaceae bacterium | reverse complement strand
GCGTCTCGCTTGTGGTATCCAAGAAAGGAAAAAATATACAATTAAAAGTAATCTGTAAATATCAATCCCTTGTAAAATAATTCTCTCCAATAAAAACAATATATTCATCTTTATCCATCATTCCTTTTATTTAGAGAGAGGAAGGAGTTCATCTCCATCAACTTTGACATTTGAGGGTGTGAGAACAAATATCTCTTCTCCTACGCGTTGAATATTACCGTGAATAGCGTATACAACACCATTTAAATAATCAATCATTTTTTGCGCATCGAGCGTTTCAGCTTTTCTAAAATTTACTAAAACAATTTTACCTTTTAATAAGGTATCAGCAATGCTTTCCACTTCTGAAGCGATTCGTGGTTCTATTACAATAACTTCATTCTGCACATGATTATTATTCAATGCCACAAGATTACCTTTAGTTTGTATTGGTGGATGGTTTGTCGAATGAGATTCTCGGTCAAACTGACGTGATGGTTTGGGTTGTTCATGTTCACCTTCGTCATAATCATGCTCTTCTACATCATCAATTACAAAAAAACGATTCATCGTATCTCTAAAACTCATCCCATATCCCTCTCTCTTATTATATTCTGTATATTCTCATCCGTACTAGTCTCTTCTACGTCTTCTGAAGAATGGCGGCACATTTAGATCATCATCATCTGAGAAGATATCATCGTTCGATGGAGAATCTTCTTCAGTCTCTCTATCGTCGGGTTGTTCTCTATATTCTTGTTGACGATTTCTTTGTGATGTTTCTTGACGAATGTCCCAATTCTCGAAAGGGTCGCTAGAGATATTTTCTTTACTTTCAGTTTCTTCAGAAATTTCTTCTTGAGCCTCATTAATATTCTTTCTGTGATCTTTTTTCTTTCTATTTTCAGGATCAATTCCTGTAGCTATTACCGTTACGATAACTTCATCTTCTAAATCTTCATTAATAGAAGTCCCGAAAATGAGGTTGACATCGGACTGCGCTGCAGAACTTACGATATCTGCAGCATCTTGTGCTTCAAATAATGAAAAGTCTGCATTTCCAGCAATGTTTAATAAGACCGATTCAGCGCCTTCTATTGATACGTCAAGAAGTGGTGAAGAGATGGCGGCTTTTGTTGCTTCTGTAGTTCGATCTTCTCCAGTTCCCGAACCAATTCCCATCAATGCTGTACCTTGATCTTTCATAACTGTCTGGACATCTGCGAAGTCCAAGTTAACATAGCCCGGTGATGTGATCAGGTCTGAAATCCCCTGAACACCTTGTCGTAATACGTTATCTGCTTCACGGAAAGCTTCAAGTATGGGCGTTTTCTTATCTACGATCTCAAGTAGACGGTCGTTAGAAATAATAACTAAAGTGTCGACATGTTCTCTCATATTTTGAATACCTTCTGCTGCAAAGCGAGAACGCTGCGGACCTTCGAAAGTAAAAGGCCTGGTGATGACGCCTACAGTTAATGCGCCAAGTTCTTCAGCTACACGAGCGATAATAGGAGCCGCACCTGTCCCTGTTCCACCACCCATTCCAGCTGTTATAAAAATCATATCCGCGCCTTCTAGTTCTCGAGCGATAACTTCTTCACTTTCTTCAGCAGCTTTCTTACCTACTTCAGGATTAGCACCTGCTCCAAGACCTCGAGAGATTTTTTCTCCCAACTGTATTTTCACTTCAGCTCTGCTCGCTGCAAGGGCTTGTGTATCTGTGTTAGCTACGATAAATTCTACTCCGCCAACACCTTCTTCAATCATACGATTAACGGCATTTCCACCAGCTCCTCCGACTCCAATAACTTTTATAACTGCGCTTCTGTTCGCGTCGTTGTCTAATTCATAATCCATTAATATTCCTCCTACAGTCATTATAGAATTCTATTCTGCTATTCACCGAAAAATGAAGATAACATTTCTTTCAATTTATTTAAAACCTCAGAACTACGAGACTCACCCTCGTAAATATCTGGCTCCTGTGAATAAGTGACTTGCTCGTTATCTGAAGTTATAATATAATCTGAGGAACTTTGTTTCTCTTTAGGTTGCATGACAAAGCTATTTATATAGTATTGAAGACTAGATATTTTTGTTTGGTAAACTATTAAGCCGATAGCATGAGAGAAAGATGGATAACGTATACCCATATAATTCGGAATATACAGAGAGACATCTCTAGCCAATATTTCTCTTGCTAGTTCTTTGATGCCTGGGAGTGAAGCAGTTCCCCCCGTTAAAACAATCCCTCCAGGCAGCTCTCTAGCACGAACTGCATCCAATTCATCTTTTATGGATGTTAGTATTTGTATGAGCCTTGCTTCAATAATTTCTGTCAGATAAACTTCAGATATTTCTTTTAATCTATTGTTTTCACGACTTCTATATTCGATGATATTGTCTGCTTCTAATAACATACTGCTGGCAAAACCATAATCACGCTTCAGTTTCTCACTATCGCTTTTATTCATTTCTAGCACTACAGATATATCTTGCGTAATATAACTTCCGCCTTCAGGATGATAGTATGAATGTTTTAATTTTCCGTCATGAAAAGTAGAGCTCGTAACTTGTCCTGCTCCCAGATCAATGACAGTCGCGCCTTTTTTGCTCTGTTCTTCGCTTAAAGCAACCGCCTCCAAAGCGAAGGGTTCTAAAACCAAATCATAAATAGAAAGCCCTGCTGCCTCCACGCATTTTACTGTATTGTGCACGACAGAACTGGGAAGAGTGTAAATAACTGCATCCATCTCCAGCTTTCTTCCACTCATTTGTCTGGGATCAGTTATTCCATCGAATCCATCTGTATAAAATTCTTCTGGCACAACGGAGACAAGTGTCCTTCCCTGCTGTATATCTTTTTCCTTTATAACTTCTATCATATGTTCGATATCTGCGTTATCATACTCAGTGTCAATTGCTCCAGTATCAATAGAAACATGGGTATAGTCTATCTCTAAATCGACAGCTGGAAGACCTACTATCACTTCTTGAATTTTTTTGTTTGCTTTTTCTTGAGCAATTGTTATAGCTCTTTTAATAGAAGTAACCGTTTCTTCTATATCAACAATTACTCCTTTTTTAATGCCTTTTGATGGCTCGTTTCCTACTCCAATAATATTCATCTGGCCGTTAATAAACTCTGTAATTATTATTTTTATTGAAGTGGTTCCAATGTCAAGGCTAGCCAAAATATTATTTTGTGTATCCATGGAAACCCCCAATTATTATCATAAAGTCAACTACTATTTTAAAATTAATATCTATACATAAATCTATGTTACCATAACTCCACTTCCATTTTAACAGAAACTCCTTGTTATCACTACATTTGTACGCAAAAAATAATTTACCTCACATTCATTCTATGCCACCTTACTTATTACCGCTCATCCTCTTCCGATGACTCTCTTGTTTTCTCATCTTCTTTCTCTAAAGGTTCAAAATAAGCTCCTGATTCGAGGTGAAAGACACCCGGTTTGCCGGCTATTGCTTCTCGCATAGCGGGATAATATCTCATCTGATCAGCGAAGGTGGGAATAGAAGCATATACTTTATAACCATCATTCATATATAAAGTCACACGATATTCATTAGAATCATGCGGACTGTACTCTATTTCAGAAATAGATTCTTGGATAGTAGAATCTAAGTCAGCTAATTCATCCAAAAGACGATCTAAAACATCGCTCTCTTCAAAATTATGTAAAATAGGATGGTTTCCGATAGAAATCTCACGTGGTTTCTCTAATATTTCTCCTGTTTCTAAAACATTATAATATTGTTCATCTTCTACAAGATAAGCCACGGTTTGATACTCTTCAATTGAAAATATAAGATCATTCCAACTTTCCACTGATAATTCGACATTTTTTACCTGAGGATGCTGGCTTTCTAAATGGGATTCAAGTTCTTCTTTATTTAGAAGAGTGATAAATACCGGCATCTCTGGGCGGGCAGGCGAAAGTGAGAGAAGGTCTTGATCTGTAACCTCTTGGTTACCTTCTACACTCAAAGTCTCAACATCACTCAATGGACTGATAACATAAGTACATACAGCAATGACGACCAGACAGAAAGTGATCCAGATGATATAAGGTAAATATTTTTTAATTTTATGTCTATTGTGCTGAGAAGAGTTAAAAGAAATAACCTTATCAGTTTTTTCAGATTCCATTCTACCTACTCCTCGGCTAACTCAATCATTAATTGAATCAAACGACTCGATGCATCGGGGGTGCCCATTTTTTCAGCCTTATTTTCTAGTGAATCCCTGTAATCATCATCCGTCATCACTTTATCAATACTCTCTATAAAACTTTCACTCGTGAGCTCGTCTTCTTCCAGCAGTAAGGCCGCTCCGTTTTCAACTAGACTCTGAGCATTGACCGTTTGGTGGTCATCTGTCACATTGGGACTGGGGATGAGGATAGATGCTTTTCCCATTGCTGTAAGTTCTGCTAAAGTCGTTGCACCGCTGCGACAAACCACTAAACTCACATTAGTGAATACTTTCGGCATGTTGTCAATATAGGGAGTAATCTGTACACGACTGTCTAGCTCTTTCTTGAGGAATTCCTTTTGATAGTCTTCGTAATGTGCTCGACCGCTGACAAATAAAGTTTGATAATTCTTCTCAGCCAAAACAGGACTACTCTCTAAAAAAGTATCACTTATACGCTTCGCTCCTCTGCTCCCTCCAAAAATTAAAAGCGTTGGCTTCGAAGAGTCTAACCCATATTCTTCTAAAACGGGTGTTTTCTCTACGGAAGCTACTTCTTGGGCTCTAGGATTTCCAGTAAAGACGAGTTTATCTTTATAATCTGAGAAATAAGAAGCCGCTGCTTCAAAGGAGATAGCAATTCGCTCGACAAACCGAGCTAAAAATTTATTAGCTAAACCGGGAACTGAGTTCTGCTCATGGATAATGGACGGTATATCCATGCGTGATGCAGCATAAACGACAGGTGCACAGACGTAACCTCCTGTTCCGATGACAACATCAGGTTGAAATTCTTTAATTATTTTTTTGGAATCCTGGATGCCTTTTAAGAACTTAAAAACTGTTCTGAAATTATCTAATGTTAAAGAGCGAGTAAACCCTTGAATGTCGATCGTTTCGAAGCGTATACCGTTCTCAGGTACAATTTTACTTTCCAAGCCGTTTTCCGTTCCAACATACAAGAATTCGACATCTTCTATCTCTTTTTTTAATTGTCGTGTTAAAGCAAGTGCCGGATAAATGTGCCCACCCGTTCCACCGCCTGATAGTAATATTTTCATTCACTCACACCTTGATTTTCTATTAAACAATTTACATTATCTATAAAGTCATGGCCGCGTTCTTCAAAGTTTTTATAACTATCCCAGCTTGCACAAGCTGGAGAGAGTAAGATGACATCTCCTGACTCACTCAACGATAGAGCTTGTGTGACTGCTTCTCTCATAGTATCTGCAGAAGAAACATTTTCAAAACCTTCATTTTTTGCAAAATCATAAATTTTCTTTTTTGTTTCGCCGAAAGTGACCAGAGCCTTTACTTTGTCCTCTAAGGCTTCGCTTAAAGGACTAAAGGATTCATGTCGATCTAGTCCTCCTGCAAGCAATACTACAGGTTCCTCAAAACTGTAACAGGCTTTGGCAGATGCCAAAGCATTTGTTGCTTTTGAATCATTAAAAAATGTTCGTCCCTTATATTTTCCTACGTATTGAAGACGGTGTGGAATTCCTGAGAATTCTTTTAGCGTCTTTATAATGTCTTCGTTGGGCCACTCTTTTACTTTGGCAACAGCGATCGCTGCCAAGGCATTTTCTATATTATGTTTTCCCGGCATCTTAATATCTTTACTTGACATAATAAACTCTTCACCGACAAAGATGTCGTCCCCGTCGAGATAAACCCCTTCGTCTAACACTTCTTCCGTTGAAAAACCTATCGTTTTTGCTTTAGATTCCTTGATCAGATCTCGCAATTCTATTGAATCATAATTGTAAATAAGGTAATCTTCAGCTCTTTGGTTTTGCGTAATTTTCATCTTAGATTCTACATAGTCTTCTCTCGTTTCATGGTAGTCCAAGTGCGCAGAATATAGGTTTGTAATGACTGCAATATCTGGCTTTAACTTATAAGTTCCTTTGAGTTGAAAGCTAGATAATTCTACAATAAAATCATCTTCTGGCCCTGCTTCCCTGACTGCATCTAAAACGGGGATTCCAATATTTCCGGAGATGATAGCCTCTCCTTTGGAGCGTCCTTCATTAAGAATCTGTCCTAGCAAAGCAGTAGTGGTAGACTTTCCATTCGTCCCTGTGATTCCAATAAGAGGACTTTCTCCTAGAATTTCAAGCAGTTCGACATCGGTATAAATTGGGATCCCTTTATTTTCGGCCTCTATTAAGATCTCATTATCATAGGGAATCCCGGGACTTTTCAAAACAAAGTCAAGATCTTCTCTCACGAGCTCTTTCGGATGCTCCCCAAAGACATGAGGGATTTCTTTTTCATCTAAAAAATCCTGAATTTTTTCTGGTTGGTTTCTCTTACTGTCATTCACCGTCAAATCTGATCCTAGACTTTCCAGTAAGTGCAGGGAACTAAAACCACTCTTTCCCAGCCCTAGAATCAAAATTTTTTTATTGCGAAAGTACTCTGTATTTTTCATGCTCGCCTCCACTACCTTTTCTTAAGTATCTTATTCTATCCTTTGTATTATAGGTAGGACCATAAACCTAGACCTGCTCCGAGAAGACCTACCAGCGAAAATATCAGCACTATCTTCTCTTCAGACCAACCCTCCATCTCAAAATGATGGTGGATCGGACTCATTTTGAATAACCTTTTCCCTCTCGTTTTGAACGAGGTAACTTGTAATATTACACTTGCTGTTTCAATGACAAAGATGACGCCAATCAGAAGCAAGGTAAACTCAGCTTTCAAGAGGATCGATAAAGCGGCAAGCACAGCCCCTAATGATAGACTGCCCACATCACCCATGAAAATTCTAGCTGGTTTTTTGTTGAAGACTAAGAAAGCTGCTAGTCCTCCCACTATAGCTAAAATAAAAAGAAAAATACTATATTGACTCTGTTGCCAAGCAATGATGCCATAAGCTAGAAAAGCGATAATCGCTGTCGACGAAGACAGACCATCTATCCCATCCGTTAGGTTCACGGCGTTTGAAAAACCTACGATCCAAAATATGGAAAACAACACATGGATCCAACCCGCACTTGTCTCACCAATAAGAGGAAAAGTTAGAGTGGTGTTTAAGTTTAATAGTTGATAAGAGACAGCAAAAATAGCTGCGCCGATGACTTGCGAGATAAACTTCTGGCGACTTGTCAACCCTTCATTACGCTTCATGAATAAAATAATGTAGTCATCGACAAACCCGATAGCTCCGAAAAAGAGCAGTACAAAGAGCAACAGAAGAAGAGATGGATTAAAAAGCCATTGGATGATGCTGAAAAGAAAAGTGACGAGAGCGGCCATTATAATAAAAACTACTCCGCCCATCGTCGGTGTTCCTTCTTTTACTTTATGCCAATCAGGACCTTCATCTCTTGTCGTCTGCCCCAGCTGTTTCTCTCTGAATAATTGAATTACTTTAGGCATAGCCAGAAAAGTTAAGACAAACGTCATCACTGTCGCTATCAATCCCGTTATCAATACATTGTTTCCCATCAAATGCTTACTCCCTCATATATTTATTCAGGAGTGAGTTCGAAGTGGATGCTGTCAATGTCATCCAAAAGACGACCCGCTTCCAAGCTTTGAGAAGAAATGTAACCTTCCCCATTAAATGTAAACTTCACACCTGTTAATTCTGATACTTTCAGTGCATCATTTTTCGACCATCCTGTTAAGTCAGGCATAGACATTGCACCATTCGTCATTATAACAGCTTTTTGATTAGAAATAAACGACTCTTTAGCAAAAGGGTTTTGTTGGACAACGGTATTGCCTGTTCCAACAACTGCTGTTTCTACACCCATCTCATATAGCAAGGACACTGCTTCTTCTGTCTTCATTCCTGTCACTTCAGGCATCGTCGTTGTTTCAATATCGGAATTGTTTTCAGTAGAGTAAGTATAATCTAAAATCCATTTCATAATAGGATTGAAGAGATGAGCAACATACTCTCCTCCGTAAGTAATATTTTCATCGATTGTGGGCTGTTGGACCGTAATATATAAAATATATTTCGGATCTGAAGCTGGCGCAAAACCGACAACGGAATAAACATGATCGTACGACCCTGTCATATATTGCCCTGTTTCTGGGTCACTAATTTGAGCAGTTCCTGTTTTTAACGCCATATCGTAATCTTCGAGTTGATAGATCTTGGTTGTCGTCTCTTCATGTTCCGCAGCTGTGTGCAGGTACTCGAGTGTTCTACTGGCTGTTTCCTCTGTTATCGGCTGACCGATGACTTCTGGTTCAAATTCTTTGAGCTCATCTGTTTCAGGATTCTCAATTTTTTCAACAAATTGAGGTAGCATCATATTCCCCTCATTAGCGACTGCTGAGAAGGCCTGCATCATCTGCATAACAGTAACTGATACCCCCTGACCGAAACTTGTATTTGCTTTTTGTAATGTAGAATTATAGGGGTTCGAACCTGCTGCATTATTCGGCAATTTCACTTGGGCGGGCTGGCCAAATTGAAAAGCATCCAGATAGTTCTCCCAGGTATCATAGCCCATAATTTCCGCCATCTGCACAAACAGAGTATTACTTGAACGAGCAAGTCCTTCTAGATAAGAGATGGTTCCCCACCCTTCTGGATTTACATCCCCAACATAGCCTCCGTCTACTTCATAACGACCAGATGTGAAGTAAGCATAAGGGTCAAAAACGCCTTCTTGGATACTGGCTGCTAGTGAGAAAACTTTGAAAGTCGATCCTGGTTCAAAAGTATATTCTGTATGAAAATTCTGCCAGGTATCTTCTATATTCTCCATAGTAGTCGCATCAAAGGTCGGTCTTTGAGTGGCTGACAATACTTTTCCCGTTTCTGCTTCCATTAAAGTAACCGTTATTGCTTCTGCTGGGTTATCTCGGTAAACGCTTGAGACAACATTTTCTACGTAAGTCTGCAGACTTTTATCAAAAGTAGTATAAATATTACTGCCATTCTCCGGTTCTACTTTTTTGACTTCCTCTCCTGGAATGGCGTACCCAAACTTGTCAGTTTGGTATTCAATCTTTCCGTTTTGCCCTTCTAATTCTTCTTCATATTGTAATTCCAGTCCGATTAAACCGGTTAAATCATTTTCTTCCGATTCTTCATCATTTTGGTTTTGAGCAAGACCGATGATGTGCGAAGCAAAGACACCATTAGGATAGTATCTTTTTGGGGACTCTTCGAAGAAAATACCAGGAATATTTTCAGAATCTATCGCTTCCATAACATGAAAAGGCAAGTTGCTCCCAGCACTTCCAAATTCAACTTGGGTAACATCAGGAGTGTTGAGGAGAGCAAAGATATCTTTTTCTCCCATGCTTATATATTGAGATAAAATCCGAGCTGTTTTTTCTTTATCTACAACATGGAGAGGGGTCTCACTTGATTGATGCCATTGATCCGTTAATACTGCGTATAACTTATATGTCGTTGCTTCTGTCGCTATGATATCCCCATCTTCATCATAGATATTTCCTCGATTCCCTTTTAAAGTGTTATCAGCTGCGTAGAGTTGTTCAATATTTTCTTCAAGGTTTTCACCATCAACTTGGCCTGTGACCATAATAGTGACAAATCGGTATATAAAAAACACGAAAATCCCAACTGTTAGAAACAGTAGAATTCTCGTCGTTAGTTTTCGATTATTATCAGGATTTCTCTTTGTCATTCTGCGACATTCCTAACGTTTTGTTCATTTAACTTCAAGCCATTCTTCTCAGCAATTTCATAAATTCTGTCATATTGACTCAGCTCTTGGACATTTTGTTCGTAATTGTCATTTTCTATCTCTGTTTGTTGAATAGATTGATTGACTTCTTGAATCGATCGATCAAGTTCACTGACCTCTATTCCGCTACTGATATAAAAGATATTTAATAAAGAAAAAGCAAGAGTGAAAAAGGCGACCAATAGTTTATCACTAGCATTCCACACAGCACGTCTTGATTGATTATGGTCAGAAGGTTCTTCTTTAATGGGCGGTTTCATAGCTTCCTTGGGGTTTTCTATTTCCTGAATATAAGGTTGCTCTACTGACGCATTATATTTAATTTCTTCACTTTTTTCCTCACGAGCATATGAATCGTACATTGCCATTTAACATCTTCCTTTCTTCTATATTTCTATCATTCTTTAATGAGTAAAATCTGTTCCGGGTGTGCGCTCCGCTATTCGTAACTTGGCACTTCTAGAACGTCTATTTTCTTTTACCTCGTCCTCAGTGGGAACAATCGGTTTTTTATTTATTATTTTTAATGGAGACTCTTGAATTTGCTCTGGCAGCAAGGGCATATCACTTGGGACATCTGGTCCCTCTGCATATTTCTTGAAGGTTTGTTTTACAATCTGGTCTTCGAGAGAGTGAAAGGAAATTACGCTGATTCTTCCTTTGGGAGCAAGGAGGTGAATAGCTTGATCTAATGAGTCTTCCAAAGCTCTGAGTTCATCGTTAACTGCAATGCGTAGGGCTTGGAAAGTGCGCTTGGCAGGATGTCCGCCTGTTCTTCTTGCAGCTGCTGGGATCCCTTCTTTAATGAGCTCAACCAATTCGAACGTTGTCTCTATCGGCTCTACTTCTCGAGATTGTTCAATTCTTCGAGCAATACTTTTTGAAAACTTTTCTTCTCCGTATTGAAAAAATATTCTCACTAAATCTTCATAAGATCCTTTATTCACGATATCGTAAGCAGTCAAAGTTTGGTCGGTATCCATGCGCATATCTAAAGGACCATCAAAACGATAAGAAAAGCCGCGTTCTTCTTTATCAAATTGAGGCGATGAAACTCCAAGATCATAGAGAACTCCGTCTACCTCATGAACTCCTTCAGCCTGCAATTTCCGTTTCAGATTTCTGAAGTTACTGTCTATAAAAGTAACTTTCCCTTTGGTGTAAGCATCGGAAAGTTTTTCTTTCGCAAAAGCCATCGCTTCTGAGTCCTGGTCAAAGGCGTAAAGATGTCCACCTTCCTTTAACTGCGAAAGAATAAGCGAACTGTGGCCTGCTCCTCCAAGGGTGCAGTCCACATAGATCCCATTTGCTTTAATATTTAATCCTTGAACAGCTTCTTCTAGAAGCACTGTTTCATGTTGAAATGACATGTTATATTCCTTCCAATTCCCACTCTATTTCTGCATTAAAAACCAAAATCAATCATATCTTCAGCAATCTCTTCGAATGCTTCGCTCGCATCCTCAGAAAGTTGGTCCCACTTTTTCTGGCTCCATATCTCAAAGCGGTTGGAAACCCCAATGACGCAACATTCTTTTTCAAGCCCTGCATAGTTGCGAAGGGTTTTTGGTATGTTAATTCTTCCTTGTTTGTCTAATTCACATTCCGTGGCAGCTGAATAAAAAAAACGTGTAAACATCCGCGCTTCTTTTTTTGCTAGAGGGAGCTGGCTCAACTTCTCACCCAATTGATCCCATTCTTCCATAGGATAACCGAATAAACACCCGTCTAATCCGCGTGTTACAATAAAACGTTCACCCAGATTCCCACGAAATTTTGCCGGGATTATCAGGCGCCCTTTTGTATCAATATTATGTTGATACTCTCCGAGTAGCATGGTTATCCCTCTTCATCACTTAATAATTATAGTTTACCATAATTCCCCACAATCCTCCACCTATTTTGTGAAACAAACACTGTCAGCATCTTGCTCTTAATTTTTTCTGAATTGAACATTTCTTAGAGAACCTTTCTTTATTAGCTCTATAAAGCACCTTATAAAATCGAATAAAGGGAGGGAAGGGACGCAAGTCTTCACTTTCTTCTCAGAAATAGAATAGGAAATACTTTAAAAAGAAAAAAGATACGG
>JBHWPB010000145.1:0-10945 GCA_043424675.1 Carnobacteriaceae bacterium | reverse complement strand
GCGTATCACCGTTACTTTAATATGTCCCGGATATTCCATTTCATTTTCAATACGGTTTTTAATATCATATGCTAGCTTATTTGCTTCTGCATCTTTTATTTTATCCGGTTCTACGATAACTCTAACTTCTCGTCCTGCTTGAATCGCATAGCTGTGAGCAACACCTTCAAAACTGTTCGAAATTTCTTCAAGTTCAGTTAATCTTTGAAGATAACCTTCTAAGGATTCACTGCGTGCTCCTGGACGAGCAGAAGAAATCTGGTCCGCCGCTTCGACAAGTACTGCAATAGAAGTTTGAGGTTCAACGTCACCGTGGTGAGAAGCAATCGCATCGATCACTTCTTCAGGCTCGTTATATTTCATAGCTAAACTTGTACCAATTTCTACGTGGGAACCTTCTACTTCACCATCAATTGCTTTACCGATATCGTGAAGTAATCCAGCTCTCTTAGCTAACAACTCATTTTCTCCAATTTCTGATGCCAATATTCCAGATACTTTAGCAACTTCTTTCGAGTGTTGTAAAGCGTTCTGGCCATAACTTGTTCTGAAGTGCAGACGGCCTACAATTTTTATTAAATCAGGGTGTAAATTATGTATTCCAAGTTCGAAAACAGTTTCTTCTCCCTTTTCTCTCATAATTTTATCTACTTCTTTACGAGCTTTTTCTACTGTTTCTTCAATACGGCCTGGATGAATTCTTCCATCTTCTATTAAACGATTGAGTGAAATCTTAGCAATTTCTCTTCTTACAGGGTCGAAACCACTTAAAACTACTGTCTCTGGCGTGTCGTCGATAATGACATCCATTCCAGTCAGAGCTTCGATAGTGCGAATATTTCGTCCATCTTTTCCAATGATTCTTCCCTTCATATCGTCGTTCGGCAATTGAACAACTGATACTGTAGATTCAGTAACCTCATCTGCAGCGTTTCTTTGAATAGCTTGTACAATAATATCTTTAGCAAGTTTGTCGGCATCGTTACGTGCACGATCTTCAGATTTTTTCACCATTACAGCGAGGTTATGTTCAATATCATGTTCAGCTTCTTCTAAAAGCTTTTCACTTGCCTCTTCTCTCGACATTTCAGCGATTTCTTCAAGTTTACTCTCTTGCTTTTGGACAAGAACAGAAATACTCTCTTCACGTTCTTCTAAAGCTGTACGCTGCTCTCTGATGTCATCTTCATCTACCTGGACTTTCTCTTCCCTCTCATCTAAAAGCAGGGACTTCCGGTCCAAGTTATCTTCTCTTTGAGCAAGTCTGCTTTCTTGATTAGAAATTTCAGAACGTCTTTCAGATAACTCTGTCTCTATAACAGTTCGATAATTTTGAACTTCTTCTTTTGCTTCCAACAAGGCTTCTTTTTTCAAAGTTTCTGCCTCTTTGTTAGCATCATTCACAATTCTCTCAGCAGTCTGTCCTGATTCCGCTAAGCGTTTTTCTATATTAGATTTAGTTAAAATATATCCTAAGCCTAGGCCAACAATTAAAGTAACGATAGCGAAGGCTATAGAAAGATAATCCATTTCTTTCACCTCCGTACCATTATTTAGTTTTACAATTCTCTAGTAAAGATTAATTTTTTCACAGGTTCTAAATCAGAAACCCGTGAACACTTTTATTCTAAAGCTCTGTTTAGTGTAAGTCAAATGATATTTAGAATTCAAACTGTAAATTTTTATGAAAAATGACCTCCCTATTCTTCGCTAAAAGAATAATATTTGGAGGTCATTTATCTTGGTCATGCTTATCTCTTTATTCTTCAGCAGAGACTTCATTTTCTAATTCTTTTTCTAGTTCTACTTCCTCTGGGTCCTCATCTTGAACTGTAGGTTTCCCGTCTAAAATAGCTTGTTGTTCTGGAGTAATATCCTCTTCGTCCAACATGCCGTATGCCAGGCGGGTTCTGAGTTCAATTTGTTCATAGATCTCAGGGTTGTCTTCCAAGAATTGTTTAGCATTTTCTTTCCCTTGTCCCATGCGTTCACCTTCGTAAGAGTACCAAGAACCTGCCTTTTCAATAATCTCTTCTTCTGATGCCAGGTCTACTAACTCTCCCGTTTGAGAAATCCCTTCACCATAGACGATGTCGACTTCAGCCTTTCTAAATGGCGGTGCAACCTTGTTTTTAACTACTTTTATTCGTGCACGGTTACCCGTTGCCTCTTTACCCTCTTTAATTTGTTCTCCGCGTCTTACTTCTAAGCGGATAGTAGAGTAAAATTTAAGTGCACGTCCCCCGGGGGTTGTTTCTGGGTTGCCGAACATCACTCCAATTTTTTCGCGAATTTGGTTAATAAAAATAGCAGTTGTTTTAGTTTTAGAGATTGACCCTGATAATTTACGTAAGGCCTGGGACATCAGACGAGCTTGAAGTCCCATATGTGAATCTCCCATTTCCCCTTCAATCTCAGCTCGAGGTGTGAGAGCTGCGACAGAATCTATGACAACAATATCTACTGCTCCACTTGCTACAAGTGCATCTGCGATTTCTAACCCTTGTTCTCCCGTATCCGGCTGTGAAAGCAGTAATTCTTCAATATTCACTCCTAAGCGTTTAGCGTAAGTGGGGTCTAAAGCATGCTCTGCGTCAATGAAAGCAGCTGTTCCTCCATCTTTTTGAGCCTCTGCAATGGCATGCAGTGCTACTGTCGTCTTACCTGAACTCTCAGGACCATAAATTTCAACAACTCTGCCGCGCGGATAACCTCCTACACCAAGAGCAACATCCAATGCTAAAGAACCACTTGAAATAGTAGCAATCTTCTTGTCAGCTTCTTCACCAAGCTTCATTATAGCGCCTTTACCATGGTCTTTTTCAATTTTTTTAAGTGCTTGATCTAATGCTTTTTCGCGTTCATCGCTCATTATTTATTCCTCCAAATATCAAATTCCAGTTCATTACTATTTTACCCTTTTTGCCAGTATTTTGCAAGAAAAAACCGAACATATATTCGTATTTTGTTCCTCTATTTATAACATACGTGACGGAGTCATAATTTTTTGAAAATAAAAAAGTTGAGAATAGTTTTGACTTTCTCAACCCGAGATAAGTTTAAACAAACTATTCTCAACTTTAGATATCTTACTTAAACGAACCTTCAAATAAACCTCTTGCTTTATAAAAATAATCAATTCCAGAATAAATTGTAAAAAATAAAGAAACATAAAGCAAGATATCTGCCATGGGGATCCCTAGACCTTCGAAGGGAAAATTATCTAGGAAAAGGAATATGATAGCAAACATTTGAGTCGTTGTTTTAATTTTTCCAGGCCAAGCAGCAGCGAGAATTGATTTGCCATTTTTTGCAATAAGAACTCGCAAACCGGTGACAGCAAGTTCTCGTCCTACAATAATCACAACCACCCAGGAAGGCACTAATTGATGGCCTACGAGTATAATGAGAGCAGTCAGGACTAATAATTTATCGACAAGAGGATCCATAAAGGCTCCAAAATCTGTTGATAAGTTATATTTTCTAGCAATGTAACCATCTATGTAATCAGTTAAAGAAGCAATAGTAAAAATAATGGCTCCCATTAAAAAGCGAACATCTATCTCAGATTGAAAGACTTCGATAACTCCCCAGTCGAAAGGAAATAAAACAACAACCATAAAAATGGGAATTAAGATTGCCCGAAATACAGTAATCTTATTAGGTAAATTCAAATCCTACACTCCTATCTTCTCTCGTTCTTGAAACAAATCTTACTCATCCGTTGCCACCTCAAAAATGAGCTGCTGGGTTCGATCACTAGACTCGTTATCTTCAAGAGCCACCGATTCACCATTTATAGATAGAGTCGTAGAAGGTGAATTGCCTAATATCACCTGGATGGTACTTACATTTTCTGGTATCTCAACTTCAAAAGTCTCACCATCCTGAAGAGTGCCTTGTTGTATCTCTTGGCCATCTGCCGTTACTGATACCCAAGCAGGTTCACCTTCAGCTCCTAGCACAAAATCCATAGGGACCGCTTCAGAATGAGTGATAGTGTAAGTATAACGCGTTCCTTCATTATATTCTAAAGCAACAGCACTGTTCGTATCCTCATTACCTTCTGTGTCCTCTTCACCTGTTTCTGCTTCTTCTTCATCGGAATTTTGGACTTGGTCATGTGATGATATTTCTACGCTCGTTTGACCAGGCTCTTCTTGAATAAGTGAACTTTCAGAATCTCCGCCGTTCATAAAAGCAAAGAAAAGAGCAGCGAGCACAGCGATGACTAAAAGGATAATTAACAGGGTGGGCAGGTTCTCGACTATCATTGTCTCCAAGCCTCTAACTCTCTTTTTAGAATCTTCTGCAGATTGGCCTGTTGTCTGACTCTCTATTTTTATATCTGGTTGGGGTATAGAAGTATCATACTCTTCAATAAGCTGATCTCCATCTAGCCCTACTTTTTCAGCATACTGCCGGATAAATGCGCGCGCATAAAAGTTACCAGGAAGACTTTCTTCGTTGCCTTCTTCCAGGGCTGTTAAATATTTCTTTTGTATCTTCGTCATTTTTTGGATATCGTCCAACGAATAACCCTTTTCCATTCGGGCTTCTTTTAAAATGGCGCCTACTTCTTTCATTATCTCACCTGTCATTCTTTATAAATGTAAGCGTGTAAGCGTAAATATATCATTAATGATTATAACATAACCCCAGAAATTCGTATAGGGTAACAACGGATGGTTGGGATGTGATACATCCGACGTTTCAAACCGCCGTCTCTCTCACTGCGGCTCCTGATAAAAAGAGAGAGTCTTACTTTGAAAAGATTCTAGTCCTTCTATTGTCCCTTACTTTCCGAGACAATCCTATTGACTGACATGTTTTCGTCGTTAAAGTATTCAGAAGCTATATTTTTAATGTCCTCCAAAGTAATGTCATTAATTAATGGCAATAGATCAAAAAGATTGTAAGTTCCAAGTAACGGGTTATACAGTTGGCGTGCGATATATTCAACAGAATTCAGAGCACGGAGACTTTGCCCAATCGTACGTTTTTTAACAAGTTTTAAATGTTGTTCTGTCAATTCCTTGCTGTTTTCTGCATCTAATAATATGTCTTTTAGTTCAATAATAGCTTTTTCTGACTGTTTTCCTTCTCCACTGACAGCAATAAAATCGTAAGATCTTTCCATTGACATGCTGTAGCTAAAATTATGATCAATGATGCCTCGGTCATAAAGATCAAGATACGTTTGAGAGGTTGACCCAAACAACATATGCAATAATAAATTTCCAGCCAGTCCATACTTATAACTCGCGAGATTGTTCCGTCTTTTTTCTTTTCCACGAAAACCAATCGCATATTTCATTTGATTTACTGAGGCCGCTTCACGACTTTCAGGAATGACTGATTCATTCTCTTGATCAGGAATAATCCGTTCGATTTTTGAAGGTATCGGGAAACTTTTCTTACTTTGATTTTCTTTAATAACCTCCATGATTTCATGAGCATCGAATTGCCCTGTAACAGAAAGGTTCATATTACTGGGTTGGTAAAAAGTGTTATAGCAGAGATAGAGATGGTCTTTCGTTATATCCTGGATGCTGTCAACGGTTCCTGCAATATCAATAGAAACAGGATGATTAGGATAGAGATTCTCAAGCAGACCAAAACTTAACCTCCATTCCGGCATATCGTCATACATCTGAATTTCTTGGGCAATAATTCCCTTTTCTTTCTCCACAGTCACTTCTGTAAAATATGGTTCTTGAACAAAATCTAAAAGTGTTTCTAAATTTTCTTTGACATTCATTGTCGTAGAAAATAGATAAGAAGTCTGAGTAAAGCTTGTAAAGGCATTAGCCGAAGCTCCGAGCTCACTGAAACGCTGGAATACGTCTCCGTCCTCTTTTTCAAATAATTTATGTTCTAGAAAGTGGGCGATACCATCTGGAACTCTGACTGCTTCTTCTTCACCTAAAGGAACGAAATGGTTGTCGATAGAACCGTAGTCAGTTGTAAAAAGAGTATAAGTTTTTTCAAATCCTTTTTTAGGCAAAAGGTTGACTGTCAATCCATTATCTAATACTTCTGTGTAGACTGTTTCGTCATACAAGTCATAATGCTTTTTTTCCATCAGCCATTCTTTCCTTTCAATATATATGTCGTTTTCGGTTCAATACTTTCTGCAATTCGAACAATATCCTCTTTATTAACCTGCTCCATATAATTTATAAATTCTTCTACTGTAAGATCTGGTTCTGAAAAGATAATATTAGAGAGTTTATGGTTGATATAGCCAAACGGTGAGTCTTTCATTTGATGGAGCCCATTGCTGATCATCGCTTTGGTCTGCAGTATTTTTTCCTCTGTGAATTGTCCTTGTCGCATCGCTTCTATTTGTGCTTCTATAATCGTTCTGGCTTGATTCTCATCTTTTTGGTCGATACCAGTTTCGACAGACATCATTCCTGTAAAGGCGTTGTATCTGCTTGTTGCATAATAAGCTAAACTCGCTTTTTCTCTCACATTTTCAAAAAGTTTAGAATGAGGATATTGCCCAAAAAGACCATTATATACTCGCATAGCGAAATAATCATCGCTCAGGTAAGCGAAGGGTGCTTGATAAGCGAGGTTGAGTTTTGCTTGTTGCACGTTTTGTATTTCTGTTTTATCTTGAACTTTTACTTCTTCACTTGGTTCATAAAAAGGCTGGAGTTCCAGCGTTCTTCTCTCGGTGAATGGAAGCTTTTCAAACTGTGAAACTATTTTTTCTTCATCCACATTTCCTACAACCAAGATTTCAATACGATCATTTTGAATCATCTCTTGATAGTTAGTGTAAAGTGAACGTGGAGTTATTGTCTCCAAATCTTCTTTCCTGCCGTCTGCAGGCGTTTGATACTCTGCATCGGGGTAATAAAGCTCATTCAATCGTAAGGCGGCATAGAGTCGCTTATCATCTGAACGAGAAGCATACTCCTCTTCTAATATTTCTTTCTCTCTTAAAAAGGTCGCTTCATGAAACCTTTCATTTTCCACATTGGGATGAAATAGTATTTCTTCTAAAAATTGAAAGATATTTTCTGTAAGTCTTTCTTCATTCGCTATGAATTTAGGGTTGGGATAATTTAACATCAGACCGTAGTCATGGTAATTGCCCCGGCGCCTCGACATGGTGTTCATGCTTGCCCCGTATAGGTCAGATAGAATTTCCCCCATTTTCTGCTGGTTGTTATATTTTTTACTGTTTGTCTCTTGAATATAACTTAATAAGGTACGGTTAGTGAGTTTGTCTGTAGTCAATGGTGTCAAAAAATTGATGTAAATGTGAACTGTTTTGAATTTTTCTACAGGATAGACATGGAGATTCACTCCATCTTTTAACTTATGATTCATCTCTCTTCTCCATTCATTTCAAAATTTATATATCAGCTCAAGGTCTCTCCCGGCACTTCCTCGTTATTTTCTAGACCTTGTTCTGAATCTTCTGACGGCGGTTGGATATAAACATCGCGCGGTTTGCTGCCATCTTGGGGACTGACAAAGCCTCTGTCTTCCATTTCCCCCATGATACGTGCGGCGCGATTGTAGCCGATTCTAAGTCGTCTCTGCAACATAGATATACTGGCCGTTTCCATATCCATGATGAGTTCGACCGCTTCATCGAACATCTCATCTTCAGGTTCTCCGCCAGCTCCAGAAGTATCTTCCGTTGGTGCCATTTCTTCGACATAATTTGGCTCTTGTTCTTGCTTGACCCAGTTAACAACTTCTTCAACTTCTTGGTCTTCAATGAAAGAGCCTTGAATGCGAAGAGGGGAGTTGCGGTCCACCGGTTTAAAGAGCATATCTCCTCGTCCTAGCAATTTTTCAGCTCCATTTTGATCAAGTATTGTGCGAGAATCTGTACCACTCGAAACTGAAAAAGCCATACGTGAAGGAATATTTGCTTTTATGGTTCCAGTAATGACATCCACACTGGGTCTCTGAGTCGCGAGTATCATGTGGATTCCTGCTGCTCGAGCCTTTTGTGCGATACGCGAAATCGCAGCTTCTACATCTTTGCCAGCGACCATCATCAAGTCAGCTAACTCATCGACAATGACCACGATATAAGGCAGTAACTTTTTATTATCTCCTGTCTGTTCATTATGTTTCTTTATAAAATCATTGTAACCTTTGCGATTACGTGTCCCTGTATTACTCAACAGCTCATACCGTCTCTCCATCTCTTGCACCACTTTATTCAAGGCATTTGCAGCTTTCTTAGGGTTCGTGACAACAGGGGTCAGTAAATGTGGAATGTCATTATACACGTTCAATTCTACCATTTTAGGGTCAATCATCATGAGCTTGACTTCATGAGGTTTAGCACGCATCAATATCGCCGTGATAATCCCGTTGATCGCCACAGACTTACCTGAACCCGTAGCACCGGCTACAAGAAGGTGAGGCATGTCGTCAAGTTCCGCTGTAATGACATGACCAGAAACATCTTTTCCAAGAGGGACTTCAAGGAGATTCTCATTGTCCCTGCCTAGTTCCACCATCACTTCTCTGAAAGAAACAAAAGCAACTTTTTTATTGGGCACTTCGATACCCACCCGGCGCTTCCCTGGAATAGGAGCTTCGATTCTCACGTCTTTTGCTGCCATCGCTAACGCAATATCTTTACTCAAATTCTCAATTTTGTTCACTTTCACTCCAGGTCCAGGTTCAACTTCATACATCGTGACAGAAGGTCCAATATTGACTTTCACTACTTCAGCATCGACATCAAAACTTGCTAAAGTTTCTTGTAGGACATTGACATTATCTTCTGCAGTATCATATTCTTTGGATTGGTCTGGTGCATCTCTTTTTTCTAATAAATGGAGAGGTGGCAGACTGTAACCTTCATTCTCCTCTTCAGAAACGATTTCAAGCGTCTCATTTTGTTCTGCATCTGTGTGGTTTTCTATAGGTTTACTTGCTTGATCAGATGCAGGTTTATTAACAGACTGAAAATCACTATCATCTTCTGTTGGCGGTTTATACATGTCGATAGGTATAGATTTTTGCGGGGCAGTTTCTTTTACTGTTTGGTCTGCCGGAGTTGATTGAACAGAATCTTTGGGTTTTGGTGTTTCCTTTTTCTTCCTCGTTTTACTTTTAAAAGTACTTTCTGATTTAACCGAAGGATTGCTTCTTTTTATTTGAGTAATGGCTTGGCTTATCCATCGCCCCACAATATGTGCGCTTTTTACCAGAAAAGCATTGACTTCCCCAAAACTTGTGTCGGTGATAAAGAGTATACCGAGTATTACCGTTAAAACTAGCAGGATATAGGTTCCAATTTGAGAGAATAAAAAATAACTCAGTCCATAAAGGAAACCGCCAATCATCCCTCCTCCTAAGGTTTGGTTGACTGAATTCGACATAAAGTCACTGAGGAAATAAGTCCAAGTTGCAGATAAAACATTAGTTTCCGTATTAATGATAGGTTCAAAAAATATGGCATGCAGAAATATTAAGATACTCAACACGATTAAGGTTATTCCGATAATTCGCTTAGACATCTTTATTTTGCGTAACTCTCCACGGATCAATAAATAGATAGAAAATAAAAATAAAATAAGTGCAAAGACACGATAAGCGTCTCCTACAAAGAATCTAAAAATGTTAGCAGAAAAAATTCCAAAAAAACCAAACCCAGTCATTGCAAAAAAACTAACGAAACCTAGCATAATAGCGAGCCATGGGTTAATCTGTATTTTATTTTTTGATTTTTTTCGAGATTTTGCCACACAAACACTCCTTTCGATTTCCAATACTTAGTATACATAAAAAGACTTGATCTTTCTTAAGTTCTCATAGACTTCTATTGTACATTTTATAACCTTATTTTCCCAATTAAGAAGACACTTTTAATGTAATTATCATGGAATAGAATTGAAAAAAATCATGATATAGTGTACATTGTAAGGTGTGTCTTTTATACATATAATTATCTTACAAAGGAACGTGACTCAATGAAAAAGCGTTTTAAAAAATTTTTATTGTCTGGAGGGATTGTTTCACTCGCCCTCTTCTTATCGGGATGTATGCAAGTAACAGAATCAGGAGAGCCTACAGGCTGGTTTTATGATTTTTTAGTAACTCCGACTCAATGGGTGATCAACAATCTTGCGGAAATCTTACCCGGCGGATATGGGACTGCTATTGTTGTTTTGACAATTATTGTTCGTCTCATCATCTTGCCGCTCACTCTCAACCAACAACGAGCTTCTACTGAAACTCAGGTTAAAATGGAGGCAATTAAACCTGTCACCGAAGAAATTCAAAAAGACCTGGAAGAGACGAATGATCCCGCCGCTCAACAACGTCTCCAACAGGAACTTATGCAGGTGCATGAAAAAGCCGGAATCAGTCTCATGGGAGGGATGGGATGTTTACCTCTCCTCATTCAGATTCCGATCATCTCAATGGTATTCAACGCTATTCGTCTTTCTCCCGATATCGCAAATGCGACATTCTTGGGAATCTCACTCGGTGAACGCAGTATTCTTTTAGCGATTATCGCAGGTGCGATTTATCTGGTGCAGGCTCTATTGATGATACAAGGCATGCCTGAGGAACAGCGAAGCCAAATGATGGTTTCCTCCCTCATCAGCCCGATTATGATTCTTGTCTTATCCTTATCAAGTCCAGCAGGTATTGCACTTTACTGGATTGTTGGAGGAATTTTCTCTGTTATTCAGTCCTTCATTCTCAATCAGTATTACAAACCTCGAATTCAGCAAGGAGTCAAAGAGGAACTGGGCGACTTGAAGATCGAACGTGAAAAACCAAAGGAATCTAAGGAATCTAAAACGGTCAATCCTACGCAAAAACGCCAAAATAGAAACAGCAGCGTCTTCGAGAAAAAAGGAAAACGGAATGAAGGTAAGCAAAATAAAGGAAATAAAAAGTGATGAGCCAAAACTAAATAAAGAATAATTTTGAAAAGAGACGT
>JBHWPB010000144.1:0-2729 GCA_043424675.1 Carnobacteriaceae bacterium | reverse complement strand
CAGTATGGTTGTTCATGCTCAGCAGAGAAAAAGTCAGCTGGATTGAAATACCTGGGAAAATAGAGCGCATCGGTTACTACCTTATGATTGTTCTGACTTTTTTAATGGTTTTGATACTTATCATGCGTCTTTTTATGAGAGATATGGAAATGATAATAGTCACTGTCGTCATCGTCCTTATCTTTGCGACCATCGCTTTCTTTATGCGCCGGAAATACAGACGGTATTATAGAGAAACAGAGGAATCCTTTTTATTGAAGGGACAACATGCCATCGTTAAAGTCGATTACGAAAATATAGTGGATTGGATGTCCATGCCCAAACAGATCGGTGTACGGGATAAAACGCAATACGGAGACCGGTATATCTGTGTGAATTACTCTTTTTCTGATCCGGAGATACTGCTGAGGAAGCTGTTGGAAATGACTCTATCCGGCAAATTCGACCAGTCAGATTCAGATTCTTCCGATCATCTGGACCGCAAAGAAGAGTTAATCCAGCATCTGGAAAAAAATGGCTATGGCCATTTAGTGGAAGAAGCTCTAACGAAATAACTTATTTGGTTTCAGATTGAGCAGAGCGAATTCTTAAATTGCGCAGCAATTTTCACAACAAAAGGGATTTAGATATTTAAAAAACAGTCATCAGCTCCGTTTTTTTATTTACGGATCTGATGACTGTTTTCTTTAATTTTCTAAAAAATTATTCAGATATAACACGGTAGTGAAGGTGAACAGCCCCACTTGTAAAGTGGCGTTCAGCTAATAGTTTCAATTGCATGAGTAGATTATCTGGCAAGGCTCTTTTACCCCCGCCCACATTGATGGGGTGAACGACCAAATAAAGTTCATCTACTAGTCCCACTTGCATCGCTTGAAATGCGAGATTGGGTCCACTAATGGTCATGTGGGCTTTTGACGACTCTTTCAACTCTCGGATTGCATCTGGATTGAATTCGCGATCCAGTCGAGTCTTAGCACTGGAAACGTCTTGTAGTGTCTGAGAATATACGACTTTATCTGTCTTTTGCCATAGCTGTGCAAACTCCGACATTGATTCTGCTTGATTCTCATTCTCAAAATCACTGAATGTCTGAGGAGTTACTGTCTCCCAATACACCATCGTTTCATACATCTTGCGTCCATATATGTCAGTGCCAATCGAGCGTCGAAATTCCGTCCAAAAAGCTAACGTCTCATCGTCCGTAATCGTCCAATCAAACTTGCCACTCGCATCTTCCATGTAGCCGTCCAATGACATATTCATTGGATAAATTAATTTAGCCATCTCACCATACCTCCAGTTCTTATATCTCTCAAAAAAAACTTTGATAAACATAAAAGATTGTATCGCTTTGAATAATCTCTACAGGTAATAATTGTGCGGAGCTTTTCCTACATGTCATCAATTTAAATCCATCAGGGTAACCAGCCTCTGACAAAAGTTCTATAGCCCTATCTGGATCATATGGATAATAGTCAGGAAATCGGGTTCATACAAGTGTCCTCCATTATTTTCCTTTCTATGCAGCATCATACATTCACCATATTAAAGACGCTTTCAAAATTCCACTCAAACAACCTCTTTTTTTAACTCAATCGCCCTAAAGAGACTGACCCCACCTTTGCTGCTTCAACCAATCACGTCGTCTGAAATGTTTCTCTACCTTACAACGTCTCGGAACTTTGTCAAAGCCACTGAATCAACACTAAAGCTCCAATAATAATTGCCACAAACAGAATAACTCTACTCAACTTACTGCGTCTTTTCACTCTATACCAGCCGAAACTTACTTTTTTTCGAATGATGGGGTATAGCCAAGGAACACCTTGCCGGCTGAAACTATCCATCAAAATATGGATAAATACAGCCCAAGCTAAAGCCCAGAGGATATGCTGTTCCGTACGATACGCTAAGTATACCCAGGACAAAATAAAAAATAAATTGTGCGTAATCGTTCGATGACCGAAGACACGTCCAATTGTGTGACTCACTAGAGGGACCAACTGACCAATCTGTGAATTCGGCGAGTCGATATCGGGCAAAAGGCTTCCAATAAGGGTTCCTAAAAGTCCTGCGCCAATCATGGCTACGTCAGGGGTGTAGGATGGTACTTTTGTCATCAAAAACATTGTCATTCCGGTATAAGCAGCGACTCCTGCAGTAATATGTCCTTTTGCCAGCATGTTCTCTTCTCCTTGTTCGTTTTCAGACCTCTATCATACCACACGCTGGCTGCTTCTGCTTAAACGAGAGGGCTTTGAACAATAAAAACCAAGACTTCCTAGGTATGAATAGGTTTTCTTGGTTCTTATCTCAGAGTATTTACTCATGATTTTCTAATTTTTTGTGAACAATTCTTTCTCTCGCCAGCCACCCCAGCGGTAATAAGCAAAGGCAGCGAGGCTGCTTAAAACATAGCTGATTCCTATTCCAAGCGCGATTCCATTTTCGCCTATCAGACCTGACATGAAATAGGTCGCTGGATAACGAAGCACCCAAAAGGAAATAAAGTTTAAGACGAGAACCTGATACATCGCCCCTGCTCCTTTGACAACCCCGTTGAGAATAAAATTGATGCCTAGAAATACCTTGAAAAAGGCAATGATCTTGAGATATTGTGTTCCAAACTGGACAGATGCTGGTTCTTGAATAAACAAGCGGATGGCAGGTTCAGCAAAGATAAACAGGACGATGGCGAACCCAAGCATAGTAAAGATGTTATATAA
>JBHWPB010000143.1:0-28002 GCA_043424675.1 Carnobacteriaceae bacterium | reverse complement strand
AATTGTCAGAGGTTGTCAGAGAAATAGGCAGTTTCTCAGCTCGATCATGACAGGTCGCAATTATGAAAATGATGAGACAATTTTTGCGCTAATAGCTCTTTCTATAGAGCCTTTTTTGAAAATTTGGCTGACCTACGGAGTCAACTGCGAAAGCAACAAAGCAGTTCATTGAATGTTTGTTCGGGCAGTGGTAAACTCTTGTTAGTTTTAGTGAAGGAAATTTAGGAGGGATAGTATGTTAAGTGAAAAGTTTTTTGAAGTGCTCCAACATGAAGGCGTTGTTTCTGTTACATCATGGGGCAGTGGCGAGGAACCCCACGTTCGCTGTACTTGGAACTCATATTTAAACGTAACTGAAGATGGATATATTTTAGCACCGATAGCTGGATTTACCAGCACTCAAAAAGATGTGGCGCAGAACGACAAAGTTATTTTAACTTTAGGCAGTCGAGAAGTTGAAGGTTTTGAAGGCTATCAAGGCACAGGTTTTCTGATTGAAGGACGTGCAGAATTTTTAGACACCGGCGACGAGTTCAATCAGATGAAAGAAGACTACCCTTTTATGAATAAGTTGCTCAAAGTCACTGTAGAATCTGAAAAGCAATTGCTTTAATTATTTGTTATTTTTTCTATCGATTTTGATAAAACACCACATCGTTTCGTTTAAGAGATGAGCTTAAAACAGCTCGGTAAAGGTTCTATTTTTTCTAAGCTATATTCGTTGTAGTGAGTTGAATTTTAGCAGGTGACAAGCGCAACTACACTTTAAAAAGGAACTCTTCACTCTAGAAGAGTTCCTTTTTGCTTTATAGTTTAAAGATCTCAGTTATCTGTCAAAAATTCATCATCCCATAGATGAACGCCTTGAGCTGTATAAAAATTAGGAAACTATAAATCAAAAAAACCTTCTGTCATGTAGGAGAGTGTAAAAGTCTATAATTTACATAATAAAACTGGTATACTGAGAGACATTGGTGCAAAAAATATTTTTTTGAAAACATTATAAGATTAAGAAAGGAAAATTATCAATGGAAATTATAGGAGTTTTAGGAATTATCCTAGCCATTGTCGCGGTCATTGCGATGACTGTCAAAGGGCTGGATATATTGATAGCTGCTCCCTTAGCTACTTTGATTGTCCTAGTGACGAATCAAATGCCCATCTTGGAATGGATGTTCGGCAGCGAACAATCTTATATGGTGGAATTGGGCAGTTTTCTCGTCTCTATGTTTGGTTTATTTGTACTTGGAGCGGTATTGACACAATTTATGGAAGCGAGCGGAGCGACTCGTTCTATTGCGGATCAGATTCTCCGATGGATAGGAACGGAGGATCCTTACCGAGCGATGATAGCGATTATAGTTATCGGAGCGGTGATGACTTACGGGGGGATTAATGCTTTCATTATCTTCTTTGCGATCCTTCCAATTTCGCGTTCTATCTTTAAGGAGCTCGACATCAATTGGTCTTTAATTACCATTCCTCTTTTCACAGGAATCGGTACTTTTACGATGACGATGCTCCCAGGAACACCTTCACCGACAAACGTTGTACCAACAGAGACCCTGGGAACAACATTGACGACAGGCCCTCTGCTTGGAATCGCAGCTTCACTTGCTGCTCTTATTTTCAACTTGGTCTTTATGCGTTACCGTTTGAAACAGAGTTTGGAAAACGGAGAAACTTTCAATAGCTATAAATCACACGATAAATTAGAAGCAGGAGCACTAGGAGAAGAAAGTGAAGAAGAGCTTAACAAAGAATTACCAAGTTTTCTAGTCAGTATCTTGCCCTTATTCACTTTAATTTTAATGATCTTTGTGTTCAGCGATGTAGAAAATATTGTGGTGGTAGGATTAAGTGCAGCAAGTGTGTTAGCGATGGTTTTATACCGCAATTATATTTCGACTGATTATATTGAAGTCTTGAATTCGGGTGGAGGAAATGCCATCGGACCTCTGATAGCGACAGCTAGTTCCGTTGCATTTGGTACTTTGTTAATTTATGCGGATGGATTCAATGTGATTCTCGAGCTGCTCCAAAGCATCAGCCCTAATATACTTGTCTTAGTCATTATATTAGCAGCTATTTTAGGAGGAGTAACAGGTTCAGCTACTGGAGGAGTAGCGATCGTTATGAATACGCTGGGAGACGATCTGTTGGCTTCAGGAATCGCCCCGGCTGTTATCCACCGTGTCTCCGCGCTTTCATCAGGTTTATTGGTGCAGATGCCCCACTCAGGTTCTTATATCACCTTTAGAAAATTATCAGGATTGTCGATACAGGATTCTTATAAAGATGCCTTCATCACCATGTTTGGAGGCCACCTCGTAGGTTTAATCGCTATGTTAATTGTTGCTTATGTCGCTTATTAATAAATGAAAATCTTTAGAACCAAATATTGACTAAAAAAATACAGTGAAAAACAATCGGAATGGGATTGAGTTTCACTGTATTTTTATTTTCTATGAAATTGAGATTGTTAATCTATCAATATTTCGTTGACATTTTCAAAGACGTCCGCGATATTTTCTGTGATACGGACAGATTTGTCTTGTACTTCTGGTCGAATACGATAGGGTTTTCTATTCATTGTGACGTAGAGTCCTTGATCGCTTGTTGCTGTCATTTCTTGGAAAGGATCACGGATGAATTGCGGCGTAGTCGTTCCCACACCGCTTTCGATAAAGAGTATCTTTTTATCCAAGTTTTCTTCTAAAAAGTTGTTATACAGTCTTTCTTGACGGTGGAAATCTGGATCTTCTACCATATCTTTGATGGTATCTCGTTTGTTGACTTCTAAGACTTCTCCGCATCGCGGACAGCGCGGAACAAGTTCAGTAGGGACTTTCATATCTTTCTGCTTATCGACCATCTCTTGGTTCCATTCCGGGTTCAAGGGATAAGCTTGTTGGTGACAGAAGTCTTCACACTGCATGAGGCCGTACTCTCCTTGAATACGGAAAACCTTATCCATATCATAATCTGAGCGATAGAAAGCCGTATCCGCATTTGTCGTAATCACGTGATAATTTTTATCTTCTAAAACTTCGCGCAGTTGCGTATAAGCCTTTCCTTCAGGCTGGTCAAAATAATTCAGTTTGATGAAGCGGCTCTTAAAAGCCCACATCTCTTCTGGAGATTCCCAACCGGTAAAGACAAAAGCTTCCAGCATGTCAAAAAAGTTATACTTTTCTATAAAGTCTGGAAAAGCATCGGTAAAACGTGGACCGGTATAAACAAAACCAGTAGCGGCAGACATACCTGCGCCGATTCCGACTGCGATTGCTTCTGCTTCATCGATGAGTCCAGCCAATAATTCACTTTGTGTGTAATCATCTTTATGTTCTAAAGTTTCCCAAGTGTGCATGATGTCCTCCTATAATTTATCTGTATATAACATTAAATCTTCATCTTCAAAGACATTAAAAATGACTTGAAGAGAAGAGCCGGTGTCTTCTAAATAATCAGCAACCGTCTCGATAGCAATATCTGCTGCTTCCTCCTGGGGGTAGCCGAATTGTCCGGTACCAATACAAGGTAAGGCGATAGATTCTACTCCTAGTTCATCTGCCTTATTTAAAACAGACTTATAACAATTCGCAAGCATCTGTGCTTTGATAGGAGAAGATTTCCCCATCGTAATCGGAGCCACCGTATGGATGATATAGTCTGAAGGGAGATTGTAAGCTTTAGTGACCTGAGCTTTCCCAATCGGTTCTTTGCGCCCTTGTTTTTCTCGAATGCCATAGCAGTCTAAGCGAATCTGATAGCCGCCCTTAGATTGAATCTCGTTATCTATACAAGTATGGTTTGGAATGAAGCAGCCTAAAAACTCACTATTTGCCGCATTGACAATCGCATCCACAGATAAGGAAGTGATGTCTCCCTGCCAGAGATGAATCTGAGAACGAACTTCGTCTAGCTCTGATAAAACTATTGTCTTTCTCTTTTGGTGAGCGGTTTGTAGAAAGTCATCTTGTAGGGCTAAAAAGTTATCTGAGATAGGATAGGGAAGCCGCGTATTGATCAAACCGCGAAACATCTGCCAGAGCTGTTTTTCTGATAACGGCAGCAAAGGTTCGATTTCAATAGTTTCTCCCTGGGCATTTTCATCCATCAGATAAGTGACGAGCTCTATCAGACGGTCTTTTTGTGTCATGGTTGCCATTTTTTGCTCCTTATAAAAATACGAAATCAAATAGAAACTGGAATAAAACAGCTAGAACTTTAAGTTCTAGCTGTTTTATCTCTTTATGATATCTGAGATCTTGTTGCGCTTCACATAGAGTAAGCAGTGTTCCAAGGATCCCAAGCAGAGTGTTCCTTGTCACATACTCTATGCTTATGCTTCTTCTAGTGCGTTGAATGCCTCTTCATCTACATCTGTTAACTTGATCAACCAATTTTCTTCTGGTTTTTCAGAGTTGAGAAGTTCAGGTTCATCTTCAGCAGCTTCATTTCTTTCAACGATTTTTCCAGCAAGCGGGCTCTGTGCTTCAAACACTGTCTTCGCTGCTTCAAGGTTCAAGAAAGCTTCGTTCTCTTCAACCTTTTCTACATCTAAGAAATCAACGAATCCGACTGTTCCGATATCATCTTGTAATTCTGGTGTCATGCTTACTGTGTAAGTATCCTCATTTTTATCAACAAAGAAAAAGTTTTTACGTTTGGTCATTTATATGTTCCTTTCTGTTTCTGCATATTTTTCTAAAAAGTAGTGTAACAATTTCTAGCAGAATAAACTAGTTTTTATTCTTTATTCATCTAAATCACGAATTTTATTTCGGGTCTCTTCTGAAAGTGATCCGCCTAGATCCATCATATAGACAATATCTTTAAAAGCACGATCGGGAATGGCGAGTTCTTCAATTTCACTTTCTTTGATGCCGAGATCAATCTCATCTTCCCGTCCTGACTGTATTTTATGGAGAAAATCAGGTTCTGTCACGAAGAGAGTCGACCCTCCGACAAAGTCAGAAAATTCTAATCCTTTGATCGCTTTATCGGGAGAATTGATCCCGCCGGTCGCCATAATAGGGAGACGATTCTCGAAATGGTTATGAACAATTTTGTTCATATATTCTCCTTCATGTTTTCCAGCACGAATTTTTTGAAGGTAGATATTTTTGCCCCAGCTGGCTGTGGCGTAGTAATCAATGTCAGCCACTTCAAGCAGCAAATCGACAAATTGATTGAATTCATCAACAGTATAGCCGATCTGATTTCCTCGAGCTTCTTCGGGCGTGCCACGGAAACCGAGAATAAAATCGCCGGGTGCCTTTTCTTCTTCGATGACGCTTTGAACTTCTGAAAAGACTTCTAAGCCAAAGCGAGAACGGTTTTCTAAATTTTGAGTCCCGTATTCATCTTCTCTTTTGTTAGAAAATTTCGAGAAAAACGTCTGCATCAAGAGACGCTGCGCAGCTGAGACCTCCACCCCATCAAATCCAGCACGAATG
This sequence comes from Carnobacteriaceae bacterium, assembly GCA_043424675.1. GTDB lineage: Bacteria > Bacillota > Bacilli > Lactobacillales > Carnobacteriaceae_A > JBHWPB01. The sequence goes on along the minus strand of JBHWPB010000143.1, from coordinate 22,540 downwards.
GCACGGCGCGTCGCATCTCCATACTGTCTGATGACGTGCTTGATTTTGCGATGACTCATCTCGAGTACGGTATGTTCAACGGGAGTTTTCAGATGCATTTCACTGGGCCCATAGACCACTCCAAAATCTTCCAAGGCGATCTCGGCGAAGCGGCCCGCATGAGTCAGCTGTAAAATAGTTTTATTGCCTTCTGATTTCATCGCCTCTGCTAAACGAGACAGACCTTCGATATGTCTGTCATCACTTACTGCAAAACCGCGCTTAAAGAGCTGACCATAAGGTTCGATGTAAGCTGCTCCGGTCACCTGCATCGCAGCAGAGTCAGCGCGACGCTTGGCATAGTTCACATCTTCCTCTGTGACAAAACCCTCTAAAGTAGAAGACTGAGTGATGACCGGGGAAAGGACCATACGGTTATCGAGGGTTACTCCATTGGGAAGAGTAAGAGGTTCGAATATTTTTTCATATTTAGGATTCATATTATTTCGCCTTTCTTTCTGAATAATTATCTTGTAATGTCTTCAAAGTTTCACGTGTTATTTGCGGCAGCGATTGGCCGACATCCATGAGGTAAGCGATGTCCTTAAAAGCGGCTTTTGGAATAGCCAAGTCTTCTAATTCTGTTGGGCTTGAGATGCTGAGATCGATTTCTTCCTCTTTCCCTTTTTGAATCTTTTGGAAGAATTCAGGGTCTGTTAAAAGAGGAGTGGCGACCGCAATCATGTCAGAAAATGCTAGAGCTTCTCGGGCTTTTTCTGCGGTATTCACGCCGCCCGTCGCCATCATCGGAACGCGACCAGCGAGGTGATTATAAACTATTTCATTCATATATTCTCCTGTATGTTCGCCGAAGCGTACAATTTCCTTGTAGCTGTCCTCGCCCCACATAGCGGTCGCTAAGTAATCAATGTTAGCGATTTCCAACAAACGATCGACAAATTCTAACATTTCTTCAATCGTATACCCTACAAGACTTCCTGCTGATTCTTCAGGGGAGATCCGGTGACCAAAAATAAAATCTTCCGATGCTTCTTGGTCTATAACAGATTGGACTTCTTGGGCTATTTTTAAACCGATTCTTGACCGATTTTCAATAGTTTGGGGACCATATTCATCGGTTCTTTTGTTAGAAAAGGTAGAAAAGAAAGCTTGGATGAGATAACGATTTGCTCCAGTTATTTCGATTCCATCGAAGCCTGCTTCAATAGCCCGACGTGTTGCGTCCCCATACTGGGTGATCACATGTTGTATTTTACGCTTCGACATCGGTAAGACCTCATGTGGAATGGGCTTTTTTAAGGACATAGGGCTTGGTCCATAGGAAAAACCATAATCATAAATAGCTTGATGGGCTTGTCTTCCAGAGTGCACGAGCTGCAAGATTGCTTTAGCGCCATCTTGTTTCATCGTATGAGCCAGTTTTTTTAGTCCCGGAATAGATTTATCGTGATCCACACTGAACCCGTATTCGAAACGCTGGCCAAACTCTTCAATATAAGCTGCGCCAGAAATTTGAAGAGGGGCAGAGGGAGAGCGTCTAGCATGGTAAGCAAGATCTTCTTCTGTAATCCGTCCTTCACTGGTCGAAGAGTTAGTCACGATGGAAGAGAGCGCATAACGGTGTGGGAGTACCACCCCATTGGGTAATTGAATCGGTTCAAATAAGTGTTTATAAATTTGCTTCATTGTAAACTCCTTTTTCATTTCTGATTTTAAGGTTAAATGTATCTGTTTTCTAGAAACCCTCGTTTTCTCATTGATTATAAAGGAGGACTTTTTATATCTAAACAAATAAATCGCTTTTCCATTGTTATCTGAGAAATTTGGGAAGAAAGGGTCTTCCTTTTATCAATTTTATACAACATTGTTTTTATTGGAAAAGGTTTTTCTCTTGTATTTCCCTTAAAGAGAGAAAGTTTTGCCGCAGAAAGAAAAAAATTTAATAAAATTATGTTTTCATCCGTAATTATTATATTATGATTTGAGATTAAAAATATCAATGGCAGTAAAGCATTGAGTCTTTATTTTAAAAAGAAAGCAGGAAATATAGATGAAGAGACATTGGAAAGTCATGATGATTTTAGCAATAACGATGGTTTTAGGGGCTTGCGGTCAGGCAGAAAATGCAGAGACCGAAGCAGGTGAGCCTGTAGAAGTAAGTGTGGGAGTCAACTCGGAGTTAAACAAAGAGATATGGGATGACGTAGGGGAGCGGTTAAAAGAAGAGAATATCAACCTAGAAACTGTCTTGTTCAGTGATTTCGTACAGACTGATAAAGCTTTGGCAGCTGGAGACATCGACGCCAATGCTTATCAAAATCTGCCTTTTCTCGCTAGTTTCAATAAAGAAAGCGGCGCAGCTATTCGTCCTATGGGCTATGTCTTCGCCTCGCCTATGGTTGTCTTCGGGAACTCAGAAATTGCGAGTTTAGATGACTTGCCGCAGAACGGACAAGTAGGTGTACCTAGCGATCCAGTCAACGTGGGTCATGCTTATCTGGTTTTAGAAGCGGCAGGAGTGATTGAGGTGGCTGATGAAGCAGGACCCATTCCGACACAAGAAGACATTGTCTCTAATCCCTTCGACTTGAGTTTTGTAGAGATGGACCAACCCCAGCTGCCGAGATCGCTGGAAGACCTCACGCTTATCGTGGTGGGCTCGACAATCTCAGGCGATGCAGGCTTGACTATGGAAGAAGCGCTTTATGTGGAAGATTTAAATAAAATGCCTAACATTTACAACCTCATCTTTGCAGTCCAAGAAGAGGATTTAGGGAATGAAGTCTTACAGAGCGTTTTAGAGGAATTTCAGACTGAAGAAACAGTGAATTATGCCGATGAAATTTCAGGTGGTGCTTATGTCCCGGCTTGGACAGAAAATGATGATGCTTTAGCAGATTACGAAGAATTTTCTGAAGAGGAAGAAGGAGCTCCGGCAGAGTAATATATGGAGGTATAGAATAAGAGGTGCTTCTTTTTCAAAAGCTTCTATAAAAATAAGCAGTTCTCCTTCAAGCATTCAGCTTTCTAGGGGAAACTGCTTTTTTGTTGTTCCTTTCATTAATTTCTAATTTTACGCTTGCATATTTATAAAGTAATTTACGCCTTCTTAAAAGCTCTGGTATCCGTGCTCCTTCCTGCTGAACAAGCTTTTTCCTCTGACAGAGCGATTAAATAAACAAAAAAGGCAAAAAAAGTTTGAAATCTTGTTATGAGAGTGATAGCATTAATCCTATATATATAAATAAAAAGAGGGGGAACACTATCAATGAAAAACTCATTGAAAGCACTATTATTGTCACTCGTTGCTGTGCTCTTAGTAGCATGTGGTAACGGCGGAAATGGCGGAGGCGGCGAAGAAGGCGGTTCTGATACGGCTGAAACCAGTGGAGGAAGCGAAGGAGCAGAACAGGTCTTGAACTGGACAACATCTTCAGAACTTCCAACAATGGACGCAACGCTCGCAACTGACACCGTTAGTTTTGAAATTCTCTCGAACGTTAACGAAGGTCTCTACCGTCAGTCACTTGGAGAAGAAGGGGAATTTGAGCTCGGTGTTATTGAAGGGGAGCCAGCAGTTTCTGAAGATGGCTTAACTTATACTTATACGATTCGCGAAGACGCCAACTGGGAGAATGGCGACCCAGTCACTGCAGATGACTTTGTGTATGCATGGCAGCGACTCGTTGATCCAGCAACAGCAGCCTCATATTCATATCTGATTGATGGAGTTATTGTAAATGCTACTGAAATTCTCAGTGGAGACATGGAGCCGAGTGAACTTGGAGTCACAGCAGTTGACGACAAGACATTAGAAGTTCAACTTGTGCGAAGCATTCCATACCTTGAAGGACTCTTGGCGATGCCAGCATTCTTACCACTCAATCAAGAATTTGTGGAAGAACATGGAGACAACTATGGAACAGATTCTGAAACAGTTCTTTACAACGGACCTTTCACTTTAGAAGAATGGGACGGAACAGGTTTAACATGGAACCTCGTTAAGAATGATACTTACTGGGATGCTGACACTGTTCAATTAGACCAGGTCAACTACCAGGTCCTGAAAGAACAGAGTACAGCAATCAACTTATTTGATTCCGGAGAAATTGACTTTACGAAAATTTCTGGTGAATATGTACAACAAAGACAAGCAGATCCAAACCGTCAAGAAAACCCTGAATCTTCAGTGTTCTACCTGAAAATGAACCAAGAACGTGATGGGGAAGAAACACCATTGGCAAATGAAAACATTCGTCGTGGAATTGCACAAGCCCTCAATAAAGAGAGCATGGTGAATGACGTATTACAAGACGGATCTCAAGCTGCGAATTACTTTGTTCCTGAAAACTTAGCAACCAACCCTGAAACAGGAGCAGACTTCAGAGAAGACAGCGGCGAACACTTAGTTTACGATCCAGAAGCAGCGAATGAAAACTATCAAGCTGGTTTAGAAGAGATCGGCGAAGAGTCACTTAATTTAGATATTCTGACAGATGATACTGAAGGAGCACAGCGTTCAGCTGAATTCTTACAGGCACAATTGATGGAAAACCTCGATGGCATTGAGATTACCATTTCTAACGTTCCATTCAAAAACCGTCTCGAACAAGATACAAATCAAGACTATGAATTACAAATTTCTGGTTGGAGCGCCTCTTTCAACGACCCGATCTACTACTTGGATACTTATGTGACAGATGGTGGAAATAACAATTCAGGTTATGCAAACCCAGATTACGATGCATTAATCCAACAAGCGATAGAAGAAGACGATGAAGCAGCTCGCTGGGAAATCTTAGTTGACGCAGAAGAGCTGTTGTTGACAGAAGATGCAGCTATGGCACCATTATACCAACGTGTACAGAACTACTTGATTAACTCAAATGTTCAAGACGTCGGTGTTCACTCAGTAGGAAGTCCATACTCATTCAAATGGGCATCTGTTGCTGCTGAATAATATAAAGCTTCAATAGCTATAGTAGGCAAAAAAATAAAATCGTCAGTCAGGATCTTTTGATTGTCGATTTTATCTTTTTTGCTTTATAGGATGCAATTTTGTTTTACAAGATGTAATATAACAACAGGAAGAAGAGGGATAGAGCTAGGAAGAGACTCCCTAGTTTCAATCCTCTTTTATACCAACCTCCGACAGAACGAGAGAGTTTATGAAGATTCTCTTCATCCGCTTCCTCTTCGTCGTCCCCCTCTTCTTCAAGATGACGCGGTTTAAAGAGACGCGGGCCGTAGGTCTTCCACGAATAGTGGAAAAAATCGAAAGTCCCGTCTCTTAAGACTGCACCGAACAATGACACAAGTAGAATTGGACTCGCAATGTAGAAGTAAGAATCACTTAGAAAGGACGTCCAAGATTCTGGTTGTGAAAAAAGGCCAGCTACAAAGGGGCTAACAAGCAGAATAGCAACAACAATCTTTTGAATATTATGGCGTAAAATGGATATCAAAACCTTTCATAGTATCAACGACATACAATACAAAATAACATAATTTAGGAGGTGAAGCAATTTGAAATCATATGGGAAGTTTATATTGAGACGTATATTTTATATGTTCATAACCCTATTTATAATTGCTTCAATAACATTTTTCTTGATGAACTTTTTACCTGGGACACCTTTTACTGCAGAAGATAAACTATCACCAGAACAAATATATATGATGAATGAACGTTATGGATTAAATGATCCCATTTTCGTCCAGTACATTCGTTATATAGGTGGCATGTTGACCGGAGACTTAGGTGTTTCCTTCCAGTTCAATAATACACCAGTCACCGAGCTTATTGGTAACCGAATCGGTCCGTCGCTTCAATTAGGTTTGCAAGCTTTAGGACTGGGAGCGGTGATTGGAATTATCTTTGGAGTTGTTTCAGCAATGTACCGTAATACTTGGCTGGACTCTACCTTGACTTTCTTATCTATCCTGGGACAATCCATTCCAAACTTTGTTTTCGCGGTCCTGCTTCAGCTTGTCTTTGCTGTGTGGCTGAACTGGTTTCCTATCGCTCTATGGAATGATGGTTTCGCATCCACAGTCCTTCCAACTGTCGCACTGGCTATTTCGCCTTTAGCGAACTCTGCACGTTTTATGCGTACAGAAATGGTTGAGGTATTGAACTCAGATTATATTGAGCTGGCTCGTGCTAAAGGGCTATCGCAGAACGCTGTCGCTTTCAAGCATGGTTTGAGAAACGCACTGATTCCTATTCTGACGATTTTAGGACCGCTGGCTGTCGCACTGATGACAGGCTCCATGGTTGTTGAAAACATTTTTGCTATTCCTGGAATTGGTGAACAGTTTGTAAAATCGATTACTACTAATGATTTCCCTACTATTATGGGGGTTACCTTACTTTATTCCTTTGGTCTCACTCTTGTTTTATTAATCGTAGATATCCTATACGGTATTGTGGATCCACGCATCCGTGTAGCTTCAGAAGGAGATGACTAAGAATGGGTGCAAATCCAGAAAAATTACCAAGAGTTCCTGCGGAAATGTTTGACCCAGCTAATCGCGGAGATTACGAAGAACGTGAAAGAATATCGGCTCCTTCCTTGACCTTTGGACAAGACGCTTGGAGACGACTGAAAAACAACAAGGTCGCTATCGTGAGTTTATGGATTTTAGTTCTTGTCGTTATCATTGCCTTGCTGGCACCTGTTATCGCGCCGTACCACTATGCGACACAGAATGCTGAGTTCGCTAACCTTCCGCCTAAAATTCCAGCCTTAGATTGGATTCCATTATTCAACGGAATGCAAGATGCGGGAGGACAAGCAGTCGATGCTTATGCGCAGGCAGGTGTTCCAGAAGATGTCTACTATATTTTAGGAACAGATGCGTTAGGCCGTGACCTCTTTTCCCGCATTCTCTACGGGACACGTGTCTCTCTCTTTATTGGAGTCGTAGCAGCTTTACTCAACATTTTAATCGGTGTGCCATACGGCCTGATTTCAGGGTGGATGGGAGGCCGTGTCGATAACATCATGCAGAGAATTCTTGAGATCCTCTCCGGAGTTCCAAACCTCGTAGTTGTTATCTTGCTCTTACTCGTATTGAGACCGGGGATTTCTTCCATTATCTTTGCCTTGGCTCTGACCGAATGGATTACCATGGCTCGTCTCGTACGTGCTGAAACATTGAAAGTTAAAAATGAAGAATATGTGCTTGCGGCAACCGCTCTAGGAGAATCGCCTATAAAAATTGCCCTCATGCATATTTTACCTAATATTTCCGGTGTTATCATTATCCAGACCATCTTCTCTATTCCAAACGCTATCTTCTTCGAAGCTTTCTTAAGCTTTATCGGATTAGGTATCCCAGCGCCGCAGGCTTCACTTGGTACGTTGATTAATGACGGATACAAGACCTTTAGATTCCTGCCGCACTTAATGTGGTACCCATCCGGTGTGTTAAGTATCATCATGATTTCATTTAACATGTTGGCGAATGGTTTACGAGATGCATTAGATCCAAAAACAGTCGATTAGGAGGCAAGTAAATGGATAAAGAAAATGTATTAGAAGTAAAAAAATTAGAAATTGATTTTGAAACATTTGCTGGCCCAGTTCATGCGATACGTAATGTTTCATTTAATCTGAAAAAGGGAGAAAACTTCGCCATTGTGGGTGAATCAGGTTCAGGAAAATCAGTTACCGTAAGAAGTGTTATGAATCTTTTAAGTAAAAACGCAATTGTCAAGAATGGAGAAATTCTCTACAAAGGAGATAATCTCTTGGAAAAAACGGATGAAGAAATGCAAAAGATCCGCGGTGATGATATTGCGATGATTTTCCAGGATCCGATGACCTCCTTGAACCCCGTGATGCGTATCGGGGATCAGGTCGCAGAACCTATCCGTCTCCACCAGAATGCTTCGAAAAAAGAAGCCAATCAAAAAGCATTAGACTTACTGGAAAAAGTAGGTATCCCTAATGCGAAAAATCGCTTTAAGGATTATCCCCACCAATTCTCTGGGGGACAGCGTCAAAGAATTGTTATCGCGATTGCGCTAGCCTGTGAGCCTGAGATATTAATCGCAGATGAGCCGACAACTGCTTTGGACGTGACCATTCAAGCTCAGATTTTAGATTTGATTAAAGACTTGCAAGTCTTTAATGAAACCTCTATCATCTTTATTACTCACGACTTAGGAGTCGTAGCAAATGTGGCAGACCGTATCGGAGTAATGTATGCCGGTCAGATTGTCGAATATGGGACAGTAGACGAAATTTTCTATAACCCTCAACACCCTTATACTTGGGGTCTGATTACATCTATGCCGACGTTGGAGACGGAAGGGAAGCTGCTTTCTATCCCTGGAACGCCTCCTGACCTGCATGAGCCGCCAAAAGGGGATGCTTTTGCTCCTCGCAGTGAATATGCAATGCAGATTGATTATGAAATGCAAGCTCCCTACTTTCACGTCTCGCCGACCCATGCAGCAGCGACTTGGTTATTGCACCCAGACGCTCCTGCGGTTGACGTACCAGAGGAAATCGAACGACGCTATGGCATTTACGGCAAACTGAAAGAAGAGCGCGGCCTAGACTATGCAGCGTCAGGCGAGTATTTCTTAACTCAAGCAGAACGCAAAAAGCAACCAGCAAAGGAGGGTTTGCATGACTAAAGAAAGAAAGCCACTTTTAGAGGTTAAAAACTTGAAACAATACTTTAACAAAGGTCAAAAAAGTGAAGTCAGAGCTGTTGATGATGTCACTTTCGACATCTTTCCAGGAGAAACATTTGGTTTAGTAGGAGAGTCGGGGTCAGGAAAAACAACGACCGGTCGTTCCATCATCCGTCTCTATAATCCGACTGGTGGAGAAGTGTATTTCGATGGAGAAAATACAGCAGACATGAAATCACGACAAGACGAATTAGAGTTTAGAAAAGACATTCAGATGATTTTTCAAGATCCTTATGCTTCGTTAAACCCGCGAATGAAGGTAGAAGATATTATCGCTGAGGGGTTAGACATTCATAAGCTTGTCTCAAGTGAGAAAGAAAGATACGACCGTGTGGTAGAATTACTCGAAGTCGTCGGGTTGAACGAAGACCACGCTTCTCGTTATCCTCATGAATTCTCCGGAGGACAAAGACAGAGGATCGGAATTGCCCGTGCCTTAGCTGTGACGCCGAAACTTATCGTCGCGGACGAGCCGATTTCAGCGCTAGACGTTTCAGTCCAAGCACAAGTTGTCAACCTCTTGATGGACTTACAAGAAGAATTTGACTTAACTTTCTTATTCATCGCCCACGACTTATCCATGGTTAAATACATCAGTGATCGCATTGGTGTGATGTACCAAGGGAAGCTCGTTGAAATTGCTGAAGCGGATGAGCTCTATTTCCACCCGCTCCATCCTTACACAGAAAGTTTATTATCAGCGATTCCTCTTCCAAATCCTATTTATGAGCGTGAACGTGAAAGAATTGAGTACGAACACAAGCCATTTACAGGAAAAGAAGAGATGATAGAAGTTGTTCCAGGACACTTTATCTATTGTGAACCCGATCAGGTGGCTGGTTTAAGAGAAAAAAGAGAAAACCAAGAAGACGAAGACATTAAATTCTGATAAAACAAAGGGCAAGGTTGACGCAAAAGCTGACCTTGCTTTTTTATCTTTAAACAATAAGAACTAGACATTCAATAGGGATTATGTTATTATAATAGGTGCCGTAAGGCCATGGGCAATGGTGGGGCGTATGAATCGTGTCAGGTCTGGAAGGAAGCAGCACTAAGTATGTCCTCACCATGTGCCTTTGCAATTATTAAAAAGCTTTTGGGAGATCCCAAAGGCTTTTATTTTTTTATTGAAGAAAGAATAAAATATCAGCTCCAGGAGTTTCAATAAAAGAGAGCTTGGTTTATAATAAAGAAGTAAGCTCAAAAGAAAACAAAAAGGGAGGAGGCCTCTATGAGTTATCAGGCGTTATACCGTCTCTACCGGCCACAGCGTTTTGATGAGATGGTAGGACAAGAAGCGATTGTCAAAACATTAAAGAATGCTATTTCCAATAACAAAACAAGCCACGCTTATCTCTTTACGGGTCCTCGCGGTACAGGGAAAACAAGTGCTGCTAAAATATTCTCTAAAGCAATCAACTGTCCCAATCAAGAGGATGGCGAACCCTGTAATGCATGTCATATCTGTGAACAGATTACACAAGGGTCGATGAACGATGTCATTGAAATTGACGCGGCCAGTAACAATGGGGTAGAAGAAATCAGAAATATCCGTGAAAAAGCGAATTATTCCCCTACGGTCACAGAATATAAGGTCTATATTATCGACGAGGTTCATATGTTATCTAAAGGAGCCTTCAATGCGCTCTTAAAGACATTAGAAGAGCCCCCTGAGAAAGTTGTCTTTATACTCGCCACAACAGAACCTCATAAAATCCCGCTCACTATTATTTCAAGAGTCCAGCGCTTTGATTTTAGACGCATCAGCTCCAGTGAGATGGTCAGACGCATGGAAGAGATTTTAAAAGCGGAAGAAGTCAAGTATGATGAGGACACCCTCGACATCATTGCCCAAGCTGCAGACGGCGGAATGCGAGATGCCTTGACCGTGTTGGACCAGGCGATTACATTCTCCGACGAAAAAGTGACGACAGAAGATGCTATTCAAGTGACAGGCAGTCTGACCCAGGAATTTTTGATCGATTATTTCAATGCCTTGTCTGATAAAGATACAGAAAAGGGCTTGGCCATTGTCCATGAGGCGCTGGCTGACGGTAAGGATGTGGGCCGCTTTGTAGAAGATGTCATTCTCTTCAGTCGTGACATCCTGATTCATAAAATTACTCCAGAAAACACCGAAATTCTCCAAAAAGCTAAAATAAGTGCAGAGTTCGAAACCTTGAGCGACAAAGTGGAGACAAACCTGCTTTATGATATTATTCGTGTCTTTAATGAGACTCAGCAGGAGCTACGCTTATCGAACCATGCGACAGTTTATCTTGAAGTGGCAACAGTCCAGCTCACTCACGAACAAGCGACCCCCGCTCAAGCTGCTGTACCAAGCGGAGAAGCACAAGAAACTATCGATCAGCTGGAAGAACAAGTGGCTAAGCTGTCGAAGAAAATAGAAAAAGCGGAAAGCAACTCGCTTGAACACGTTCACGCTGAACCGACTGCGCAGACGACTCGGCAAGCATCCAAGCCTACAAGAAGCAGACCAAGCAATGGCAGAGACTTTACGCCGAATAGAACGGGAATCTATGACGTCTTAACTCAGGCCACACGCACCAGTCTCGACGAATTGCAAGAAGTTTGGCCAGATCTCTTGTCTGCTTTGACAGTGACAGAGCGAGCAGTGATGAAGGCGTCGGAGCCCGTTGCTGCAAGCGAAGAGGCAATTGTGGTAACATTTGATTATGATATTCTCTGCCAGAAGGCGATGACAGATGAAAGTCTTCGTGAAAATGTCGGCGACTATCTTGAAAAAATCACAGGCACGCGCATGCATTTACAAGCCATTACGAGTGAAGATTGGCCGGCCATGCGTCAAGAGTTTATCAATCAGATGAAAGCAGACAACCACTCGCAGTCAGAAATGGTTCAAAAAGACAAAGAAGAAACAGAAACAGCTGAAGAAACTGACATTGTCGAAGAAGCGATTAAACGCTTTGGAGAAGAAGTCGTTCAAGTAGAAAACAATTAAAATAATAAAAAGGAAGTGGATAATATGATGCCAGGTGGAGGCAACATGCAGAAGATGATGAAAAAGATGCAGAAGATGCGGAAGGACATGGAAAAAGAACAACAGGCTCTCGAAGAGAAAGAGTATGTGGGTGTAGCGAACGATGACCTCGTTAAGGTCACCATGACCGGAAAAAAAGAAGTCGTTAAAGTCGAGATCGATGAGATGATCGTTGATCCAGAAGATGTAGAAATTTTACAAGACTTAGTACAAATCGCTGTCAACGATGTGATCGAGCAAGTGGAAAGCGAAAGCGAAAAACAGATGAGCAAATATACCGACAATTTAAACATCCCAGGCTTCTAAAAAACCTCGGGACAAAGAAGGACTCGCCTTCTTAAATTGCGCTATATGAAGGAGGATGAGTGAATGTACTACCCTGAACCAATTTCTAAATTAATGGAAAGCTACATGCGTCTGCCTGGTATAGGAGAAAAAACAGCATCGCGCCTCGCTTTTTACACCGTCAACATGAGGGAAGAAGATGTGACAGAATTCGCTAAATCGCTGATCAGTGTCAAAAGGGACCTGACTTACTGTTCGGTGTGCGGTAATATCACAGAAAGCGACCCTTGCCAGATATGTGCGGACAAAAACCGGAATAAAAATATGATTTTAGTCGTGGAGGATGCCCAGGATGTAGCAGCGATGGAAAAAGTACGCGACTATAATGGCTTGTACCACGTGCTCCATGGGGTGATCTCGCCTATCGAAGGAACGGGCCCGGACGACATTAACATGGCTTCACTCATCAAGCGTCTTCAAGAAAATGACGAAGTGGAAGAAGTGGTTGTCGCAACGAATGCCACATCAGAAGGCGAAGCAACTGCTATGTATATCTCACGTCTGGTCAAACCTTCAGGTATTAAAGTGACCCGTCTGGCTCACGGTTTATCAGTGGGGAGCGACATCGAATACGCGGATGAAGTGACCCTTCTGAAAGCAGTAGAAGGACGTCGAGAGATGTAGATAATATGATCTGCTGCTCCGTGAGAGACGCAGACGAACTTGATTGTGATCAACAAGCTGGAATGGAAGCTTTAAGCTTTCTATTCTGGCTTTTTTCATAAGCTTAAAACAAGCTCTGTCCGACTCTTCATTTGTTAGCTTTAGAATATCAAAGAATAATGATAAAATGGATAAGAGTTAGAAAATGTAATGAGAAGAGAGGCATGTATTGGAATGGAAGGGTTGTTTGTCACATTTGAAGGGCCGGATGGTTCAGGGAAAACGTCAGTGATTGAGGCGGTTCTCAAAGAAATAGAAAAAATTACACAAAGAGAGGTTCTTCATACACGTGAACCAGGAGGAAGCGTCATCTCCGAAAATATCAGGAAAATTATTTTAGATACGGATCATACAGAGATGGATGCAAGGACAGAAGCCCTCCTCTATGCTGCGAGCCGGAGACAACATATCACAGAGATTATCCGTCCTGCTTTAAGTAAAGGAAAGCTTGTCTTATGTGACCGTTTCGTAGATAGTTCGCTGGTTTATCAAGGCTATGCCCGAGGAATCGGCATAGATGAGGTGAGACAGCTCAACCATTTTGCGACAGAGGGTTTGATTCCGGAGCTTACCATTTATTTAGATATTGATGCGGAAGAAGGTCTCAGACGAATTCAAGAGAACAGGAAAGAGACACAGTATGATCGTCTCGACCAAGAAGAGTTAGTTTTTCACGAAAAAGTTCGAGAAGGCTACCATAAGATTTATCGAGAGGCAGATGAGCGGGTTCAAGTCATCGATGCCAGTCAGCCATTGGAGCAAGTCATAGACAGTGTGATGAAGATTATTCAAAGTTTTCTTCAAGAGAGAGACGAGGGAGCATAATGAAATTAGTAATTTGTATTGTTCAAGATGAAGATAGCGATGAGTTAGAAAGAGCTTTTGTTGAGGCCGATATCAGTGTGACACGTATTGCTTCGGCAGGCGGATTTTTGCGCAAGAAAAACACGACTTTTTTGATCGGAATCGAAGAGAAGTATTTAGAGGACGTAATGGATGTCATCGCAGAGACCAGTTCCACACGAGAAACAATGATACCCCAACCCGGCGCCTATGATGAGTTCGGGCTGGAGTATTATACAACTGAACCTCTCAAAGTTCGAGTGGGCGGAGCGATTGTATTCGTACTTGAAATAGAAGACTTCTATAAATTATAAGAAAGCAAGGAGAGCTCGGATGGCGTTAAAACAAGAAGACATAAAGGAATATTTTTTGAGAGCCCTTGAAAAGAACACACTGGCTCACGCTTATATTTTTGAGGGCCTCCACGGGACCGGTAAAAAAGAGATGGCAGACTATCTCTCTCAAGCGATGTTCTGCTTAGAGCCTGCTGCCGACCATGCCCCCTGCAAGGTTTGTGTCAATTGCAGGCGGATTGAAGAAGGCCAGCATCCAGACGTCAGGTTGGTTGAAGCAGAAGGAGCGACGATTAAAGTAGACCAGATCAGGCAGTTGAAAGCTGCCCTCTCGCGGACAGGGGTGGAAGGAAACCGGCAAGTTTTTGTCATCGAGGAAGCAGAGAAAATGACGATCGGTGCCGCCAACAGTCTCTTAAAATTTTTAGAAGAGCCTGAAGGAGACACAGTCGTTCTGCTTCTTACTACCGCAAAAAATAGACTGCTGCCAACGATTTTATCTCGCAGCCAGCTCATTCATTTCCCTCCCTTAGATTCACAAGTGAGAGAAGAAAGATTGATCGAGGCAGGCATCCCGGAAGAAAAGGCAGCCCTCCTAGCTCAGCTCACACAAGACGATGAACAAGCGCTGGAATGGCACGAAGGGGAATGGTTTAATCAAGTTGTGAAAGAACTCAGTCGCCTCATCACTTATTTAGAGAGAAAGTCAGATGATGCTTTCCCTTTTATCCAGACCCATCTCATGCCCTTATTGAAAGAAAGAAGAGAACAGAGTCTCACCCTGGAAATTTTCTTGCAGATGCTGAGAGGAAGGGCACAGAAAAATATCTCTGAGACTTCCTCCTCTACTCTGACCGACTCTCTATTCGCGGTCACAACTGTTTTAGAAGGCATGAAAATGCATAATAGTTATGTGACAATACAAAATGTTTTAGAATATATCGTTTTGACAATTTTAGAAAAAGATAAAATAAGCAGGTAAAAGGATACAAGGAAGACAAAGTGTAAGAAAGATGGTGACCTTTTGAATAGCGAAAAGAATCCAAACGGCAAGGCTGTTTTATATGATCGCCTCTTGAAACTAGAGGGAATTTCAAAAGATACTTTAGAAGAAATCCAAGTCTTGAAGACGGAATTCGATGATATCGTCAAAGAAAATAATGCTCTAACGATTGAAAACGAAAACTTGAGAGCACGTCTCGATGAATTAAACGATACTGGGAAAACAGAGACGAAGAGCAAGGATGAGGAAGAGATGTCGGTCTCGCGTCGGAACCTTGAGAAGCTTTATGAAGACGGGTTCCATGTCTGCAACCTATTTTACGGAGCGCGTCGGGTTGAAGATGAAGCATGTGCCTTTTGTTTAGGAGTTATTTATGGAGAAAGGTAAATTAAATAAATAGAGAGAGCAGAATACTAAAGCATTTTGCTCTCTTTAAATGAAAAAGAGTATAAGAGAGGGAGATTTATAAATGAATAGATATTGGACAGCTGAAGTACCTGGCGGAAGAGGTAATTTAGTATTAGAAACTGGAGATATCCCTGAGGCGCAAGAAGGGGAGCTCTTAGTAGAGGTAAAAGCTGTAGGAGTCAATCGTTTGGATATCAATCATCGTGAAGCCATGGATAAAGATGGAATCCTAGGGGTAGAGATGAGCGGACGTGTGGTAGAAAACAAGTCAGACGACAAGCGCTTTGAGCAAGGAACCCATGTGGCCGGCATAGTCTCTTCAGGGGCTTACGCAGAATACGTGACCATTCCAGCAGGACAAGCCATGGTTGTCCCAGAGGAGCTTTCTTTCACTGAAGCCGCAGCGATTCCAGAAGTCTTTCTTACGGCTTATCAAACGCTCTTTTGGTTAGGCGACTTGAAAAAAGAAGAGACTGTTCTGATTCATGCGGGCGGAAGCGGCGTGGGGACAGCAGCTATCCAGTTAGCTAAAAAGCTGGCTGATGCACATGTGATTACAACAGCTGGACAGGAAGAAAAGTTGGACATAACTTATTCTTTAGGTGCAGACTTGGCTGTTAACTATAAAGAAGAAGATTTCTCAGAACGTGTTCTTGAAGAAACGGACGGAAACGGTGTGGATGTTATTTTAGATTTCATAGGAGCTTCTTATTACGAGAAAAACATGAAAAGTATCGCAGTAGATGGCCGTTGGATCTTGATCAGTGCCCTCGGTGGATCAGAAATCGAGAACTTTGACCTGATGCCGATGCTAGGCAAGCGCGTCAGTTTAATAGCGACACTTTTAAGTCCGCGTTCTGATGAATACAAAACAGCCTTGACCAAGGAAGTCGAAGAAAAAGTGATGCCACTCTTCGCTTCAGGTGAAATCAAACCTGTGATTTACGAGGAACTTTCTTTTGAAGAAGTGCCAGAGGCTCACAGAATAATGGAAAATGATGAAAATATCGGAAAAATTATGTTGGTGCTCGACTAAGCGGCAATGGAGTGAAAAGAAAAGAGGTAAAAAATGGTGGTAGAACTAATAGGAGATGAGCGGGTCGACCGCTTGATGCGTTACGACTTGGACATCATCCAGAGTCCCTCTGTCTTCTCATTTTCGATAGACGCGCTGCTTTTATCCGAATTCGCCCAGGTGCCGGGCCACAACCGAGCAAAAATTGTCGATCTATGCTCAGGGAACGGGGTCGTCGCTTTATCCTTAAGCCAGCGAACGCAGAGCAAAATATACGGGGTTGAACTCCAAGAACGCCTTGTTGATATGGCAGAACGGAGTATCGCACATAATGGGCTCGCCGATTCTATTGAAATGATTCAAGGCGATGTGAAAGAGGCGACAGACTGGTTCGGCTACGACAAGGTAGACGTCGTGACTTGCAACCCACCTTATTTCAAGGTCGACGAAACTAGTAAAAAGAACCCTAATCGTCACAAAGCTATCGCTCGACATGAACTGACCACGAATCTTGAAGAAATTATCGAAGTAGCTGGTGATTTATTAAAGATGCGGGGGCGTTTCTTTATGGTTCACCGACCGGAACGTTTCCTAGAAATTTTAGAACTGATGAAAAAATATAAGATTACCCCTAAAAAGGTTCAATTCATTTATCCTAAGCAAGATAAAGAGGCGAATATGCTTCTGGTTGAGGGAATGAAGCAGGGGAAAATCGAAGGCTTTAAAATCTTACCGCCTGTTTTCATACATGACGCAGACGGGGAGTATTTATCAGAGATTCGAAGGTTGTTTTACGGAGATGCTTAGTTATTTTTATGTTTTATATTGTAAAGATGGTTCGCTGTATGGCGGGTATACAACCGATTTGAAACGCCGCTTTGAAGAACATAACAGCGGAACAGGGGCGAAATATACGCGTCCCAAGACCAGGCGGCCGCTGAAGATGATTTATGCCGAAGCTTATGAAACCAAAAGTGAAGCGATGAAAGCAGAATATGCATTCAAACAGAAGAGAAGACCGGAAAAAGATGCTTACTTATTCGAGCAGGGGATAAAACAAGCTTATAAAAGTTTGCCCAACCAGCCCCTCGTGCAGGACAGACGACAAGAGAAAGAGGAGAGCGATGAAGAGACAAGCGAGCTTTAATGAGGATCAGAATAAAGGAGTCCTGTATCTAGTGCCGACTCCCATAGGCAACTTGGAAGACATGACGTTTCGAGCGATCGATACCTTGAAAAAAGTAGATTTAATCGCCTGTGAAGATACGCGTCATACTCAAAAACTATTGAACCATTTTGATATCGCAACACCTAAGACGAGTTTCCACGAACACAACAAAGAAGGAAAGATTCCTGAGCTCCTCGACAGACTGCGCCAGGGAGAAACGATCGCGCAAGTGAGTGACGCGGGGACTCCGTCTATCAGCGACCCCGGCTACGAGCTGGTAACAGCTGTCATCAAGAAGGATATGAAAGTGGTTCCTCTTCCGGGAGCGAACGCGGCCTTGACTGCTCTTATCGGCTCAGGCCTTCCTACAGAAACTTTCTTTTTCAAAGGCTTCCTGTCTCACAAAAAGAATGAGAAAAAAGAAGAGTTAGAAACTTTACGTAACAAAGAAGAAACTCTTATTTTTTATGAATCGCCCCATGAATTGAAGAAGACGATCAAAGAAATGGCGGATACCTTGGGGGCAGATCGACGTATCGTGTTGGCTCGCGAGTTAACCAAACAGTATGAGGAGTGGCTGCGAGGGACCTTAGAGGAAGCGGTCGCATGGACTGAGAATAATGAAATACGCGGCGAGTTCTGTGTGGTTGTAGAAGGTAATAAAGGAGAAGCACCGGAAAAAAGCTTCTTAGATACGATCAGCTTAAGTAATTACGTTAAACTCTTGATGGACGAAAAAGAGATGTCCAGCAAAGAAGCTATCAAGCAAGTCGCCGAGATAAGAGATCTGCCTAAGCGTGAGGTCTATGCAGAATATCATGGGCTTACAGATTGAAACAAGGTATAATGGAGACAGAGGCAAACTATTGCATGGAATCTTTCAACGAAAAAGAAAAGAGGATGTTATGAAGAACTTAAAAATGATAGCATTACTTTCTACTGGTCTATTTCTATTCGGCTGCTCCAACTCTAACTCTGAGACAGAGCAGCAATCCAGCACGACAGAGGAAGCCGCCATAACTGAAGCAGAAACAGATGTCTCATCTGAATTAGCAGCGGCAGACTCAGTGGTTTCTGAAGAAAGTCAAGATACCGAGGAAGAGTCAGAAGAATCTGGAAATGACCCTGCCCATGAGGAAACAGCAGCAAGTGAAACGTCTGAAGAACAAGCGAGTGAATCAGAGGACTCAGCAAGCAACGAAACAGGCGACAGCACACCTGCGAATGAAGGAAATAACGCAAGCGGGACTTCTGAAGAAGAAAACGCCAATACACAAACGACTCAAGATGCAGAAGTCCAGATCGGCTCTGAACTTCCGGACGAAGAAGCCGAAGTGATTGAAGCCATCCTCGCAGCAGATCCTGAATTGAGCGGAAACTACGAAGATTATTTCTTTTTACTGAACCAAGAAGGAAAGGAATATAAAGTAGAGATACGCGAAAATACGGACAGCGAAGTTGCGCCAATGGTAGGCATTTATTATTATCATACGGAAACAGGCCAGATTGAACGTCTAGGCGTAACAGGCGAAAGAGAAAGCCTCTGACATATAAAAAAGAGAGTGACAGTCGTTAACTTGACTTCACTCTCTTTTAATTTATGTCATGTTTTGAAATTATAGGTTTTGAACTTCCCATCTGTTGGCTAAATATTTTGAAAAACGAGACATCGCGTAACAGATAATAAAGTAGATGGCTGCCATCGCAATAAACATCGGAATGACATAAGAGGTATCCTGACCGTAAATGATTCTTGCGTTATGTGTCAGTTCGGGCAGTGTAATGATGGTCGCGAGCGATGTATCTTTAACGAGAGCAATCAGCTGACTGACAACAGACGGCAAGGTCTGACGCGTCGCTTGTGGCAGTAGGATATACCGCATGATTTCATTTTTCGTTAAACCGGACGCCATCCCCGCTTCAGTCTGTCCATCAGGCAGAGCACTTAATCCTCCGCGGACGATTTCTGAAATCATGGCGGACTCGAATACTGTCATTGCAGCTACGGCTGCCCAAAATACATTTAAGCGTATCCCAAATTGAGGGAGGGCGAAGTAAGTAAAGAATATAATTAAGAGAAGCGGCAAGTTACGAATAATATCGATGATTACTCCGACAACTTGTGAAACAACCGGTATATCGTAATATCTGATGACACCAAGTAAAAACCCTATAATAACACTTAAGACGATGGATACTGCTGCCACTTGAAGTGTGACAAGGAGACCTTCAAGTAAGAATTGAACATTTATCCATGATAAAGCATCTGTAAAATTCATTTCATATCTCCCTCCTATGCTTCTTCTATCTCTTCGACACCAAGATGAACTTCTAATCTTCGTGTGAGATAAGTGAGCGGCAATGTAATAACAAGATAAAATAATCCGACTACAATGTAAGTGTCAATCGTGTTGAATGTCTCCATGGCAACATGATCTCCAAAGTACATTAAGTCCATTCCTGCTACCACTGCGAGGATGGAGGAGTTTTTCACTAAGTTGATAAACTGGTTGCCCAGTGGCGGGATAATGACACGAATCGCTTGGGGAAGAATGATATAACGCATGGTCTGAGTATAAGACAGACCGGAGGATAATCCTGCTTCCATCTGCCCATCAGGGATAGACAGAATACCAGCACGTACGTTATCCGCGATAAAAGAGGAGGTATAGATGGTTAATCCAATAACTCCTGCTTGAAACCCAGTTAAGGGATAAACATACATGGGAACAGCCACGTAGAAAAACATTACGATGACTAACAGAGGGATATTGCGGAAAAGTTCAACATAACCGTTTGCAATTCCACTCAAAAACTTGTTGTCGTTAAGCTGCAAGGTTCCCATAATCGTTCCAATAATAGTACTAAAGAATAAAGCGATGACACTGGCGATCAGAGTATTGATAAAACCCTCCACAAAGAGCGGCCAGTATTGTTCTAATATTGTTATCACTGACGGTCACCTTCACTTTCATCTGACTCTACTACACCCTCTGGATTAGCGTACTCTGTTGTAGAGGTACTTGGACTTCCAGGTTCTTGAGCAGGGTAGAGCTCTCCAAACCATTTGTCATAAATTTCATCGTAGACTCCGTTTGCTTGGATGGTGTCCAGAGCCGCATCAACTTGCTGTAAGAATTCTTCCTGCCCTTTATTGATGGCGATAGCGTAAGGCTCTTCTGTAAAGTTTGCTCCCGCTAAACGGTAATCAGGGTTTTGATCGATCATACCAAGTAAGATTGCACTATCCGTGGTCAAGGCATCGCCTTGTCCAGATTGTAGCGCAACGAATCCTTCACTGTAGTTTTCTAGTTCGATAACTTCAGGATCCGGGTTTAACTCTCTGAAGTTTTGAACAGAGGTGGATCCCTTGATTCCGATAACAGTATGTTCTGTTGTTAAATCGTCAATCCCTTGAATATCTGAATCTTCATGTACAAGTAAGGATTGTCCTGCAGCAAAGTAAACATCCGTGAAGTCCACAACTTTCGCGCGGTCTTCTGTAGCTGTCATTGTCGCGGCAATTGCATCGATGTTTCCGTTTTTAAGTAGAGGAATACGTGTTTTTGACGTTACTTCAACAATTTCCGCTCTACCTTTACCGTCTGTAATTTCATCCGTCAAAGCTTTTGCAATATCCACATCGAAACCAGCAATCTCGCCTTGTTCTATGTCATAAAAACCTAAAAGGTTGGTGTCAGCTTTAGTTCCCCAGGTTATAACTGGTTGTTCAGAAGATGCGATCCGTTGAGCGATATCCTGCTCTGCTACGGCTTCTCCACATGCTGTAAGGATAACCGCTCCGATAACTAAACTGAATAATAGTAATAATCTTTTTAATTTTTTCATTCAAAAATCAACTCCTTAATATGCAAAAACTTGGTCGATAAATGTTTTCGCACGTTCGTCGTGTGGATTTTCAAAGAATTCTTCACTCGGACGGTCTTCTATAATCTGACCTTCTGCCATGAAAATCGTTCGGTCAGAAACTTCGCGGGCGAAGCCCATCTCGTGAGTAACAACGACCATGGTCATGCCTTCTTCATAAGCAATATCTTTCATAACATCCAGAACATCAGAAATTGTTTCTGGGTCTAAGGCTGAAGTAGGCTCGTCAAAGAGCATGGCATCTGGCTTCATTGCTAAACCTCTCGCAATCGCAACACGTTGCTGCTGACCACCAGATAATTGCTCTGGGTAAGAATCTTTTCTATCCCACATGTTTACTCGAGTCAAGAATCTTTCTGCCAACTCATTGGCTTCTTTATCAGATACACCTAATACTTTTCGCGGTGCTAATGTTACGTTTTCTTGTGCCGTCATATGTGGGTATAGCTCGAAGTGTTGGAAAGTCATTCCAATTTTTTGACGAACTAAACGTTTATCCGTATTTGGATCTGCTAAGTTTTTGTCAAATACAATGAGCTCACCATTTGTAATTTCTTCTAGGCCGTTGATACAACGAAGTAAAGTTGACTTACCTGATCCAGATGGACCGATAAGGGTAACAACCTCACCTTTGTCTATTTTTAAGTTAATATTTTCAAGAGCTTGGAAACTCCCGTAATATTTGTCTACATTTTTGAATTCAATCATTCTTAGTTCCCTCTTTCTTTTTGTATTATTTGTGTTGATCACTTGTCTCGTTGTAGCATATACTCCCATATATACTAGTTTGATCGCGTACACAAATTTTGTGTTGATCACTTGTCTCGTTGTAGTATATACTCCCATACACACTAGTCTGATCGCGTACACAAATTAGGACTGTGAAACATATGACCAAAAGATTCTGATATAATAAATGCTATAAAAGCAATTCCTATAAAAAATGCTCTATAATAAAAGCAAGCATTAACACATAACGAATTCTTTCGTTTCTCAGTTATGAGAAATGAAATTTCTTCATGCATCACTGCTTTTCCTTTTAGTCATATAACTGGGTAAAAATAAAAAAAGAATTTCCACCCATTTTTAGTGAGCTGTAGAAAGATTATTATATTACCTAAGAATGGTTCAAAACTTTTGTTATTTATGCCTGCAAAAATAACAAGGAGTTTCTAGTTTTTA
>JBHWPB010000142.1:0-3701 GCA_043424675.1 Carnobacteriaceae bacterium | reverse complement strand
TATTCATATGATGTTTGTGATGGAACATTATTATGATAGAGTGCCTCTCTTTGTTTTTCCAGAAATCTATACCAAAAATCCGGGAATTAGTCCCCGAGAACTATTTTACACATACTCTGTTTTCTAATCAAGAATCAATTTTTTACAAGGGGATGGAGTAGCCAAAATTAAAATTACGTAAAGAAGTCGCTAAAAATTCTCACTTTGCCACTTCATTTATGATATATTACATAAACTAGAAATTTTATAGAAAAGTATTTTAGGGGTAATGCGAGTGAAAACAAGTAATGGAAAGTTTTTTATAGGGATCGGCATCTTATTAGTGATTGCTGGAATTGTTATTTTTCCAGACGACGATATTATTGGTGTAATTGCTGTTTTGATAGGTTCATACAATGTAGTTAAAGGGATTCGTTTATTGCGTGGCATTCAACCTTTACTGATCCGTAAACAGCAGGAAAGACAAAAAGAGCTGGACAATGAAGTCAGAGATCAAATAGATGAATCAAAAAAAGACGAATAATTAAAAGAAAAAAGACTTGTCGGATAAGCTGCAATTCATCCACTCCTTTCAGAGTAGAGAAGAGCTCGCCGACAAGTCTTTTTGTTTATTTAATTGTTATTAGAATTTTCATCTTCATTGTTGCCATTTTCTTGATCTTGTTCGTTATCACCTTGGTTACCCTCTGGAGGGTTATCTGGCTCTTCATTGCCATCATTGCCACCATTGTTATTATTACCGTCATTGCCACTATTATCTTCATTATCAGGTGGCGTATCTCCATCATCATTTCCGTTCTCATTCCCATTGCCCGGATTTTCTTCTTCAGGTGGTGTTTCATCTCCGTTTCCTTCATCTGGATTTTCCGGTTCTGTCGGTTCTTCTTCTGGTGGACTTTCATCCTCGTTTTCTTCGTCTGGATTTTCTTCTTCTGGCTCTTCTTCCTCGTTTTCCTCATCTTCATTCGGATCAGGAACTTCAATTTGGATAGAGGCTGCTGGACCTGTTTGATCGCCTACACGAACTGCTAAGGAGATATTAACTTCGTTTCGAGGCGGATCTTCAAGTAAATATTCTGTACTTGAGACGGTTTGTTCTTGTCCATTAATGGATAAGACATATTCAAGTGTTCCGTCTATATCACTGTCTAATTCATAAGCGTCCCAATTAATTGAGACACTGTCTGTATCAGATTCATATCTAGCACTTAGTCCAGTTGGGGCAGAGAGCTCCGTTTCTTCAGGTTCCTCTGGCTCTTCAGGTTCTGCTCGTTGGGAAGGTTCATTCCCGCGAACGAATAACTCGCTGACGGTATTACCACTACCAGGAGCAGCTAGTTGAGCAGGGTCCGATCCGTCTTCAACTGTATGTTCAACGACTGAAGCCGGTTGTTCCCAATCTCTTTGTTCTAAACCAGCGACCAAGCGGCTCATCGATTCTCGATAGATATCTCTTGCCATAGCTCTTGAGCCATCTGAGAAAGTTAAATAGTTTCCTTCTTTTAATCGTTGTTCATAACCTACCCAGACAGACATGGTGTAGTAAGGAGAATAACCTACTACCCAGTTATCGGGTACACCATCTGAAGGGATATTGTAATTAGCCATCTCTTCAGCAGTGAAGTTTGTCGTTCCTGTTTTTGCAGCATGGATATAGCCAGGAATAGTTAATTGATCACTATAGTAAGGGACAACGCCTTTCAGCATATCATTGACCATATAAGCTGTATAATCTTCCATGACCTTATTTGCTTCAGGAGCTAAATTAATTTCTTCTCCATCCTGCGTTTTAATACTCTTAATCGTATGCGGTTCAATATGTTCGCCACCGTTCGCAAAGGCTTGATAAGCACCCGCCAACTCGATAGGGGACATAGCACCGTTGATCGCATTTTGTGGTGTTAACCCGGGCTCACTATTGAGGTTATCTGGATCAATACCAAGTGATTGTAGAAACTCGCTAATTTCTCCCTGATAGTTCGCTAAATCTTCATTGAAGATTTTAGCAGTTGGAACGTTTCTAGAATCTACGAGTGCATCGCGCATCGACATTTGTCCTTTAAAGTCACCATCATAGTTTCCGGGAGACCAACCATTTAAGTCATAAGGTGCATCATTTACTTGGTGATACGTAGAATATTGTAAATACTCGATCGCCGGAGCATAAGTAGTTAAAGGCTTAATAGTAGAACCTACACCACGATCTAAACCTGTTGCGAAGTTATTCGATAACTGACCTTCTTGATTTCGTCCGCCAATGAGTGCTGTAATTTGACCACTGGTAGAATCAATTAAAGTTGCAGCCGTTTGTAGTTCTTCGTCTGGATAATAAACATAATCATCTGAATTTACAACATCATATAATAATTCTTGAGCATCTGGATCATAGTTTGTATGGATCGTTAAGCCTGCTGTATAAGGGTCGAAATCTGTTTTTTCACGAATTTCTTGAAGAACAGCAGTAATATAACCATCAAAAACTAAACTGTTTTCGTCTTCTGTTTGTTCTTGCAAGCCTTCTGTGACGGATATTTCTTTCGCAGCATCCGCTTCTTCCTGCGTGATCGCTTCTACTTCAACCATCTCATTTAAAACGATATTTCGACGGTTTTCAGCAGCTTCTGGATCTACATAAGGGTTATAGTAGTTTGGTGCTCGAGGCATTCCTGCAAGCATTGCGGCTTCATGAAGCTCTAATTCACTGACTGGTTTACCATAGTATTCTTCAGCAGCTGTAGCAACGCCGTAAACATTCCCACCCATATGAATTTTATTTAAATAAAGAGTTATAATTTCATCTTTCGATAACTCTCGTTCTAATTGGATCGCTAGCCATGCTTCCTGCGCTTTACGTTCAAGCGTTTGATCTTCTTGTAGAGTAGAGAAGACAGAGTTTTTGATTAATTGTTGGGTAATCGTACTTCCACCACCAACAATTTCTCCGCGGTTCATCATATAACCGACTGCCGCACGGCCAATCCCGATTGGATCAATTCCAATATGATTTTGGAAACGGTGGTCCTCGATAGCAACCATCGCATCCTTCATCACTTGTGGATAATCCTCCGCGGAAGCAAACTCCCGCTCAACGCCTCCCAGCGTATAGAAGACGTCTCCATTCATATCGACAAAATCAGAAGCATAGGTTCCTGTTAAATCTTCTTCCGTTAATTCGGGAGCGTTTGATGCATAGTAAGTAAATAAACCTGCACCCGCTACGATAACGGCCAGGATTACTCCTAAAATACCTAAGAGTATTTTTTTCCATAACCCTCGTTTTTTAGGTTGGTTCTTTTTATTATTCTTTTTGTTCTTCTTTCTTTCAGACCTTGACATAGCCTTTTCATCAGACTTTGACATGTCATTCACCTTCTTTTATAAAATCATCATTCTATTTTACAATCTATTGTTTAAGATTTATTAAATCTACCGTATGTTATTACAAAATAGTGCGTTTGTCATCTTATTTGCTGTTTTTTTCTTCGATCAGTTGGTCAATTACTTGTAAGTAAGGGATTCTCGGATTATAACCATAAGGAATCTGTGCACACTCGTTTTTTATGGAAGCGAGCGGAATGGATTTTCGACCATCTTCTAAAAATTGTTGATCCCACCATTTAAATAAAAATTCAGCTTCTAATAAATAGATTTCATTTAATGAAGAAAATCGAACAATCGTAAAACAAATTCCTCCATGACCC
>JBHWPB010000141.1:0-2703 GCA_043424675.1 Carnobacteriaceae bacterium | reverse complement strand
TATGTGACATTTTTCTTGAAGCGGGGTCGAAGAGAACATTTATTGGAAATCTTTTCTCTTCATCCCTTTAGATTCTTGTAGGAGGCTCCTTTGACCTCTCACCTACAGTCTACGTAGTCTTTTTTCTTGAAGCGGGGTCGCGGAGCAAATTTATTATTTTTTAAAAAATAAAAACGAGGGTATCGTTAAGATATCCTCGCTTTGTAATTTATCTTATATTTTAATTAAGGAGATGATCTTGCCAAAATTCAATCTCATCTACAATATACTGTAGGACTTCTTCATCAAAGGGATGATTGATAACACATCCAGGTGTAATGACTAACCCCTTTCCTTCTGTCGCGGCGATCACCTTAAAGATGCTGTCACTAAGTTCATTATAATTTCCTGCTGTGATATCAGGTCGCGGCAAACCTGTCATAATAGGTTTTTCAGTTTCAACCATGACCTGTTCGAAGTCGGGCAAGAATTCTCCGCCGTGCCAGTTGAAAATATCAACTGGATAGTCGCGTAATAATGGCATCATGATACCTTCACCGTGTGCATGAATAATGTTGAACCACATATTCTCCGCTGCTTCTAAAACTTTCAGGTCGTAAGGCTTGCCATACTCAGCATAGAGGCCAAAGGTTGTTTTTTCATAACTTGCAGATTGGGCCGCAAAGAAAATACCATCGATTCCTATATTTTCCAGTTCTTTGATGAAATCGATCACCGTATCTTGGAAGCTCTCTAAAGCTACCTTAACAGATTCTCCATTCCCAGCTTCAATGTCGTTAAAGACTCGGCCTTTTGAAAGTTTATCTGCAATAGTCAGTGGACTGAAGACCGTCACAGTAATCGGCACCTCATCTCCTACTTCTTCCTTGACAAGTCGAGCGTATTCCAATTCACGAGCGTAAGCACCTTTAGTCACATCTAGAGGTGTAACTTTCTCCCAATCACTCGCTTCTTTTATAGGAGTCTCTATCAGCTCAGAGACTCCGCCTTTTTTCACTTTGCTGTGGTCGATCTCTACATTGTAATCTTCGATGACGTACATTCCGTTATTCATCGTTTTGATAAAATCTAAATCATATTTCCGATACAGATCAATCGTCGCTTCAGCTATTTTTTCAGCATCTAAATCAGTTCCTGGTAAATGAGACCAAAAAGCATAAGGGATTTCTGATACTGGTTCACGATTAATGGCTTTTTTTATTTTGCCTTTTTTGTTCATTGTCTATTCTCCTTTTGGCTATCTGCCTAATAAAAGGTTAACGCTCCCTTTTTTTAAAAGCAATCATTTAATTTATTCTTCTTTTTAATCTTCAAAATGGATAAAAATTAATTTTTCCATTTTATCAAACATATTATTTGTCTAATGTAAGCGTTTAATGTATAGTAGAAATGAAGCGGTAGCCCTGTGTTGCCGTATTTATAAGCAGTATGAGGCTGGGAATGGATAAAGATTAATTCTCCTTTATCTTTATCATCATATTGTTTGTCTCATGACAGCGTTTACTATAGCATTAGACATGATGTGGTATCCTTTGATCATTTATCCTGAGGAGGATTTTAATGTTAAAGACAGACGAAGCACGCAGAAAAGAACATGAAGCGGTCCGTAACAATGTAGCTTTCCATGACTTCTCACACGAACTGGTTGAAGTTGTTGGAAAAGATGCGGGTGAGTTTTTAGATAGAATCTTTGTTAATAGTATGGCCAGCCTTAAAACGGGTGGAAGTAACTATACTACCATGTTGAATGAAGATGGAGAAATTATCGATGACCTCATCGTTTTCCGCCTTGGAGAGAGACGTTACTGGCTATCTACGCTTGAAGCAGAAGACATGATTAACTGGCTTGAGAAGCACCGTGAAGATGAACAAGTAGAATTCCACGACATCCAGAATGATATTGGTATGATAGCGGTTCAAGGCCCTAATTCACACAAGTTAGTCAGCCGAATTGCGGATCACTCTATTGACGACCTTGAAAGTTTCGACATCGGAGTAAACTCTATCAAAGGTTGGACAGTCTGGATTGCCCGTGCTGGATTTACAGGAGAAGATTATGGTTATGAACTGTATCCAGAAGCTGAATATTTAGAAGATCTCCTTGAGCTCTTGCATGAAGAAGGAGAAGATCTGGACGTAATTGAAATCGAAACAGACGTCTTCCTGAAGAGCTTGCCTGTAGAACAGGGACTCGTTTTAATGAGTGATGTCGGCGGCCTCAAACCATACGAAGCAAAATTCTCTTGGACTGTCGACTGGGATACAGACTTTGTCGGAAAAGAAGCGCTTAAAGCAGAAGAAAACGACAAATCACCAGTTCGTCTCTGGGGATATGAGGTTCAGTCTTCAGATGATAATGTTGATATTGAAGAAGGCTCTCCAGTCTACTATAATGATGAAGAAGTGGGTACAGCGACCAGCTTTACTTATGGATACACTGTCGATAAATATATCGGTTTCGTTCAGATCGATACTGACAAAGTAAGTGACGGAGACACCATCACAATCAAATCAACCAATGGAAATGAATACGAAGCTAACGTTAAAAAAGATCGTGTCTTTGTATAAAACTGAAGTTTACTAATATAAATTCTCTGAATTTGAGTTGCAGATTAAGAGAAAATTATAGGCTTTCCTAACATATCTAAAAAAGTGCCTGCACTTCTAATAAAGGTTCTTTGTCAAATAGTGTTGGTGAAGACA
>JBHWPB010000140.1:0-14785 GCA_043424675.1 Carnobacteriaceae bacterium | reverse complement strand
TGTCTGTCTTAAAGCTCTCTATGAACCTTCCCTTACAAAAAAGTCCCATAAAAAAAGAATGCCTTCCTCACAACACAAGCTTCTGGGCCTTTTTATCGTATCATGAGGAAGTTAGAGCTAGACTAGGAATAGATGACTATTCCACCATCATAACGCTCTGTACATTCACTTTATAAAACTCTATTCACTTTTAAAGGGTAAAGTTAATTCTTGATTATTCTTCTTCAGTTGTTGATGCAACAGGTCCTTCAACGAATTCGATGAGGGACATTTCTGCTCCATCTCCGCGACGCGGTTCTGTTTTTAATACACGAGTATATCCACCATTGCGTTCTTCAAATCTTGGTGCGATGTCCTCGAACAGTTTTTGTAAAACATCTTTTACGATGAATGCATCTTCAGTTTCTTCTACACTCGCAATTTCATTTCTAACTATGCGTGCAGCTTGACGACGGTTGTGTACGTCATCTTTTTTGCCTAATGTAACCAAACGGTCAGCAAGTTTTGAAACTTCTTTCGCGCGTGCATGTGTCGTGATAATGCGCTCGTTAATGATTAAATCAGAAACAAGGTCACGTAACATCGCTTTACGCTGATCCGTTGAACGGTTTAATTTACGATTTGCCATGATTTTCCTCCTTGTACACGATCTTCATATTTATATAAATTTATCTTCTGAAAAGTTGAGATTATTCGTCGCTTAATTCTAAACCGAGTTCATCTAATTTCTCAGTAATTTCTTCTAGTGATTTCTTACCAAGATTTCGAATCTGCATCATTTCTTCTCTCGTTTTGCTTGTTAATTCTTGTACTGTATTGATTCCTGCACGCTTCAGACTATTATATGAACGAACTGACAAGTCTAGTTCTTCTACGGTCATTTCAAGTGTCTTCTCAACTTGAGTTTCTTCTTTTTCAACCATGATGTCTGCTTCACGTGCTTCTTCAGTCAGTTCGACAAAAACAGTCAGATATTCTGTCAATATTTTTGCTGCCAGACTGATTGCTTCTTCAGGCGTCAACGAACCATCGGACCATAACTCTAGAGTGAGACGATCTGATAGGTTTTCTGTACCAACGTTTGTATTTTCTACATGGTAGTTCACATGTTCGATTGGTGTAAAGATAGAATCGATTGGAATAACGCCAATTGGCATATCCTCTTTTTTATTGTTTTCAGCACGTCCATAGCCGCGTCCGCGTTCTGCCATCATACGTGCATGAAGTTGTCCGCCTTCTGCAACTGTACAGATATATTGATCTGGATTTAATATTTCGACATCACTGTCGTAAATTAAGTCAGATGCATAGACTTCTTTCGGACCTTCAATATCCAGTTCAAGCATCTTTTCATCTTCCGTGTGGATCTTAACTCCAATTTTCTTAAGATTCAAAATGATAGCTGTTACGTCCTCTACTACACCGTCAACGGCAGTAAATTCGTGTAAAACACCATCAATTTGAAGACTAGTCATTGCTGCACCCGGGAGAGATGCTAAAAGAATTCGACGCAGGGAATTACCCAATGTGGTACCATAACCTCGTTCAAGCGGTTCAATTACAAATCGGCCATACTTGCCATCATCACTGACCTCAACTGTCTCAATTTCAGGTTTTTCAATCCCAATCATTCAGTTAACTTTCCCCTTTCAAATGGTAGACTCCAAAAGCCCTAAATACCTTAAAGTGCCTGGTAATTTCAATTATACACGTCGACGTTTTGGTGGGCGAGCACCATTATGTGGGATAGGTGTTACGTCACGAATCGCTGTAACTTCTAATCCTTCGGCTTGTAATGCACGTACTGCTGATTCACGTCCTGAGCCTGGTCCTTTAACACTGACCTCAATAGTTTTCATACCATTTTCCATTGCTGTTTTAGCTGCTGCTTCAGCTGCCATTTGTGCGGCGAAAGGTGTTGCCTTACGTGAACCTTTGAATCCTAAAGCTCCAGCTGATGACCATGATACTGCGTTTCCGTGTGTATCGCTGATCATAACGATTGTGTTGTTGAATGTTGAGTGGATATGTGCAATCCCTGACTCAATATTTTTTCTCTGTCTTCTACGGCGTCCAGTTCTTCTTGCCATAATATAATTACCTCCTTACTCTTTTTAATTAACCTCTCGAATCTTTGCGTGTTCTTGCGTTGTTTTTAGTTTTTTGTCCGCGAACAGGTAAGTTTCTGCGGTGACGGCTTCCTTTGTAAGATCCAATATCTACTAAACGTTTAATGTTTTGTGATTTTTCTCTACGCAGGTCCCCTTCAATTTTATATTGATCGACAACTTGACGAATGTCTTCTAATTCATCGTTTGTTAAGTCGCTTACTCGAGTCTCTGGTGCAACACCTGCTTGTTCAAGTATTTCTTGTGCACGAGATTTACCAATACCATAGATATAAGTAAGAGAAATAACAATATGCTTATCACGTGGAATATCCACTCCAGCTATACGAGCCATTCTAGCACCTCCTGATTTTTTTACTGATTTTAACCTTGACGTTGTTTATGTTTTGGGTTTTTGCAAATATTCATTACTCGACCATTACGGCGGATAATTTTGCAGTTTTCACACATTCTTTTTACAGATGGTCTAACTTTCATTTTATTGCCTCCTAACTCCACGGAGTTTCAAAGTGTACGAGTTGCCTAAGTCATTACTTGAAACGGTAAGTGATTCGACCTTTTGTTAAATCATAAGGTGACATTTCAACAGTCACTTTATCTCCAGGCAAAATACGAATATAATTCATACGAATTTTACCAGAAACATGTGCCAAGATTTCATGCCCGTTTTCTAATTCAACTTTAAACATTGCGTTAGGCAGTGTTTCTAGAACTTTGCCTTCAATTTCAATGACTCCATCTTTAGCCAAGCTCGATATCCTCCTTTGTTTTGACAGACTTTCATAACGTGTACTTAATTTTCGGACTTTTTATGCTTTACGAGTTTACCATAATAAGGCTTGTTCATCAAACTTTAAGCCCGCAGCATCAAGTATTTGACGTTATTCTAAATGGTCTATTACATTTTTGATGGCTTGGAATATTTCTTCCGGTTCCCCTTCACCATCTATTACTTCTAAAAGATCTTTTTCTTTATAGAATCCAACTAGTTCCTGTGTAGTATCTTTGTTCACTGCAATGCGTTTTTCAACCGTTTCTGGTTTATCATCGTCACGTTGGTGGAATTCTGTTCCACCACACACGTCACACACGCCTTCTTTTTCAGGTGTGTTGAAAAGCTTGTGGTAAGTTGCTCCACAATTATCACAGATAAAGCGCCCAGACAGACGATCCATTAAGACTGATTCATCTACCTCAATATATAAAACAGCATCTAGTGAACGTTGAATGTCGTCTAAATTTGCATCGAGAACTTCTGCCTGATTTAACGTTCTTGGATAGCCATCCAATAGAAAGCCTTTCTCTGTATCTGCCTCTTCTAAACGCTCTTTAACCAGACCATTAGTTACATCATCCGGTACTAAGTTTCCTTCATCCATATATTTCTTAGCTTCTAAGCCGAGCTTCGTTTCATTTTTTATTGCCGCTCGGAACATATCGCCTGTTGAAATATGAGGAATGCCATATTCTTCTGTGATGTAGGCTGCTTGAGTACCTTTTCCTGCACCAGGTAAACCAACTAATATGAGGTTCATGCTTTTTGCTCCTTTATTCTCTTCATTTTGTATAGATAGATTATTTAATCTCGGATAAACCCTAGATAACTGCGTTTACTCATCAAGCTTTCAAGTTCTGATTTAGTGTTAAGAGCTACCCCAACAACAATCAATAAACTCGTTCCGCCCAGAGCGAGCGAAGAAGGAAGATTCCATAGCGCTGAAGCGATAATTGGCAAGAGGGCGATAAACATAAGGTATAACGCACCAATGCTACTTAATCTTGTAATCACTCCAGAAATATATTCTTCCGTCTCACGTCCTGGACGAACATTTGGGATAAATCCACCCTGCTTTTGCAGATTTTCTGCCGCTTTCTCCGGATCGACCGTAATGAAAGCATAGAAAAATGTAAAGGTTCCGATGAGTAATGCATAGAGTAAGATCCCAATAGGTTCTTCTAAACTAAATACACTTGTCAACACTTGATACCAGTTTGCTCCGCTGTGATTTTCAGCAAAAAACCCAAGAATTATTTGTGGAAACATAATAAATGAACTTGCGAAGATCACAGGAACCACGCCAGCTGTGTTAACTTTTAATGGTAAGAAAGCTGTCTTCTCGCTGCTTGCTACCCTTCTTGTATACTGTACAGGAATATTGCGTCTCGCAGATTCCATATATACAACAAAAGCCAGCAAGAGAAGAACAACGATCAATATGAGGAGAGCACCAAGTATTCCCTGTGTTAGTTCTTCTCCTGATCCTGTATTTACAATACGTGAACTATAGTAACTGTAAATATCTTGTGGGATACGAGCCACAATACCAGAAAAGATGATTAGGGATGTCCCGTTCCCAATACCGTGTACTGTAATCTGCTCACCAAGCCAAACCACAAGCATCGTACCTGCTGTCAGGATAAGTGCAATCATCAAGTAAGTGGCGACTCCAGGGTTGATAATGAAATCCACCCCAGCTAACGCATCAAAACCAAATGAAAGCCCTAAAGCTTGGACAAAAGCAATCACAATAGCGATATAACGAGTCGCCTGGTTAAGCTTTCTCCGTCCGACTTCTCCTTGCTCTGCCCATTCAGTAAACTGAGGAACAATATCCATCTGGAGAAGCTGCATGATAATAGATGATGTAATGTAAGGTGATATACCGAGAGCAAAGATAGAATAGTTACTCAAAGCTCCCCCACCAAACATATTTAAGAGACTGAAAAGTCCCGTCTCTGTTAAGCCTGTAATCGCGCTTACATTAACGCCTGGTACAGTAATGTGTGTTCCAATCCGAAAAATGATTAATATTCCCAGAGTAAACAAAATACGTTGACGAATTTCTTTTTCTTGAAACGCATCGCTTAACAAACGGAACATTAGATCACCTCAACAGTTCCACCAGCGTTTTCAATTCCAGCTTTTGCTGATTTTGAAAATTTGTGAGCCTTTACGGTTAATGAATGTTCTAATTCACCATTACCCAAAATCTTAATTCCAGATTGCTGATTTTTAATAACTCCTGTTTCTTTGAGTAATTCTGGTGTAACTTCTGTTCCTTCTTCAAAACGGTTGAGAGTTTCAAGATTGACTACTGCATATTCTTTACGGTTAACGTTTGTAAATCCACGCTTTGGTAGTGTTTGGAATAGTGGTGTTTGTCCACCTTCGAAACCAATACGCGGTCCCGTTGAACGTGCAAGTTGTCCTTTTTGACCTCGTCCTGAAGTTTTACCCATACCTGAAGATTGTCCTCTGCCGACACGTTTGCGTGTTTTACGAGAACCTTCAGCAGGTGAAAGATTATGTAATTCCATCTAGAGCACCTCCTTGTTCTGTTTTTATTTATTTGCTTCTGTTACTTCTACTAAATGTGATACCTTTTGAATCATGCCGCGAATAGCAGAGTTATCTTCTTTTGTTACGGTTTGATTCAGACGCTTTAAACCAAGAGAATCAACTGTTGCCTTTTGGTCTTTAGAAGAGCCGATCACACTTTTTTTCAATTTAATCTCAATCTGTGCCATGTCTGTGCCCTCCTCCTTAGCCGAGTAATTCTTCTACTGATTTACCTCTAAGTTTCGCTACTTCTTCAGCTTTTTTCAATTGGTTGATCCCATCGAAAGTAGCTGCAATCATATTAGTTGGTGAGCTTGAACCGAGAGATTTTGTTGTAACATCTTCAATTCCTGCTAATTCCATGACCGCACGAACAGGTCCTCCAGCTGATACTCCGGAACCTTCTTCAGCAGGTTTCATGAGAACTTCTCCACCACTGAAAATTCCTGTTACCTGGTGTGGAATTGTTGTCCCAACGATTGGAACTTCGATAAGGTTTTTCTTAGCGTTATCAACGCCTTTACGGATCGCATCCGGAACTTCTTGTGCTTTCCCGATACCATAGCCAACTTTTCCATTACGGTCTCCAACTACTACTACTGCTGAAAAACGCATGTTACGTCCACCTTTTACAACTTTAGAAACACGGTTTATCGTAACAACTCGATCCTCTAGACCGTCATCATTACGTCTGTTATTTCTTGCCATAGTTTTGCATTCCTCCTTTTTAGAATTTTAGTCCGTTTTCGCGTGCTGCGTCTGCAACAGCTTTTACACGTCCATGATATTGGTATCCTCCGCGGTCAAATACAACCTCTTCAATACCTTCTTCTTTTGCTCGATCTGCAATGAGCTTACCTGCTTCTGCTGCTTGTTCAGTTTTTGGAGCATCTGACTCAAGTTCGATAGTAGAAGCACTTGCAATCGTTTCACCATTAATATCATCAATCAATTGTAAGAACATATGCTTGTTTGAACGAAATACGTTTAAACGTGGTTTGCTAGGTACACCCATCACATTATTACGAATACGACGATGTCTTTTTTTACGTTGTTTATTACGGTTAAATTTTGCTATCACTTTGTCACCTCTTTGCTGTATTTACTTTAAGCGGCTGTCCCTTGATTATTTACCAGTCTTACCTTCTTTACGGAGAATGTATTCATCTTCGTAGCGAATACCTTTTCCTTTATAAGGCTCAGGTGGTCTGACAGCACGGATGTTTGCTGCTAGTTGTCCAACGTCTTCTTTGTTGATTCCTTTAACAATGATTTTAGTTTGTTCTGGTGTTTCGATTTCAATATCATCTCCAGCTGTAAATTCAACTGGGTGAGATAAACCAACGTTTACTGTTAATTTGCCGCCTTGTGCTTGTGCACGATATCCAACCCCGACAAGTTCTAAGTGTTTTTCGAATCCGTTAGTTACACCTTCGATCATGTTAGCGACATTCGTACGTGTAGTACCGTAAACACCTTGTGCTTCTTTATTATCCACTGCCTTTTCAAATGATAGGATATTTCCATCCATGTTCATTTTAATTAGTGGACTGATGCTACGTGAAACTTCACCTTTTGGACCTTTCACTGTAACAACATCATCTTCATATGATACTTCAACATTTTCAGGAACTTCGATATTCTTTAATCCTGTACGACTCACTCGTGACACCTCCTCGTTTTTTAATTACCAAACGTATGCGAGAACTTCTCCGCCCAGACGTTTAGCACGTGCTTGCTTATCAGTTAAAACACCTTCAGAAGTTGATATAAGCGCGATTCCTAATCCGTTAAGGACTTTAGGTACTTCATCTGCTTTTACATAAACTCTGAGACCAGGTTTTGAAATACGCTTTAGGCCTGTAATAACTTTTTCGTCGTTCGGTCCATATTTTAAGTAGATTTTAATAATCCCGTTATAGTCATTTTGAATGATTTCGTAGTTTTTAACGAAACCTTCTTCTTTAAGAATGCCTGTTAACGATGTTTTTAAGTTTGAAGCAGGGATTTCAACAGTACGGTGGCGCGCATCACTTGCGTTTCGCACTCGTGTTAAAAAATCTGCGATTGGATCTGACATTGTCATGTATATTGCCTCCTTCTTCTAACGTTGTTATAAATTCTTTTTACCAGCTAGCTTTTTTAAGCCCAGGAATTTTTCCTTCATGAGCTAATTCGCGTAGACATATGCGGCAGAGATCAAATTTTTGATAAACGGAATGTGGACGTCCACAACGTTTACAACGGCTGTATTCACGTGTACTGAATTTTTGTTTCTTCTGTTGTTTTTCTACCATTGCTTTTCTTGCCATAAAATTGTATTCCTCCTCTTAACTTATTTTTGGAAAGGCATACCCATCTTCGCGAGTAGTTCACGGCCTTCTTCATCTGTTTCTGCTGTAGTTACAATAACAATGTCCATCCCACGTACTTTGTTGACGTCATCGTAAGAAATCTCCGGGAAGATAAGTTGTTCTTTGATCCCCAATGTATAGTTTCCTCTTCCGTCAAATGAGTTTGCACTGACTCCTCTGAAGTCACGTACACGTGGCAGTGAAATGTTAATGAGCTTGTTTAAAAAGTCATACATGCGGTCGCCTCTGAGCGTTACCTTTGTACCAATTGGCATACCTTCACGAAGTCTAAAGCCTGCGACTGATTTCTTAGCACGGGTAACTACTGGTTTTTGACCAGAAATCAAAGTGAGTTCATTCACTGCATCTTCAATGTTTTTGGAGTTACCTGTTGCATCACCAACACCCATGTTGATCACGACTTTTTCAACTTTTGGCGCTTCCATAACAGAAGAGTACTCGAATTCTTCAACTAAAGCAGGACGTACTTCTTCTACATACTTTTCTTTGAATGTGTTTGACATTTTTTGCCTCCCCTCTCTCTATTAGATTATAATTCTGTACCTGATTTTTTAGCGTAGCGTACTTTATTGCCTTCGTCATCGAACTTGTAACCCACGCGAGTTACTTCTTCAGTGGACGGATCAATAAGTTGTACGTTTGAGACATGGATCGGAGCTTCTACTTCTTCCGTTGTTCCATGTACACTAAATTGTCCAGGCTTGTTGTGTTTTGTCACGATGTTCACGTCTTCTACAATAACAGTGTTATTCTTTTTGTCGACACTTAACACTTGACCTTCTTCACCTTTGTTTTTACCTGCGATAACGCGGACGTTATCAAATTTTTTGATTTTCATCTTTTCTACCTCCTCGAATCTTTATCTTATAAGACCTCTGGAGCTAGCGAAATGATTCTCATGAAATTACTATCACGAAGTTCACGCGCTACCGGGCCAAATATACGTGTTCCACGTGGAGATTTATCTTCACGTATCAACACACAAGCATTTTCATCAAATGTAATGTACGAACCATCTGGGCGACTAGTATTAGATTTGTCACGGACAATTACTGCACGTGTAACTTCACCTTTCTTAACAACGCCGCCTGGTGTTGCTTCTTTAACAGATACGACAACTTCGTCACCAACACTAGCATAACGACGGCCTGCACCACCTAAAACTTTTATCACACCGACTTCTCTTGCACCAGAGTTGTCAGCTACTTTCATCTTACTCTCTACTTGAATCACAGGTTGTTCCTCCTTCCGTTCATTAAATGAGGCATGTTGTTTTAGAGAACAGGCGCAACTTCTAGGATCTCTAAAAGACGGAAATGTTTGTCTTTAGAATACGCACGAGTTCCCATAACGGATACAATATCGCCTGGTTTTGCTTCGTTGTTTTCATCATGCACTTTAATATGCTTGGTAGCATTCAGACGTTTACCATATTTAGGGTGTTGTTTTTGAGTTTCAATAGATACAACAATTGTTTTATCCATTTTATCAGATACAACTTGTCCTCTATAAACTTTACGTGAATTACGTTCTTCTTGACTCATTAAGAAATGCCTCCTTTATAATTATTATTCTGCTGTTTCTAATTCATTTTGACGTATGACTGTTTTAATTCTTGCGATATTTTTACGTACTTGTTTGAGTCGACCTGTATTTTCAAGTTGTCCTGTCGCTAGTTGAAAGCGGAGGTTAAACAACTCTTCTCTATACTCTTCTTCTCTTTCAAGTAATTCAGCAGGAGACATTTCTCTAAGTTCTTGATTAAATTCTTTAGTCTTCATTGCTGTCACCACTTTCATTACGTTTTACAACTTTTGTTCGTACAGGCAGTTTGTTAGAAGCAAGTCTCAACGCTTCTGTTGCGACTTCTTCTGAAACTCCCCCGACTTCAAACATGATTTTCCCTTTTTTAACTACCGCTACATATTCTTCCGGAGCCCCTTTACCAGACCCCATACGCACACCAATACCTTTAGAAGTTACTGGTTTGTGAGGGAAAATTTTAATCCAGACTTTCCCGTCACGTTTCATATAACGGTTCATTGCGACACGAGCAGCCTCGATCTGTTTACTTGAAATCCATTTTGAATCAAGTGCTTGCAGACCGAACTGACCGTAAGCAAGTTCTTTTCCGCCTTTAGCTTCGCCTTTCATCTTGCCGCGAAACTCTTTACGGTGTTTTACACGCTTAGGTACTAACATGGTTAATTCCCTCCTTCATCTAGTTCAGGTAATACTTCACCTTTATAAATCCAAACTTTAACTCCGATTTTTCCAAATTGTGTATTTGCTTCTTCAGATGCGTAGTCGATCTCTGCACGCATGGTGTGAAGCGGAACCGAACCTTCAGCAAAAGATTCTGTACGAGCCATATCCGCTCCGTTGAGACGGCCAGAAACTTGTGTACGAACTCCTTCTGCTCCATCACGCATTGCACGTTGGATTGCTTGTTTCGTTGCAC
Source organism: Carnobacteriaceae bacterium (assembly GCA_043424675.1). Lineage (GTDB taxonomy): Bacteria > Bacillota > Bacilli > Lactobacillales > Carnobacteriaceae_A > JBHWPB01. The sequence goes on along the minus strand of JBHWPB010000140.1, from coordinate 4,480 downwards.
GGCGGAAAGCGATACGGTTTTCTAGTTGTTCTGCAATGTTTTCTGCAGCTAATTTCGCATCAAGATCAGGCTTTTTAACTTCTATAACGTTAATGTGTACTCGTTTACCTGTTAAATTGTTTAACGATGTACGCAGCGCATCTACTTCTGACCCACCTTTACCGATAACCATTCCTGGTCGTCCAGTGTGAATGTTGATGTTGATACGGTTTGCTGCACGTTGAATTTCTACTCGAGAAACACTTGCTTCTTCTAATTGAGCTTCGATGTGGTTACGAATCGCTAAGTCTTCGTGAAGTGTGTCTGAGTAATTTTCTTCTTCATACCACTTCGCGTTCCAATCTTCGATAAATCCGAGTCTCATACCTTGTGGATGTATTTTCTGTCCCATTCTTATCCCTCCTTCTTCTCTGATACCACGATAGAAATGTGGCTTGTTCTTTTATTGATTCCTGAAGCTGCTCCTTGAGCACGAGGACGGAACCTTTTTAGTGTTGGTCCTTCGTTAACATAAGCTTCACTTACGTATAAATCTTCAGCATCTAAGTCATAGTTGTGTTCTGCGTTTGCGATTGCAGACTTTAACACTTTAAATACAGGTTCGGATGCACCTTTATTTGCGAAGCGTAGGATAGTCGTTGCCTCAGCAACATCCTTACCTCTAATCAAATCAACGACTTGACGAACCTTACGAGGTGCGATACGAACAGTTTTGGCAGTTGCTATTGCGCTTGTGATTTCTTCTGTTGCCATGATTGTATCCTCCTCTCATTAGAATGTAATTGTTTGTGTTGTTGATTCCGCTCTTGAGTGTCCTCTGAACGTACGCGTTGGTGCGAATTCACCTAACTTGTGACCTACCATTTCTTCTTGTACATAGACTGGTACGTGCTTACGTCCATCATGAACTGCGAAAGTTAGACCAACAAAGTTCGGGAAAATTGTTGAGCGTCTTGACCAAGTTTTAATAACTGCATTATCATCGTTTTCAATTGCCGCTTCCACTTTCTTCATCAAGTGGTCATCGACAAAAGGTCCCTTTTTCAAACTTCTAGCCAAAGGGGTCCCTCCTTTCAATGTCTCATTAGTTTAAGTTATTATTTTTTCTTTTTCTTTCTGCGACGTGAACGAACAATGTATTTGTTTGAATCTTTGTTGCGTTTACGCGTAATTTTTCCAAGTGTTGGTTTACCCCATGGTGATAGTGGACTTGGCATACCAATTCCGGTTCTACCTTCTCCCCCACCGTGTGGGTGATCGTTAGGGTTCATTACAGAACCACGGACAGTTGGTCTTTTACCTTTCCAACGGTTACGTCCTGCTTTACCAATGTTAACGAGTTCATGTTGCTCATTTCCTACTGAACCGACAGTTGCACGGCAAGTTCCTAAGATGAGACGGTTTTCGCCTGAGCTTAAACGAACTAAGACATAACGGTCTTCTTTACCTAAAATCTGTGCTTCTGATCCAGCAGAACGAACAAGTTGTCCTCCGCGTCCAGGTTTCAATTCAATGTTGTGAATAGTTGTTCCAACTGGCATGTTGTTAAGCGGAAGTGCGTTTCCAACTTTAACATCTACGTCTGGACCTGACATGATTTCGTCTCCAACGTTTAACCCTTTTGGAGCTAAGATGTAAGATTTCACACCATCTTCATATTGAATTAATGAAATGTTAGCTGAACGGTTTGGATCGTATTCTATGGTTTTAACGATTCCGCGAACATTATCTTTGGTACGCTTGAAGTCGACAACACGGTAGTGATGTTTGTGTCCGCCACCCTTGTGACGCACCGTAATGCTCCCGCGGTTGTTACGTCCTGAGCCACGTTTTTGTTTTCTGATCAACGTTTTTTCAGGTTTATTCGTTGTGATTTCTGAATAATCTGAGCTAGTCATGTTACGACGAGCATTAGATGATGGTTTAAATTTTTTAATAGCCACGGTTTTACCTCCTTATAATTTATTCTTCTACTGCTTCTTCTTCAATTTCTGGGAAGAGTTCAATGTCATCTGAATCTTCTTTTAATTTCACAACAGCTTTCTTCAAACTTTGTGTATAACCTTGATAGAAATTGAAACGTTTTGGTTTACCCTTTGTGCGAATGACATTCACTTTGTCAACTTCTACATCAAAGAGTTCTTCTACAGCTTTTTTGATGTGAATTTTGTTCGCACGTTTGTCAACGATGAATGTGTATTTCTTGTCATCCATCTCTAACATAGATTTCTCTGTGATAACTGGGCGTTTAATAACTTCACGTATATCCATTAGCTCAACGCCTCCTCTAATTTATTGAGAGCTTCCTGTGTAAAGATCAGCTTGTTGTGTGCAATGATATCTAACACGTTAATTCCAGATATATCGATAACTTTAATTCCTGGAATGTTACGGGCAGATCGTGCCACGAATTCGCTGTCTCCTTCAACTAAAACTAAGGCTTTTTCTTCAACTTCAATGTTTTTTAAGAATTCAATGAAGTCTTTTGTTTTCGGTGCATCGAATGCTAACTCATCCACTACAATGACGTTGTCATTTTGAGCTCTGTCTGAGAGAGCAGACTTTAAAGCGAGACGACTTTGTTTGCGAGGCAAGTTGAAGCCATACTTACGAGGAGTAGGGCCAAACACAACTCCACCGCCAACCCAAATTGGGGATCTAGTAGAACCTGCTCTTGCACGGCCAGTACCTTTTTGTCTCCAAGGTTTCTTTCCACCACCGCGGACAGCACTTCTGTTTTTCACAGCGTGAGTTCCTTGTCGTTGTGAATTACGTTGTAAGCGTACAGCTTCGAAAACAAGCGATTCATTCGGTTCAATTCCGAAAATGGCATCGTTCAGTTTCACTTCACCGTCTGCCGTTCCGTTTTGTTTGTATAATGTAATTTCTGACATGTCTTAGCTCCTCCTTCCTTATGCTTTATCAGTCGTTTGTGACTTTTCAGCTGTTTCGATTTTTACGTTACCTTTTTTAGGTCCCGGAACGTTTCCTTTGATTAAAAGGGCATTACGTCCAGCGTCTACGCGAATGACTTCTAAATTTTGAACTGTTACAGTTTTTCCACCCATACGTCCAGCCATGTTATGACCTTTCCATACGCGCCCTGGGAAGTTTGCTCCCCCAAGAGCTCCAACTCTTCTGTGGAAGCGGGATCCGTGTGTGCTGTGTCCTGTACTTTGGTTGTGACGCTTAATCGGTCCCTGGAAACCTTTACCTTTCGATGTACCTGTGACGTCAACGATGTCACCGTCTTCGAATAGTTCCACTGTTAATTCTTGTCCTACTTCATATTCTTCTAAGCTAACATCGTCGATTTCTTTAACGAAGCGCTTAGGTGAAGTTTCTGCTTTTGCTGCATGACCTGCTTCAGGTTGATTCGTTCTGATTTCACGTTTGTCGAAAGCTCCGATTTGAATTGCTTCGTAACCATCTGTTTCCATTGTTTTAGTTTGTAAAACAACGTTTGGTTCAACTTCTACAACTGTTACCGGAATAAGCTCTCCATTATCGTCAAAAATCTGAGTCATCCCTACTTTTTTACCTAAGATTCCTTTTCTGGCCATGAGTACACCTCCATAATTTTTTTAAGTTATTTTTCTCAATTCTTGTTTACTTATATTTTGATTTCGATATCGACACCGCTAGGCAAATCTAATTTTGTCAGCGCATCAACAGTTTTTGCTGTTGGGTTGATAATATCAATAAGACGTTTGTGTGTTCTGATTTCGAACTGTTCACGTGAGTCTTTGTATTTATGTGTCGCTCTGATTACAGTGAACAACGAGCGTTGTGTAGGTAGTGGAACTGGGCCTGAAATCTCTGCACCTGTTCTCTCTCCTGCTTCTACAATCTTTTGAGCAGATTGATCCAGCACTCTATGTTCATATGCTTTTAATCGAATACGAATTTTTGTTTTCGCCATCCGTTTTCCCTCCTCGCTTATTTTTGAAATAAACATGGCTCCGCGAAAATTTCCGACATCCAAACAACTTCAGAGATTTTTTTCATTGAAATACCCTTTTGTAGACAAAGCCGCCGGGTGTGTCGCAATCTCTCGTTTCATCGCCGGGGGTTCTCATTGTTGATACCCCTATGTTTCTCATCTCTCAATGTGTTGCCACATAAGAAAAGTGAACACCTTACATACTATACTAAACATCACAGATCATTTCAAGTCTTATTTGATTTTTTTGCCACTTTTTTTCAAAAAGTCAGAAACCTCTAAACTTACAACTTTTTAAAAAATTATAACAAAAAAGCTTTCCGATATTTATAATCGGAAAGCTCTTTCTATTATTTACAATTTTGATTATTCTGTGACCTCTGTTACAACTCCAGCTCCAACTGTACGTCCACCTTCACGGATAGTGAAGCGTGTACCTTCATCAAGAGCAATTGGAGAGATAAGTTCGATATCCATTGTAACGTTGTCTCCAGGCATAACCATTTCTGTTCCTTCTGGTAAATCTACAACACCTGT
>JBHWPB010000139.1:0-4770 GCA_043424675.1 Carnobacteriaceae bacterium | reverse complement strand
AGTCTATAGAAGTTCCATAATAAGAGTTGAGAATCATCAAAGCTCATGGTGCGCTCTTGTCGTTTGAGGGAGTCATAGAGATAGCCGCCCTCTTTTTCTGCTGCTTCAATGCTCAGCTCTTCTCGGGTCAACCGTTTGATGTTGTTGATCGTTCCGATCGCTAAGGCTGAAGCTGCTGCGCAGACAATATCACTACCATAAGGTCCTGCTTCTGCATGCCCAACCATCTTAAACTTTTTGATTTCCTTATCAGAGGAAATCGAAAACGAAACTTGTATCATTTTATCAAGTCATATCCTTAAGCGTTTATTTCGTCAATCGTTACTTTTGTATATGGCTGACGATGCCCTTGTTTTTTATGTTTGTTTTTTCTACGTTGATATCTGTATGTCACGACTTTTTTCTGACGTCCGTGCTTTTCAACAGTACCTTCAACTGTAGCTGATTCAACAAAAGGTGTACCAGTTTTTACATCCCCATCATTTGACACGAATAATACATTTTCAAATGTGACTTTATCACCTGGTTCTGAATCTAGTTTTTCAACATAGATTTCTTGACCTTTCTCCACTTTTACTTGTTTTCCACCCGTTTCAATAATTGCGTACATTGCCGCACCTCCTTAATTTACTTAGACTCGCCATGATAAGTGTCTTCTCAATATCACTGGGAAGCTCTTCTAAACTTATACATGCGCGGTTGAAGTTGTGGTGCATAGCACTACAACATAGCAATGATACCAAATTATGCTTTCTTAGTCAATCATTCATAAGATGATTTTTTTATCAAAAAAACGTATGTACAAAAACATACGCTTCCTAAAAGAGCTCCTGTATTTATCTTCCAAAAATTGCTTTGACACGTGACCAAAAAGAAACTTTCTCCTCCTCAGGGTCAAGGAGAGGAACAGACTCTCCTAACATACGGCGTGCAATATGACGGTAACCTTGAGAGGATATATTTTCTGGATCTAAAACAACCGGATTCCCCTGGTTAGACGACTTCACGACTTGATCATCTTCATAAATAATCCCTAAAAGTTCGATAGATAAATGACGTGTGATCTCATCTACATCCATAATAGTCCCTTCCTCGACCATTTTTGGACGGATACGGTTGATGATAAGTTGAGGCTCTTCGATTTCTCTCTTTTCAATAATACCGATCACACGGTCTGCATCACGAATAGCAGAAATTTCTGGAGTAGTTATAATAATTGCTTCATCTGCTGCCGCAATAGCATTTTTAAACCCTTGCTCAATCCCCGCAGGACAATCAATAAGTATAAAGTCAAAATCTTCAGCTATCTCATCTACGAGTTCAATCATTTGTTCCTCGGTCACGGCATGTTTGTCCGTGTTTTGAGCAGCGGGGATGAGGTAGAGCTCATCTTCAAAGCGTTTATCTTTAATCATGGCTTGATGTATTTCAGCTCTTCCTTCTACCACATCGACGATATCATAGATGATTCGATTCTCTAGCCCGAGGATGACGTCTAAGTTTCTCAATCCAATATCCATATCAATGAGACATACTTTTTGGCCTTGCAGAGCAAGCGCCGTCCCGATATTAGCAGCAGACGTTGTCTTTCCAACGCCTCCCTTTCCTGATGTTATAACAATCGTTCTCGCCATTTATAGCGGCCTCCTTAAATAATATCTATATCACTGCGGATATTTTTAATCTCTTTAATATCCTGAAATTCAAAAACATGCAAGTCATTAATAAAAGCAAAACTATACCCACTGTGAGGGGTCGAAGCTTGTTCATTAATTTGAATTTTATCTCCAATTCTCAGCTGAGCTTCATGATTAAAATTAGCCACTATAACAGCCTCATCGTCGCCATCGACTCCCGCATGTGCTAGACCTTGGAAATCCCCAATAATAAAAATATGACGACCAGCACGTAATTCAGCTCCTGGTTGTACATTTCCTAGAAACAATAAATCTACTGGAGCTTCAACCATCTGGCCTCCTCTGAGATTATCCGTAAAAACATGCAAACGTCTTCTATCAAAAATTTCTTCCATTTCATCTCTCAAGATAACATCACTTACATACTCTTCTACAATAAAATCAGACTCTTTTTCAATTAAAGTTGTCATTTTTTCTTTCTCTTCTTCAACCCATAAACTTCTGCCAGTATGAATGGTCAAACGGAGAGTTATTTCTTTTTCTTCATTCTGATTGGATTTTTCTGCTTCATTTTCTTTAGAAGTTTCATCTTCACCACTATCTGAAGATTCACTTTTCTCTTCTTCAGATATTTCATTTTTTTCTTCAGAGTTCTCTTGTTCATCTCGTGGTTCTTTCTCTTTCGATAAACTTGTCAGCATGTCATGAACTTCTTCCATGAGTATCTGAAAGGTCGCATCTGAATTAATGTAGAGATGGTAACCTTCCTTTGATCCCTTCAATGAAATCATTTTTTCCATTTTTTCACTCTCCAAAAAGTATTCTTAAGATGTTTCTAACATCTTTTTACTGAGCTGGGAAATTGGATAATATAAGAATAAAAAGAAAACACCATTTAGTATGATGGTGGGTCCTACACGGCTGACAATAAATTCTACAAAAGGAAGACTGGCAATGCCAACCGCGGAGTACACAAGATAAACAAGAACTTCTAAGATTGCTATAAGAATCATTGTTATGAGACCCATCTCTAAAATATTACTTTGGATATGCTTCTTCAAGTTATGGGCGATATTTACGATGATTAATGATCCTGCAATATATATTCCTAATATCCCTGTATAATAACTATCATACAGCAATCCAAAAAATATAGCGTAGATATTTAATTCATTAATAGGTAAATAAAAAGAAAAAATAATTAAAGCGATAAAGAATAAACGAGGAACCATTATGCCGCCTGCGATTAAAAGCTGCTCATAAAGCGTAAAAGTAATGGCTCCGTCAAGAAGAAGCGATAATAAAAGAGTGAGCCCTACTACAATAATTTTTTGCCACTTGTACATCCTATTCTCCATTCTCAGCTAAACGATTAATGATTGTTACATACCGTATTTCATTAAAATCAGCTGCGGGAGTAACATAAACTCTCTGTGTTAAGCCAAAATCACCAAGAGCAACTTCATCTACTTCCCCTATAACAAGAGAGCGTGGTGTTTTCCCACTTAAACCTGAAGTTATGACTTGTTGTCCTTCTTCAAGTTCAATATCTGAAGTTATCTGTTCCATGACTAAGCGCTCTGTTTCTTCATCATATGATTCGATGACCCCATGGACAACTTCCTCTTCTTCCGTAATCACTTCAGCAGACACAAGGTTACTTCTCTGATCTGTAGTAGTGATTAACTGGACCTTCGAACTCGAAGGACTCACTTCACTAATCCTTCCAATTAGTCCACCGCCTGACATGACGGGCATACCTATCTCGATACTTTCATTGCTTCCGCTGTCTATTGTAATATTCTCAATCCAGCTGTCTGGATTTCTTGCAATAACAGCTGAGTGAAAAGTCTGGTATTCTGCCAAAGAACTTTCCATCTCCAACTCCTGCTTTAATTGATGATTATCCGCTTTTACTGCTGACAATTCTGCCTGTGTCTCATAAACAGAATTGATCTCTTTTTTTAAGCGCTCATTTTCTATATAAGTATTTCTCAAATCTGTAATATCATCAAATAAATTATCGATCCTGTTTGCAGGGACAGAAAGAACACGACCAACCATTGCAGAGATATCATTTGCTGTTCTCTGCAAGACGTTAGTGTTTCCTGAACTATTTAATGAAAAAGCAATTAAGCCTAAGAAGATAATCACACTTATTAGCAAAATAATGAGCCGCTTATTCGTTGAAAATTTCTTCACCGCTTCACCTCTTTAATCGACACCTTCATTTTAGTTTTTAAATTGTTATTTTATTAGTACCTATCGGCTTTCAGTTTGTTTTCTCTAAGTATCTAGAATTTCCAATGTTTGGACACACAGATAGAGACAAGCGATCCAAGAATACGTTCGCTCATGTTGCTAGCATCTTCATTGACAGTATTCTCAGCGATATAACTGAAGTTCTCCGTATATCATGCCTTTTCCTTCAATATATACATTCATATCGGCTGCCGGCTGCCCTTAAGCCTAAGCCGCCACCTTCATTCATCAGAATGAAACAAGATTTAGCTCCTTCTCCAATATAAAAACGTTTTCAACTATGTGTGTATTTTAAAATTCTGGTATGCACTAAACTATTTTACATGTAATTCTCTTAAAAATAAAGGTCTACAATAAGTGATCCAAACCCCTACTTTACCTATAAAAAAACAAGCTGATTGTAGAAAGTCTACAATCAGCTTGTTTGTTGCTTTATTATAAATTAACGTAATTAATTATCTTTTAACAACGTTTGCAGCTTGTGGTCCACGGTCGCCTTCTTCGATATCGAATTCAACTTCCTGACCTTCTTCTAATGATTTGAATCCTTCTTCTTCGATAGCTGAGAAGTGTACAAATACGTCGTCTGCACCTTCACGCTCGATGAATCCAAACCCTTTTTCTGCGTTAAACCATTTTACTGTTCCTTGTTCCATAATTATAAAATCCTCCTCGTGCCTAAGCACTTTCTATTTTACATTACTGCTTTCGGTACGATTCAGATATAAATCTGATTCATTTTTTAATACCTTCCTCACATAATGCAAAGTTAGTATAGCACATAAATCTGATAATGCAAAGATATTTAACTTATATTTTTTATTTTTTTATTTATGGCTTCCTTTAATGTTTTTCAAATATTTTTTAGATG
>JBHWPB010000138.1:0-5615 GCA_043424675.1 Carnobacteriaceae bacterium | reverse complement strand
TTTTATATTTACTTTTTGTAAGTTTTAGAGTATAATGTGGGAGGTTGCTAGAATTATAAGTTGAAAATTAAAAATTCTAAAAAGGGGTTTTCGAATGAATTGGTTGCCAGACAAAGTTCGTCAAGATAAAGAATATATGTCTCATATTTCAAAGTTGCTTAGAGATGAAGCTTTATTATCTATGGACGAGATCACCCACCACAAGCATACAACACGTTTACGCCATTCTTGTTATGTTTCCTACACGAGTTATTGTGTAGCAAAACAATTGAATTGTGATGCAGGAGAAGTAGCGCGTGCAGGGCTCTTACATGATTTCTTTTTAGAAAACAGAGACGAAATTGCTGAAATGCAGAAAGGCTCCCACAATGGAGTACACCCAAAGATAGCCTTAGAAAATGCAAAAGAACTTACAACACTCTCAGAGCGTGAAGAAAACATTATTTTATCTCATATGTTTTTAACCACTTTTGATACTGCTTTACCAAAATACAAAGAAAGCTTTGTAGTCACTGTGGTAGATAAATATTGTGCGATCAGTGAATTCTTCATTCCAGTTAAAAACTTTATTGGTGGGCTCGCCTTGAAGTTAAAAACTGCGACTAATTAAAAAAGATAAACTATAGGTGCAATTGAAAAGAGGCAGCGTCCTCTTTTTTAGATTTTAAAAAAGACAGACAAAATTTGGTTACTTACTTTTAATAACCATATTTGTTATAATACAGGAAAGAGGTGTTTGGAATGATTGATAAGAATAATGAAAAAATCATATGCCCGAAATTTGAGCATACTTTTGGTATTTTAGGAAAAAAATGGACAGGTCTGGTTATAGACGTGTTATTAACAGGCCCCCACCGATTTAAAGATCTTTCAGCGGCTATTCCTGAGGTATCCGAACGCGTTTTAGTAGAGCGCATCAGAGAGCTGGAAAAAGAAGGAATTGTCACCCGCCCTGAAGGAGAAGAAGATAATCCACGTGCGGGATATTGTTTAACAAACAAAGGAAAAGACTTAAAAAAAGTGATGAATTCTGTTCAAGACTGGTCTGACCAGTGGGTAGTCTTAGAAGAGCAGCAGAATTGACTTGATAAAACTTTAAGGTTTGCCTAAAATAGAGTTGTTGAAGAAAGATCTACATATAAATAGAAGATAAACGAAGAAGGAAACAAGTACACTCATCCCTTTATCTAAAGAGAGCAAAAGCGCGGCTGAAACTTTTGTGATAAATATGACTGGAAATTCATTTCCGGAGTTAGTATGGCACCCTTTGTTTTCTAAAAGGCCAGGGTAAGATACTCGGTTAACCCGTTAAAACAAAGAGTAGAATGATGACTGCCAGGGATCATTCTAAAATTGGGTGGTACCGCGAAACCTCGTCCCTTTATGGGAGGAGGCTTTTTTTATATATAAAGATAGGAGAGGGAGTAATCGAATGAACTTAATTGAAGAGCTTAAACAGATTCAAGAAGAAGCTTATGACGCTTTAATTAAAGCAGAAACCTTAGAAGACCTTGAATCCATTCGTGTTCAGTTTTTTGGTAAAAAAGGAGAAATTACCAAAGTCATGAAAGGAATGGGCAATCTGCCTAATGAAGAAAAACCCAAGGTAGGTGCTTATTCTAATGAGGTCCGTGAAAATATCACAGAGCGTTTAGAAAATAAAAAAGAGAAATTAGAACAGCAAAAATTGCAGGAACAATTAAAAGAGGAAACGCTGGATGTCACCCTTCCCGGTCGCCAAGTAAAACGTGGTGCTCCGCATATTCTAAATCAAGTTAAGGAAGAAATTGAAGATCTATTCCTCTCGATGGGATATCAAGTGGTGTATGGACCTGAAGTGGAAGAAGATTTTTATAACTTCGAACGTATGAACCTTCCACCGGACCACCCAGCACGCGATATGCAAGATTCTTTTTATATCACAGAGGATCTTCTTTTAAGAACCCATACTTCACCTGTGCAAGCACGGGTGATGGATGAGCATGATCTTTCAAAGGCGCCTTTAAAGATGATCTCACCTGGAAAAGTATACCGTCGAGATAATGATGATGCGACACACTCCCATCAATTTTCTCAAGTAGAAGGACTGGTGGTAGACCGCGGGATCACTTTAGGAGACTTGAAAGGAACGTTGGAAGTCTTTGCGCAGGCTATGTTTGGTTCCGAAAGAGAAGTAAGACTACGTCCAAGTTATTTCCCGTTCACAGAACCTTCTACGGAAATCGACGTTTCATGTTTCAATTGTGGAGGATCGGGTTGTTCAGTCTGTAAACAAACCGGCTGGATTGAAATACTCGGGGGCGGGATGGTTCATCCCGAAGTCCTCGAGATGTCGGGCATTGATTCAGATCAATATTCTGGTTTCGCTTTCGGATTAGGAATCGAACGCGTCGCGATGCTGAGATATGGTATCAACGATATTCGTGATTTCTACATGAATGATCAGCGTTTCCTAGAACAATTCAAGGTAAGGAGATAAGTAAAGATGCAGGTTTCATATAATTGGTTAAAAGAGTATTTAGATTTAGATGATGTTACACCTTATGAGTTGGGAGAGCGGTTTACCTTATCTGGACTTGAGGTAGAGAATATTCATGACAACGGCGGTGGGATTGCTAATCTCGTCGTTGGAGAAATATTGACAGTTGAGCCTGTTGTAGACTCTGAGCACCTCCACTTTACTACAGTCGATATCGGAAGAAGTGAACCGCAGTCGATTGTTTGTGGTGCTCCGAATGTGAAAGCAGGGCAGAAAGTTGTTGTCGCTCTGCCCGGTGCTGTTCTGCCCGGTGATTTTGAAATCAAAGAAACCACTATGCTGAATTATCCAAGTAACGGTATGGTGTGTTCTCTCCAAGAACTTGGATTCGAAGAATCAGTGATAGCAAAAGAATATGCAGAAGGAATTTATGTTCTTCCAGAAGAAAGTATTCCAGGGGAAGACGCTAACCCGCTGCTTGGTCTAGATGATTATATTTATGAGTTTGATATCACGCCTAACCGTGCAGATGCATTGAGTATGCGAGGAGTCGCTCATGAAGTGAGTGCCATTTTAGACAAGCCGCTGAAATTCCGAGAAAAAGAGTTATTGGAAAGTCCGGATATCTTTATAGAAGACAAGATAGAAGTGAGTGTCGAAAACACAGAGGATACTCTTATCTACGAGATGCGTGTGATCGAAGATCTAGAAGTTAAAGAAAGTCCTCTATGGCTACAGCGTAAACTGATGAATGTGGGGATGCGGCCAATAGATAATCTCGTCGATGTCACGAACTATATTATGCTGGAGTATGGTCAACCTCTACATGCCTTTGACTACGATGCGATCGAGTCTAATGAAATTTATGTGCGACGCGCTCATGAAGGAGAAGTGCTGGTTACATTAGACGGGCAAGAACGTCACCTATCAGAAGAAAATCTAGTCATTACCGATGGAGAAAAAGCGATTGGACTAGCTGGTGTCATGGGTGGAGAAAACTCACATATTTCTGAGGGAACCACCACTGTTGCTTTGGAGGCTGCCGTATTTGACCCTCTTCTGATTCGTCGTACAGCAGGACAACTCGACCTCAGAAGTGAAGCCAGTTCCCGCTATGAAAAGGGATTAAACCATGCCGTGGTAACGAAAGCTTTAAACCATGCAGCTGTTTTGATGGCTGAACTTGGCGGCGGCAAGGTTGTCCAAGGGGTCGCTCGTAAACGTGCTTTAGAACCTGAGGTCACACATGTTGCAGTCAGTTTAGATTATCTCAATAATCTCTTAGGTCTAGAGCTGACAGAACCTGTTTTACTTGATATTTTAGAAAGATTAGGCTTTGGGTATGAAGTCTTTGAAGCAGAAGATAATATAGTCGTTCATATTCCGCCAAGAAGATGGGACATCTCTATTCCTGCAGATATTGCTGAAGAAGTTGCAAGGATTTATGGATATAATCGTATTCCTGCAACGCTCCCTTCAGGAAAATGGTTGCCTGCAGCACTCACTCCAGACCAAAGAGCAGTTCGTCTGGTCAATGCGTATTTGGAAAGCGTAGGATTGAATCAAGCGATCACTTATTCATTAACCACTGCTGAAAAAGCAAGCTCTTTTGTTTCGCTTGAGAATGAAGATACAACTCTTCAGTCGCCGATGAGTGAGGACCATAAAACGCTCAGGAAATCATTAATTACAGGTTTGTTAGATGCAGCCCAGTATAACCGGGCACGTTCCATGAGAAATGTTTTCTTATATGAAACAGGCAGTGTTTATCTGCAAGTAGAAGGGCAAAAATTATTAGATGAAAGAAACCATGTCGCAGGTCTGCTCATGGGGAGCTTAGAATCTGGTAATTGGATGGAAGAAAGTCGTGTTGTCGATTTCTTTACGGTAAAAGGAATCGTGGAAGAGCTTATCGAAAGCTTTGGTCTTGTCTCAACTGTGACGTATGAAGCAGTAACTGACAGAGAAGGTATGCACCCAGGACGCACTGCAAAAGTGTTGTTAAATGGCTTAGATATCGGCTACTTAGGACAAATACATCCTGCTACAGCCGAAGAGTTTGATTTAGAAGAGACCTATGTTTTTGAGCTGAATCTAGAAATTTTAGTCGAAGCAGAAAAAGTTGAAATTCACCAAGAAGAGATTCCGAGATATCCAGGAATCACACGTGATATCGCTTTACTTGTAGACAAGACGGTGACTCACCGAGAAATTGTCGATTTAATCAGAGAAGAGTCAGATCAATGGCTATCTTCTGTCACTTTATTCGACTATTATCAAGGTGAAAATATACCGGAGAATAAAAAATCTGTGGCTTATTCACTCTTCTATCAAAATCCAAATAAGACCCTTCAAGAAAGTGAAGTCAATCAAGAATTTGAACATGTACAAAACGTATTGTCCGACAAACTAGATGCAGATATACGATAATCATGACATGATAGGCAGTCCTTCACTCAGACCTGCAAGGCATATTAAAAAGGAGACGCTCATTTTGAGTGTCTCCTTTCTATATTTCTTAGGAATGAAGTAAATTCTGAGCTTTTTGAGTGTTAGCAAAGTGGAGTTTAGCTACTTTACTCAGAAGTTCCATGCCTCCTTTTTTTAATATTTTAGAGGCAGCTAAATCAGACTGTGTGTGAGCACCTGAAGGAACCTTAATACTGATTTTCTCTGAATATTCTTTCAGCTTTTGATTGAAGGCGTCTCGTGCGATAATGGAAGCTGCAGCAACAGAGAGGTGCTTTTGTTCGCCCTGAGTTGCAAAATAGATAGAATCGGTAATGGGACGCTTCTGTTTTCTGACATACTTCAAATAAGTGCTTGGCGGAGTAAACTGATCAACGAGAATAGCGTCAGGTTCTTCAGGCGCTATGCGATCGACGACATGCATGAGCGCCTGGTTATGTAAGACCGCTTTCATCTCATTCTGGTTCATTTTTTTAATCACGTCATTATACTTTTGTGGTTCAACAACCTGCAGAGAGTAGGGAATGGTTAATCTGAGATCTGCTGCAATCCGTTGAATCTGTTTGCTATTTAGATTTTTAGAATCTCTCGCCCCTAATTCTTTGACAAGTTCCAGCTTATCTGAAGAAACATAGCTGGCACAGACGATTAAGGGGCCAAAATAACT
>JBHWPB010000137.1:0-4786 GCA_043424675.1 Carnobacteriaceae bacterium | reverse complement strand
CTCTGACAAATAATTTAACAAAAAACTAATCATTGGAGGTCAATTTTTATTATACTAATCTCCCACTGTGATAATATGTCTCCAAATCTGTTTCTAGAAACGATGCGTGGTTTCAGAAAGGATGTTCGGTGTCATATCATTTTGATTCACTGAGTCGCCTCTATATAATAGTTATAAATATAACGATTAGAAATTACGAAGAACTTTTCGGGGTTGCTGGTTTATTAGTTTTGAAAGGAGCAAGCTGATGGAAAAGCATGACGCAACGACTGATCCGAAAAAGTTATTGGAAGAGCTGATGGAGTTAAGAAAAGCAATAAAACAGGATGGCGACGAGATCTATAGTTATTGGAAAAACAAGATAGAGCGGGAATCATTTCAAGAGAGTGCTAAAAACTTAAGTTATTATCTCGCTTTAAGAAACCGAGATATTACTGAATTACAGAGGAATTTAATTCCCTGGGGGCTGTCTTCTTTAGGCCGTTTAGAATCTAAAACTTTGGCTACTTTAGACACAGTGATCAAAACGCTCTTGGATATCACAGATGGTGAAGAAGAGTATGAGAGACCGGGCCCTTCAGAATTCGAGCGCGGGCGTCTGCAGCTTCAAGAAAATTCAGAACTTGTTTTTGGTCAAAAGCCTAAAAAAAGAGAAACTAGAATAATGGTTACCATGCCAGACGAAGCTGCTTCAGACAAAAAATTAATAAGCCAGCTGATTCAAGAAGGAATGAACGTAGCTCGAATTAACCTTGCTCATAATGAAGCAGAAGACTGGAAAAAAATGATTGCTACGATTCGAAAAGCAGCAGATAAAGCAGGTAGAGATATTAGAATCCTAATGGATATTGCGGGGCCAAAAATTCGCACAGAATGGGTTCACTCTTCCAAGAGCAAACCTAAAGTAAAAAAAGGAGACAAGGTTCGGATTACGCGTGATTTTGAGCATTTACCCAAAAATGATGTGAATTTCACCGCCGGCTGTGATCTAGATCTTATTTATGAACAAATAGAAATAGGGCAGTCCGTACTTTATGATGACGGACTGATGGAATCAAAAGTAATCGAAACCACTGACGATTCCTTCGTTTTAGAAGTCACTAAGACAAAAGATTCAAGTGTTCGGGTGAAGGCGAAAAAGGCTTAAACTTTCCTAATAATAAATTCACCTTCGATTCTTTGAGTGAAAAAGATAAAAGAGATATTGCTTTTGCATGCCAGCACGCCGACATTATAGGGTGTTCTTATGTCAATAATGGTCATGATATCGAGCTTGTTCAAACTGAGATCGAAAAAACACTGGGAGCAGAAGCTGGAGAAATGGCTTTAATGGCTAAAATTGAAACAGTACACGGTGTCCGAAATTTGCCTCAGATTATCTTTAAGGCTGCGAGTAAAAATCCTTTGAGTATCATGATTGCACGAGGGGATTTAGCAGCTGAAAGCAGTTATCTCGATTTAGCGAGTTTCCAACAAGAGATTTTATGGATCAGCGAGGCTGCTGATGTTCCTGTCGTGTGGGCGACAGAGGTGCTAGATTCTTTAGTAAGTGGTGGGATTCCTACTCGTTCAGAAGTCACAGATGCGGCAGAAGGTACGGGAGCGGATTGTATCATGTTGAATAAAGGAGATTATCTCGTTGAAGCAGTCACGATGTTAAATAATATTATCGAACGTATGGAACCTGTTCAATATAAAAAAACACCTCTCCTAGGTCGTATCAATTATACAAATATCACTTCTAGTAAAAATGACTAAAATAAAAACTTCTCCTTTCCTATAAAATATAGGAGGAGAAGTTATTTATATCTTTATCATAAAGTTAACGTCTTTTACGCCCGAGTCCCACAGCATTTTGCATTTTATTTAATGTTTTATCAGCAATCTGTCTTGCCTTTTCAGCCCCTTGATCTAGAATATCATCTAATTCTTCTGTCGCCATCAGTTCAGCATGTTTCTTTTGAATAGGTTCAAGTACTGAAATAATTGCTTCAGCAAGATCGCTCTTGAAATCCCCATAGCCCACGCCTTTATATTTTTCTTCCAATTCAGAAATTGAAAAATCACTGAACACAGAATAAATAGTAAGAAGGTTGGATATAGCTGGTTTTTTTTCTTCATCGTATTCAATAATACCTGAAGAATCTGTTACAGCACTTTTAACTTTTTTGCGTATGGTGTCTGGCTCATCCAACATGGAGATATAAGCTTTAGGACTTTTGTCAGACTTGCTCATTTTTTTATGCGGATCTTGCAGACTCATGATACGACCACCAGATTTTGTAGCATACATCTCCGGTTTAATGAGCAGTTCATTCCCATTTCCGTAGCGTGAGTTGAAACGATCGACAAAATCACGGGTAAGCTCTAAGTGTTGTTTCTGATCATCTCCTACTGGGACATAATCAGCATTATAGAGAATGATGTCACCTACCATCAATGTAGGATAAGTTAACAGACCACTTGAAATGTGGTCAGAAGTTTGTTGCTGCGCTTTGTCTTTGTATTGAGTCATACGTTCAAGTTCGCCTATCCCTACGTTACATTGGATAATCCATGCTGCTTCAGCATGTGCTGAGACTTCAGATTGGATAAATATAGTAGCAACCTCTGGATCGATGCCAATCGCAACGTAAAGTGCAGCCAAGCTTCTTGTTTGTTCGCGCAGCTTTAAGCGGTCTTGTGGGACAGTAATAGCGTGCTGATCAACGATACAATAATAGCTATTAAAATCATGTTGTAATTCAACAAAATTTTTCATAGCACCAATATAATTACCGATAGTCGGTATACCGCTGGGCTGAACGCCTGAAAAAATTGTTTTCATTATAGTTCCTCCTGAAATGATATAGTGAGTCTTAGTCTATGATAACATTATTTTCTCTTAACTTGATGGTAAAACTTTATCATTTTATAATCATTTTAAATGTCTCTTGCAATCCAACAACACTTACTGTAAAATAGTAAGTGAAGTAGCTGATATGATTAGTTACGAAAGGGGCAGAAATTATGATTCAATTATATACGTCACCGAGCTGTACCTCATGCCGCAAAGCGAAATCATGGTTAGATGACTACGACCTTCCCTATGAAGAACGAAATATTTTTAAGGAACCTTTAACAGATGATGAGTTAAAAGAACTCCTAAGCTTGACTGAGAATGGTACTGAAGACATCATCTCAACTCGTTCAAAGGCTTTCAAAGACCTAAATATTGATATAGATGAACTTACGCTTCAAGAACTATTTAAATTAGTCCAAGATAACCCTGAAATTTTGCGTCGACCTATATTAAAGGATGATAAACGTATTCAAGTTGGTTATAATGCAGATGAAATTCGTCGTTTTCTACCTCGTGAGGTGCGTGCTTATGAACTTAAAAAAGCACAAATTGAAGCAGGCGTCAGATAAGTAATGTGAGATATTGAAAACTAGATGTATTGTTTGGACAGATTTAACGATCCTGACAATATATCTTTTTTTATATTTTTTCGAAGAGTATATTGTAGGGAGAGGCTGAAATAAGAACAATTAGAATTGCTTTGCGAGCCATTATTGGTTAGAATGAAATAAAGATAACATTTCCCATAATATGTTGAAAACGAGGTGTTTATTATGGAGATGGAACATATTGATGAAAATACCGTACGCGTTACAATTGGAAATGATGATTTGGAAGAACGAGGTATCACAGTTCTTGACTTACTCGGTAATCAACATAAAATTGAAGATTTTTTCTACAGTATACTAGAGGAAATTGATGTCGATCAGAAATTCAAAGATACTGAAATGGTAACATTTCAAGTTATTCCATCTAATAGCGGCTTAGAATTATATATCAGTAAAGATGGAGAAATAAAAGAGGATTTCCTAGAAAAGTCGCAAGAACAACCAAAAGGTAATCCTAACAAAGAAAAAAGGTCTGCCTTTGATGAATACTTTGATTCCGAAGCTGAAGAAAAAGAATCCCGAATGGAACTCGTTTTAAAGTTTGATGATTTTGAAACACTCATCGCTCTCTCTAAATATTTTTATATGGAAGATGGACTTTCTTTCTTACATTATCTAGATGAGACTTACCATTTAACCTTAATTCATTTCTTAGATCAGACAACCCAAGCAGTTGCTGAAAGAGAGCGCGCTATTGCTTTAGAGTTCGGAAACAGAAGCACTTCTCCATTTGCTGTTGTAGAAGAATACGGCGAAGAAATCATAGCAGGGAATGCACTAGAAACACTGCGCAAAAATTTTAATGGATAACGATAAAGACTCCTTATTAATTTAAGTCTAAGAGCAGAGATAACTCTCTTTAAGGTTATTTAATGAAAGAGTCTTTTTGAGTTTAAATGAAAGCTCTCTTTTTTTCGTATGTTCGTTGAGAGGGGGGCTTACAATGTTAATAGCAAAAGATGAAAGAGAAAACATCATGTACGCAGATCAAGCGATAAAAGGAAGATTTTATTTTTGTCCTGCCTGTCGTAAAAAAGTATTCTTAAAAAGAGGAGCCTATACAGCAGCTCACTTTGCACATTATGCAAACTATAATTGCAGATTATTCTCAGAAGGAGAAACGTTGGAACACTTGGAAGGGAAAAAACTACTCTATAATTGGTTGCAAGCTGCCAATTTATCGGTGGAACTCGAGCCCTATCTCAAAGAACTCAAGCAACGTCCTGATTTACTTATTACACAAGGAGGGCGGCGTATTTCTGTTGAATTCCAATGCAGCCCTTTAAAAGAAAGTGACTTTATCGAAAGAACAGAAGGGTATTTATCTGAGAATATT
>JBHWPB010000136.1:0-3764 GCA_043424675.1 Carnobacteriaceae bacterium | reverse complement strand
GCACGTGATTGAAGCTCACGGTGTCGGCAGTTCGATTCTGTCTTGCGCCATATATGGAGGGGTAGCGAAGTGGCTAAACGCAGCGGACTGTAAATCCGCCCTCGTTCGAGTTCGGGAGTTCGAATCTCTCCCCCTCCATTTATTATTCTGGCGGTTGTGGCGAAGTGGTTAACGCATCGGATTGTGGTTCCGACACGCGTGGGTTCGATCCCCATCAGCCGCCCTTGAATGGGCTATAGCCAAGCGGTAAGGCAACGGTTTTTGGTACCGTCATCTCCCAGGTTCGAATCCTGGTAGCCCAGTGTTAAAGTTGGTATCTGGCGGTATAGCCAAGTGGTAAGGCATGGGTCTGCAACACCCTGATCGCCGGTTCAAATCCGACTACCGCCTTAATTATAGATAATGTTTTGCCGGTGTGGCGGAATTGGCAGACGCGTTGGATTCAAAATCCAATGTCCTTCGGGACGTGCCGGTTCGATCCCGGCCATCGGTATTAGAGAAAAAAGATTAAAAGAGTTCGGTCACAGAAATGTGGCTGAACTCTTTTTTATATCTTCTTTTATAAAAGTCTCAGTTTTGTAACCTTATTTGTTATGATAAGTTTGTATGCACATAGACTAGAAATATATACGAGGTAAAATCTAGGCAGTAAGTGATCTTTACTATAATGACAGGAGAGAAAAAATGAAAAATTTTGATAAAATTCTCTTTATTATAAACTCCGGCTCTCATCGCGGGAATGAAGCCAGAAAAGAAATCGAAAAATATATAAAAAATTATGATATAAATCATGATATCGTCATAACAAGGGGGCGTCGCCAAGGCATCTACTTAGCAGAGAAGTATGGAAAGCTAGAACCTCCATCTACTTTAATAACAGCTGTAGGCGGAGATGGAATGTTAAATGAAGTCATTACTGGTTTCCATAGCAAAGGCATTGAGCGTCCTTTAGCTTTTATTCCCTCAGGCACGGGAAATGATTTTGCGATTGCTGAAGGAATCCCTATCGAGACGAAGAAAGCATTAGATTATTTATTCGAAACAAACACTTCAAAAAAATTAGATATTATCAGAGCAGAAACAAAAAATGAGACTCATTATGCAGTAAACAGTATGGGTTTCGGACTAGATGGGCGGACCATCTATAATATCGAAACGAAATCATTAAAGCACAGCGGGCTAGCTAGTTTTATGCCGAGCTTCACGTTCTATATTTCTTCTGCTATTCGTGCCTATCGCGAACAAAGCGAAAGTCCAGTGACTTTGACAATCGAAGGGACTGAACACCATTTTCCAAAAGCCAAAATCATAACAGTTTTTAATCATGGTAATTTTGGAGGAGGCATACCGCTTCTTCCGGAAGCGAATGCGGAAGATGGCATGCTGAATATATTTATTGGAAATGATGTTTCAACAAAAGATTTCGCTGTTATTCTCAAAAATCTACTGGTCAATCAATCTCACCTGGAACACGAAAAAGTTCATACTTTTCGTGCTGAGCAATTTGAGCTGTCAATTGATGGACCAGAATACGGACAGAAAGATGGAGAATGGTTAGAGCAAGAAAGATATCATTTAGCTTATTCAGTCGAACAACAACAGTTTTGGATATGATCTCTAACTTTTAGAAAAAGCCCGCCTGTTAAAAAAACAATGAGAAACTTAGAAACTTAGCTATAAATAATCTTGTCTCTTCAACCAATAGATGACAATGATGCTTAAAAGAAGCGATATCCCGACTAATATCCAAAAGGAAAGTCCATGAGTCTCAAAAGGAAGACCCACATTCATCCCCCAGAGACTGCTAATAATTGTAGGAATTGTCAAAATGATGGTGATGGACGTCAGGACTTTCATAATATTATTCAGGTTATTATTAATCACGCTGCTGAAGGTATTACTCAAATTTTTAGCGATGCCAACTAATTCTTGCGCCATATCCTCTGCTTGATAAGTTTCAATTAAGACATCATGTAACAGGTTTTTCTGTTGTAGACTTGAGTTAAAACGTGGAGAGATTTTTAACTCATCTAGAACCAAGCGATTATTCTCAATCGCTGTCTCTAAATATACCAAACTTTTTTGCACAGCAATTAAACGATATAATTCTTCATTTTTAGATGATTTTTCGATATCATGCTGCATTTGTTCGATTTTAGAGTTGACTTCACGCAAGACAGCCACATACTCTAATTTAATACGCCAAAATACTTCTAAGACGAAGGCTTCCTTATCTAAAACGAGGTCTTTATTGTGGGCTACATCTTGCACTACTTCCTCTAAGAAGGGTGGAAACTCCTTACAAGTCGTAATCAAAGTATCGTCTGTCAACACCATCGCAAAAGCGCGAGTGTTGAATTCGGTGAGATGTCTGGCATTTTCCATCGGCCTGACATACTGTAAGACGATGAGCGGCGCGTACGCTTTATCTTCTTGCTGCAGATACTCGGAATGAGCATTTTCAAAAGGATCACAGACAGCGTTGATAAAATCTTTAGGAATGTGATAAGTATCAGATATATCTTGGACATCTGTGGCGGTAGGATTATCAACATGTATCCAGCGGGGAATATGATCATCTGTACGTTCTAGTATATTAATCATGACAAAACCTCCTGATGATTTTTAAAAAGAGATCAGCCTCTACCCTTATTATACCTAATAGACCCGGATATCTTTTATAATAAGAACGACTTGAATGATAAAACAAAAAACGAAATGGTTTTAATCTAACCTCTATTAGTAAGTATTTAAGAGCGGACAGTTTGAAAAACTTTCAATGATACAAAAATAATTGCCAAACTTTTTTAAGAGTCTGTATAAGAGTGTTGGAATATTATGAGAGGGATTTTTGAATGACCATTAAAGTGGAAAGAAAAGAGACATATGCAGAAAAAATTAACTATATTGCTGACTTTATTGAAAAATACAACTTTTTTGATTTGCTGCAAGCATTTATCTATCCCTACGAAGATCCGTGTGAATAATGGGCTTTTTGGAGATGCCACGCTTTGTTGAATTATTACAATGAAGGAAGCAGAAGTTGTTTTCAATTAAACAAAAAAAGAGCAATCCTTTCCTCGATATGTTGAGGAGTGATTGCTCTTTTTACGTGAACCCAGATTTTTGTCGTTCCAGGCTCGACTTTGTTTATTTATATTAGGGAAGATTATTTTATTTATTCAAGTTTTTCTCAACGTATTCAGCAAAAGCCTGTCCTACTGAATTGATGAAGTCTTGAGTACCTTCATTGTTAATTTTACCGTTCTCATCGAGTAAGTCTTGCGAGTTTGCAAGGTAAACTTCAGGTTGTTGCATAACTGGCATGTTCAAGAAGACAAGGGACGAACGGAGGTGGTGGTTAGCTAACACTCCACTGATGTTAGACATAGAGTGGCTGATAACCATCGCTGGTTTTCCATCCCAAATACTTTCACCATACGGTCTTGAACCTACGTCTAATGCGTTTTTAATCGCTCCAGACATAGAACGGTTGTATTCCGGAGTGGAGAAGATGACTGCTTCTACTTCTTTCATTTTATTACGAAAATCTGTGTATTCCTGAGGCGGATTATCTCCATCAATATCTTCGTTGTATAAAGGAAGATTTCCAATCTCTACTAATTCTGCTTCGTATCCTTCTGGTAATACATCGGCAACATTCTTAGCCCATTGCTTTGAAAGTGAGCCCTCACGTAAACTACCGACAATAACTCCTACTTTAACCATAAATAAATCTTTCCTTTCTCTTAGTTATCTTTTTT
>JBHWPB010000135.1:0-3076 GCA_043424675.1 Carnobacteriaceae bacterium | reverse complement strand
ATCGCCGGGAGATTTATTTGCAAAACAAAAGAATAGGTCCTTGACCTTCCTTTTTAAATGGGGTATAATTATTTGGAATCAATTGTTGATAAATGCTTCAAGCGCACTCTTATCCGCTTGAATGCTTCATATAAACAAAAGACAAATGAGTGATCACTTGTTCTTTTGTATTTTTTTTGCCTTGAAAAGGTAGAAAACAACAATTGTAATGGAATTGTAATGAAACTGTCTTGTTTGTAATATTTCGATATTGCTTCAGTTAGAATTATTAGAGAGGTGAACCCATTGGCAGGCCATGACGTACAATACGGTAAACATCGTACACGCCGCAGTTATTCACGTATCAGTGAAGTTTTAGAATTACCTAACTTAGTAGAGATTCAAAAGAATTCTTATAAATGGTTCGTAGAAGAGGGACTTCAGGAGATGTTTGATGAATTTTCTCCTATTGAAGATTTTTCACAAGATCTAGCTCTTTCTTTTACCAGTTATCGTTTCGAAGAATCAAAATACAATGTAGATGAAGCTCGTGAGCAAGATACGAACTATTCTGCACCCTTGATTGTAACTTTACGTTTATTAAATAAAACAACAGGGGAAGTTCAGGAACAGGAAGTATTTTTTTCTGATTTCCCATTAATGACAGATCAAGGTTCTTTTATCATTAACGGGGCGGAACGTGTAATTGTCTCTCAGTTAATTCGTTCTCCGGGAGTTTACTTTAGTGAAAAAATAGAAAAAAATGGTTTCCAGGGAGTCTCTGGCACAGTTATCCCTAACCGGGGAGCTTGGCTGGAGTATGAAACGGACAGTAAGGGTATTTCTAATATCCGTATTGACCGTACACGTAAAATTCCTCTGACCACTTTAGTCCGTGCTTTGGGAATCGAAACAGATGATGAAATTGTCGATCTCTTTGGACGAACAGATACTTTAATAGAAACTCTTGAAAAAGATGTTCACAAAAATCCGGAAGATACGCGTACAGAAGAGGCTTTAAAAGATGTCTATGAGCGTCTCCGTCCAGGTGAGCCGAAGACAGCAGATTCTTCGAGAAGTTTACTGGAAACACGCTTCTTTGATCCCAAGCGGTATGACTTGGCCCCAGTAGGGCGCTATAAGCTGAATAAGAAATTAAACTTAATCACCCGCTTATATGAACAGACATTAGCTGAAACCTTAGTGGATCCTGAAACTGGTGAAATCATCATGGAAGAAGGCAGCTATTTAGACCGTGATGCCATGGATAAACTGACTCCATATATTGAAGCGGGTATGAATACAGTTACTCTTCATCCTACTGATGATGCGGTTGTTCCAGAAGATTTTGATGTTCAAATTTTCAAAGTTTACTCTAAAAAAGATTCAGATGTAATCGTACATCTTGTAGGGAATACAGATTTAAGCGAAGATATCAAACATATTACACCTGCTGACATCATTGCAGCAACGAGCTACTTCCTTGGTCTTCAAGAGGGAATCGGCGATATGGATGACATTGATCATTTAGGTAACCGCCGTATTCGTTCAGTCGGTGAACTGATTCAAAATCAATTCCGCATTGGTTTAAGCCGTATGGAGCGTATCGTCCGTGAGCGTATGTCCTTAAATGATGCGGATGCAGTTACACCCCAGCAGTTAGTCAACATCCGCCCTGTGACCGCTTCTGTTAAAGAATTTTTCGGAAGTTCTCAGCTTTCTCAGTTTATGGACCAGACAAACCCGCTAGGCGAGTTGACTCATAAACGTCGTCTTTCAGCTTTAGGACCTGGAGGATTAACACGTGACCGTGCCGGAATGGAAGTACGTGACGTCCACTATTCTCACTATGGCCGTATGTGTCCAATTGAAACACCTGAAGGACCGAATATTGGATTAATTAACTCACTCGCATCTTATGCGCGTATCAATAAATATGGGTTTATCCAGACGCCATATCGTCGGGTTGACCGTGAAGCTGGTCGAGTAACCAACGAGATTGACTATTTAACGGCTGACGAGGAGGATTTATATGTAGTTGCTCAGGCGAATGCAGAGTTAGATGATGAAGGACATTTCATAGAAGACAGTGTACTCGCCCGTTACAAAGACGAAAACTTGGAGATGCCTGTTAACCGTTTAGATTATATGGACGTATCGCCCAAGCAGGTCGTATCTCCTGCCACAGCCTGTATTCCATTCTTGGAGCGTGACGACTCTAACCGTGCTTTGATGGGAGCGAACATGCAGCGTCAGGCCGTACCTTTAATCGAACCTGAAGGACCTCTTGTAGGGACTGGTATGGAATATATCACAGCGCATGACTCCGGATCAGCAGTTATTTCTGAAGAGGCAGGAACAGTAGAATATGTAGATTCGAACCGTATCAGTGTACGGGAAGAAAGTGGAAATCTCCGTCAGTACCACCTCTCTAAATTCCGCCGCTCGAACGCGGGCACATCTTTTAACCAGCGACCGATCGTTAAAGCGGGTGACCCGGTGGAGAAATCAGAAATCTTAGCTGACGGTCCATCGATGGAAAAAGGGGAAATGGCGTTAGGCCGTAATCCGCTCGTAGCCTTCACTTCATGGGATGGCTTTAACTTT
Organism: Carnobacteriaceae bacterium; assembly: GCA_043424675.1. Classification (GTDB taxonomy): domain Bacteria; phylum Bacillota; class Bacilli; order Lactobacillales; family Carnobacteriaceae_A; genus JBHWPB01. The sequence continues at coordinate 490 of JBHWPB010000135.1, read as the reverse complement.
GAGGATGCCGTAGTTATGAGTGAACGTTTAGTCAAAGATGACGTCTATACTTCTATTCATATTGAAGAATATGAATCAGATGCTCGTGATACCAAGCTGGGACCTGAAGAAATTACACGTGAAATCCCTAATGTGGGGGAAGAAGCTTTAAAAGATTTAGATGATATCGGTATTATCCGTATCGGTGCCGAAGTTAGAGAAGGCGACATCTTAGTCGGTAAAGTTACACCAAAAGGAGTAACTGAGCAGTCAGCTGAAGAACGTCTCCTGCACGCTATTTTCGGTGAGAAAGCCCGCGAAGTCAGAGATACTTCACTGCGTGTACCTCATGGTGCAGGCGGAATCGTACTCGATGTTAAAGTATTCAACCGCGAAGACGGAGACGAATTATCTCCTGGTGTAAACCAGCTTGTTCGCGTTTATATCGTTCAGAAGAGAAAAATCTCTGAAGGGGATAAGATGTGCGGACGTCACGGTACCAACGGTGTCA
>JBHWPB010000134.1:0-6854 GCA_043424675.1 Carnobacteriaceae bacterium | reverse complement strand
TATAAAATAATATATTTTGAATGGTTATTTTAAGTGGAACGGAAACTTAAAGTAACCATTTTTTTGTGAAATAAAATTAAGAGAGGATATTTGGTTCGGTCTCCATCTTTGATACAATGAAAGAGTGTCTGAAAGTTTTTTTATTAACATGATAAAGGAGGGATAGAATGCGATTAGATAAATTATTAGCGCACAGTGGTTTTGGAACGAGAAAAGAAGTTAAAAAGCTCATTAAAGATGGGGAAGTAACAGTAAATGGCACAGATGCTAGAAAACCTGGCTTGCATGTTAATTCTGAAATGGATGATATTAGGGTGAGCGGTCAACCTGTTGTTTACCAAGAATTTTTCTACTTCATGATGAACAAGCCGCAAGATGTTATTTCAGCCACAGAAGACAATTTTCATCATACTGTGATTGACTTGTTGGAGCCACAAGATTTACTTCAAGAACCCTTTCCAGTTGGAAGATTGGACATTGATACAGAAGGGTTATTAATTCTAACTAATGATGGAAAACTCTCCCATGCTCTCACCTCTCCTAATCGAGAAGTTGAAAAAGAATATTTCGCTCACGTGGATGGGATGATGGATGAAAAAGATAGAGAAGCTTTTTCCAAAGGTTTGACTCTAGATGACGGTTATGAAGCTAAACCAGCTAAGTTAGAGATTATAGATATCAATGAAGAGACAGAAGAGAGCAAAGTAGCTGTTACAGTGACAGAAGGGAAATTCCATCAAGTGAAACGTATGGTTCAAGCAAGAGGCCATGAAATTACCTACCTCAAAAGAATTCGAATGGGGAATCTGTCTCTTGATGAGACGCTTGAGCCTGGTGAATACCGACCTTTAACAGATGAAGAGGTAAAAATATTGGAAAATTCTTAAAAGAATGAAACGTATATTTTTATTCGGAAAATATGCTATGGTGAATGCTATAGAAATGGAGGATGTATAGTATGAGTCAAGATATTAATTGGAAGAAAGAGGTAGAGACGCGACAAGAGGACTTGCTGAATGATTTGAAGATGCTTTTGAGCATCGACAGTGTCAGGGATGACAGCAAGGCCACAGAAGAGTATCCGGTAGGGCCTGGACCGGCTGAAGCGTTAGATGCCTTTTTAGAATTGGCAGAAGAAGACGGCTTTCAGACAGAAAATTTTGATAATCTGGCAGGCCACATTGAATACGGCGAAGGTTCTGAAACCTTAGGGATTTTAGCCCACGTCGATGTGGTGCCGGTTGGGACAGGCTGGGAAACAGAACCCTTTAATCCTGTCATAAAAGATGACCGACTCTATGCAAGAGGTGCAAGTGATGATAAAGGTCCAGGGATGGCCGCTTACTATGCTTTGAAAATTATCAAGGAATTAGAGTTACCCGTATCTAAACGAATCCGCTTTATCATTGGGACAGATGAAGAAAGTGATTGGAAAGGTATGGACCATTACTTTGAAGTAGAAGACATGCCCGATTTTGGTTTTTCTCCCGACGCTAATTTCCCTGTTATTAATGGAGAAAAAGGAAATGTCTCTGTTTACCTTGAATCTGGTGGAAAGGGAGAAGGGGAAGAAATGAGTCTCCTTCACTTCCAATCAGGCTTAAGAGAGAACATGGTGCCTCAAGATGCTGAAGCGGCTGTAAAAATGAATGATACAGCAGCGTTTGAAGAAGCTTTTGAAAATTACCTCAATGAACATCCGGTTACAGGTCAAACAAGAACAGACGACGAGACTGTTACTTTAAGTGTAGTAGGAAAAGCCTCTCATGGCGCTCAACCGCAAAATGGAGAAAATGCAGGCACTTATCTGGCAGATTTTTTAGCAGGACAAACTTTAGAAAATGATGCTCGCCTCTTTGTGGAGACTGTTTCCACTTACCTGCACGATGATCCTTTTGGTAAAAAAGCGGGCGTTGCAGTCACTGATGAAGTCATGGGAGACTTGACTATGAACGTGGGGGTACTCGAATTTAAGGAAGGAGAAGGTGGAAAGATTTCTACCAATTTCCGTTTTCCTAAAAACACTGATGGAGAACAGATCAAAAATAAAATAGAGGAAACTGTCTCTGATACATTAAAAGTAACAAGAGGAGACAGCAAAGAACCACACTATGTTCCAGCAGATGATCCCTTAGTAGAAACTTTACTCCACGTTTACGAGAAACAAACCGGTCTGAAAGGACATGAGCAAGTCATAGGCGGAGGGACTTATGGACGTCTCTTGGACCGTGGCGTAGCCTATGGAGCAATGTTCCCTGATAGCGTTGATACCATGCACCAAGCGAATGAATTTATCGCCCTAGACGACTTGTTCAGGGCGACAGCGATTTACGCTGAAGCAATTTATGAATTGGTAAAATAGAGTTAGTAAAGATAAATATCTGAATGAATCATCTCTGTGATGACATTTAGATATTTTTGTAATTTATAGGAAGAAAATGTGTTCCTTTGGTATAAAGAGAATATTTCTTTTATTATGAAAGAGAAAATAGCTGACAGCTTTACAAATCCAAGGGGGTAGAGTGAGTATGATTTTGTTGGGCGTCGAATTAGAAATTCTTATTTATGATAGTCACTCATTAAAATATAAACGCAGTGTGATCAAAAGTATGATTGAACGCATGCAGCATCGTTATAAAGTCAGCGCTTCGGAAACAGGAGAGCATGATATGCTGAACATCGGAAAAGTAGGATACGGAATAGTGACTAATTCAAAGCAGCATGGAGATAAAGTTTTACGAAAAGTCCTAAACGAAGTAGAAGGGATGTATCCTATTGAAATTCTCTCTGTAGAATGGATCGAATCTTGCTGATTCAAGACTCTTCTATCTTTGATTTTTATCCTGCGCAGAGTAAATCGCTTTCAATCTTAAGTTAACTAACTTATAATGAAGATATAAAAAGGAGATGATAAAGATGGTAGAAAGTTTACAAAATTTGTTAAATGACTTTTTAAGTTATCTGCCAAATTTACTCTATGGTATTATTTTGATCTTAGTAGCCTGGATAATTGCTGTACTCATAAAAAATGGTATTGCCAAAGGATTAGAGGCGATTAATTTTGATAGTAAATTACAAGACTGGGGTGTCGCAAACGACTCAAACCAAGCCAATAATACGATCCAATCGCTAGCGAGAGTATTCTACTACTTAGTATGGGTGTTATTCTTACCGGGAATTTTTTCGGCATTTGGACTAAATTCTGTTGCACAACCCATCACAAATATGATAGATACAGCGCTCGCTTACCTTCCAAATGTAATCGCAGCCATTGTAATTGTAGTACTTGGCATATTAGCTGCAAGGTTCGTCAAAAATCTAGTCTACAACTTGTTAGTATCATTGAATGTAGATAAGGCAATCTCGCGGTTCACAGGAGAAGACGGAGAAACAGTCTCAGAAGACAGGAAAGATACAATAGCTTCTGTTTTGGCTAACGTTGTTTATATTCTTATCCTTATTCCAATTTTAATTGTAGCGCTGGAAACTTTAGGCATTCGTTCTATATCCATTCCAATTATTAATGTACTGAATGCTATCTTAGCCGCTATCCCTAATATCTTAGTCGCAGGAATTTTATTAGCTGTAGGTTTTGCGATCGCCAAAGTGGTGGGAGACCTCACTCAAGACATTCTAGAAGGTGCAGGAGTCAATCGTATTACTGATTATATTTCAGGAGAGAGCGGAAGAAGCTTTAATATAGCTAAGATTATTGGACAACTTGTCATGATAATCATCGGCCTTTTCTTCTTAGTTGAAGCAATGAATGCATTAAACTTAGCTATCTTGAACACTATCGGAACTGCGATTATCGGTTACTTACCGAATATCATCTTTGCGCTTATCATTCTAGGTTTAGGAATCATCGGTGGCCAGCTCTTAGGTCAATTTGTAACGAACGCAGCGGGCAGCAGATGGTTTGGAGAAATCTTAAAGTATCTTGTCCTAGCACTATCAGTATTTATGGCACTAGATCAACTTAACTTTGCAACAAGCATCGTCAACACTGCATTTATATTTATCGTAGGAGCAGGGGCAGTAGCCTTTGCGCTGGCCTTTGGTCTAGGCGGACGTGACTTTGCTAAAAGCCAATTAAACAAGCTGGATAAAAAACTTGATAAAGAAATGGAAAAAGACGAAAAAACAGAATCGGTGCAAGAAACACTTAGAAAACGCAGAGAAGAGTTCGAAAAGGCATCTACAAACCGTCCAACAACTGATTCTAGAACTGTTTCTAAAAGACGTGTGGAGGGTGGTTCTGAAGATATTGAGAGAAAGAAAGTCGATGATTCTGGAAGTAGTGGAGACTTCACATACGCTGTGAATGAAGATGAAGCAGCAAATGCGGAAGATTTAGATCGGTCAGATAATTAAAAGTAACAGATTATTGAAAAAGATAGAAAAGGTTTACTTCTGTAAAACATTCCGGTTGTAGAATAAATTCTACAGCCGGTTTTTAAATTTCTGATGAAAAGAGAAAGTAAAGGGAACTTTCTCTCAATTTTGAAGGATTATTGTGCTATTATTAGTGTTAAGAGAAAAGTAAGAGAAGGTGGGGCATTTTGATGTGGTATTTATTGATTATTCTGATAGTCGCCATTTTTATTATATGGGGAAACATCACGTTTGAAATAAAACATTACAGCTTGAAGATTCCAAATTTAAATCGAAATTTGAGAGGCAGTAGAATTATTCATCTTTCAGATTTTCATTTTCCTGATGAGAGAGTAAATTTGGATAAGCTTATTGATGAAATTCAAAAAGAGGATCCTGATTTAATTGTCATCACAGGCGATGTTTTTCATGCAGAAGGCGAAGATCTTCCGATTAAAGGGATTCATCATTTCGGGGAATCTTTAAGAGAAGTCGCCCCAATCTATGCTATACCTGGAAACCATGACTATGCATACTTATCTAATCCTGGGTGGAAAGCAGCCATAGAGGGAAGCTTTATACAGGTGTTGATGGATGAGGCAAGGTGGGTTCCCATAAGGGGTTCAGGTATTGTTTTAATCGGTTTGAAGGAAACAAAAGAGATGGTGGAAGAGGAAGTTCTGCTGGAAAATCCTTTAGGGAAAATAGATTTCTCAGATGAAATGAAAGATCAAGTTCAAATATTGTTAGCCCATCATCCCGAATACTTCGAAAATTATCAAGAACATAGAGAGATTAAGCCAGATTTAACCTTGTCAGGGCATACCCATGGAGGTCAAGTTATATTGCCTTTTATAGGGGGGCTCTATGCTCCTGGTCAAGGTTTTAATCCCAAGTATGACTTTGGCCTCTATGCTTCTAAAAATGATCCCACAAAGCGTATGATTATCAATCGCGGCTTACATACTTCTAAGTATAGTCTTAGAATAAATAATCGCATGGAAATGACAGTCATTACTTTAACATAAAATAAAAAGGACAAATCCTGCAAATATAGGATTTGTCCTTTTTGATTCTCCGTGAAATCAGCGCATGAGATTGAAAAATAAAATAACTACAATACCTAGAATAATCCGATACCAACCAAAAGGTTTGAAGTCGTTCGTTTGTATATAGCTCATTAGGAATTTAATAGCGTAGTAGGAAACCACAAAAGAAACCACCATCCCACTTAAGAGAACTATGATTTCTGCAGAAGTAAAAGCTATGCCAAAAGTCCCAAGTTTTAATAGGGTCGCTCCCAGCATCACCGGAATGGACATAAAGAATGAAAATTCAGCAGCAACAGGTCGCGATACACCCATAATGAGACCTCCCATGATGGTTGATCCCGATCTTGAAGTTCCTGGGATGAGAGAAAGAACTTGAAAGAGTCCAATCATGAGAGCAGTGGAATAGGGCATTTCTTTGAAACTGGCAACTTTTGTTTCCTTCTTCTCATTAGCATTTTCAATAACGATAAATAAAATACCATAAAGGATAAGAGTAAACGCAACCGTCTGCCAATTATAAAACTTCTCTGTGATAACATCTTCGAATAAAAGTCCTATGATACCCACCGGAATAATCCCTACGATAACTTTTACCCAGATATCCCAGGTGTTTTCTTTTTCTTCCTTCGTTTTAGAAGGGGAAAAAGGATTTAAACGATTAAAATAAATGAGAATAACAGCAAGAATAGAGGCAAATTGAATGACGACAAAATACATTTCCATAAATTCTGGAGACATATTCATACTGATAAGCTCATCAAATAAGATCATATGTCCCGTACTAGAAATAGGCAGCCATTCGGTGATCCCTTGGATCACTCCCAGAAGAACTGACTTCATAACTTCAAAAATTAACATTTTTTTCTCCTTACTTACGAATATAAAAGCTAAAAAAATTATATCTCTTCTCTAAACAAAACTCAAACGTTGATGAGATACTTTTTACTTTGTCATGATGAAGGTTTGAGACCTAAGAGTTCTGAAAACTGTTCAAAAATATTCTGATAAACAGAGTCGTCTTGCTGTTCAAATAAAAGTTTCGTTTTTTTAACAAAAGTTGCTTTCATCTTAAAAGACTCTTCTGAATAGTCTCTGAGAAGATAGAGTAGGTCCTCTTCGTTGGTCGCAATATCTCCAGGAAGTTCATTTTGATAACTTTCGAAATAGAAGTCTTCTCCAATGTTCGGGTAGACCTCTCCATGATAGAAGATAATAGCTCTATTTAAAACAGAATAAGTAAGTGCATGAGGATGGTGGTCTGTAATTAAAAGGCTAGCCTCTAGAAGATGTTGAATAATTTCTTTGTCTGTGTCTTTTACTACTGTAGCTCCTAACTCTTCTAGGATGTCCTTTTCTAGGCTCATTTCTCCTGGCAGCGCTATGACCACTGAGAGTTTATTAGCTTCAAGAAAATCTTGAAATTTTTTA
>JBHWPB010000133.1:0-8978 GCA_043424675.1 Carnobacteriaceae bacterium | reverse complement strand
AATTGTTTTAGTTTATAATTATTATGACCGTTTGGTTATGCGTTGAAAACTGTCCTGAAAAAGGAAAGGTGATGAAAATTGAGTAAAGCACTTAAATATGGTCTTGCTTATGTTGGTGTTGTTATCGGAGCCGGATTTGCTTCTGGAGCCGAGTTGATGCAGTACTATGTTGCGTTTGGTACTGGTGGAATTTGGGGAATGCTGCTTGCGGCCGTCATTTATTCTGTTATGGGTCTCGCTGTTATGCAGTTAGGGAGTTACTATGAAGCTACTGATCACTCTAAAGTTTTTGATGAAATCACGCATCCCATTCTGGCTAAAATACTAGACCTTATTATTATCGTTACATTGATTGGACTAGGAATTGCGATGATTGCGGGAGCGGGGGCCGCTTTAAACCAGCAATTTGGCTTGGCGCCATGGATCGGTTCTGTTATCGTTGCTGTCCTTGTTATTCTTACAGGATTAGCAGACACAGAGCGAGTAACTCAAATTATTGGTTCTGTAACCCCCTTCTTACTTATCATGTTCTTGATTATTGCAGTCGTTGCAGTTATTCAAACGCCTATAGGATTAAATGAAGGATTAGAGTTAGCTTCTCAAGAAGCCACTACTTTACCGAACTGGTTCATCGCAGCCATGAACCAAGCCGCTCTCAACTCTTCCCTAGCCTTTTCTATGGTTGTTGTGATGGGGGGAGCCGAAAGAAATACTAAAGCCGCCGGACAGGGTGGAGTTCTTGGAGGAATTATTATTGCGGTTTTACAGATTTTAGCCTTTGCAGGGATGATTGCTGGAATCCAAGATGTTCCAGGGAACCCAATGCCGATGTTAGAACTTGCAAACGTGGTTCACCCATGGGTTGGAAATGTCATGGCTGTTGCTATTTTCCTCATGGTCTTTAACACCGCCATTGGAGTTATCTATCCATTTGCCCAACGTGTAACAAGAAACATGGACGATAGATACTTTAATCCAGTTCTTATTGGGACAGTTATCGTAGCCTTCATCTTATCTTTTGCAGGATTCGATACACTCGTCAGCTACCTTTACCCAATCTTAGGCTACATCGGACTTCTACTTATTGCGATCGTTCTCTACGCATGGTGGATTCGCCGTGGAGATATCCAAGCAGAATACCAAAGAAGACGTGAAGAAGTTTAAAGTTTTAATTCTTTATAAAATATGAAATTGTTTGTAAAACGCATAGATAAACGGAGTTATTTTATAAAACAAATGGATAAAACATACCCACTAGGTCATCACCTAGTGGTTTTTTGTGCTTAATTTTTTAAAATAAAAAACTGAAGCTCTGTGCCTCAGTTTTGTTCAAGTTTAATTTATAGTTATGTTCCAAAGAGTTGAATGAGTAAGTATGTCAAGAAAATATCAGAAATTTTCTGTTTCTCACCACACATACTGCTCTTTGTTCCATATTCTTATGCTTCTTCTGTTTCTTCTACTTCAGCTTCGTCTTCTTCGCTTTTTAGGCCGTATTTTTTGTTGAAGCGTTCAATACGTCCATCAGCTTGAGCAAACTTCTGACGTCCCGTGTAGAAAGGATGGGAGTCTGATGAAATTTCGACACGGATCATTGGGTATTCGTTCCCATCTTCCCACTCGACTGTTTCATCTGAAGTTTGCGTTGAACCAGCTAGAAATTTATGGCCTGTTGAAGTGTCCATAAAGACAACATCTCTGTATTCTGGATGAATTTCTTGTTTCATTGATATACTTCCTTTCTTGCTCTGTACTTGTGCTCAGAGTTAATCTTGCAATAGTGCAACATTTAGAATAATATCACATTTTTTCCTATTATGCAAGATATTTTCCTCATTTTAATCGCCGCGTTTGGAAAGAACTTTCTCGAATTGATTGAAAAAGTCTTCATTGCTTTTGGTTCTGCGGAGCAACTCTATGAACTGTTCGGTATATTCTAGAGCATCCCCGCGCATCATCCGGCGTAGTTTCCATATTTCGTCCAGTTTCTCTTCGCTCAAGAGAAGTTCTTCGCGACGTGTACTCGAGAGCTTGATGTCGATAGCTGGGAAGATTCGGCGCTGGGCCAACTCACGGGAGAGGTGAATCTCAGAGTTTCCTGTTCCTTTGAACTCTTCATAGATGACATCGTCCATGCGACTACCTGTCTGCACCAAGGCTGTTGCGATAATGGTCAGACTGCCCCCCTCTTCCACATTACGGGCAGAACCGAAGAATCTCTTCGGACGGTATAAGGCGGCCGGATCAATTCCCCCACTCAGGGTGCGGCCGCTGGGAGCTTCTACTAAGTTATAAGCTCGAGCGAGTCGTGTGATACTATCCATTAAAATAACCACGTCTCTCTTATCTTCGACAAGTCGACGGGCTCTTTCAAGGACCAGTTCACTGACTTGGACATGGTTTTCAGGTTTCTGGTCAAAGGTAGAAGAGACCACTTCTCCATCGATACTTCTTTCTAAATCCGTCACTTCTTCAGGACGTTCATCGATCAGAAGAACAATGAGTTCTACATCCGGATTATTCGCTGTAATCCCGTTGGCAATTTGTTTGAGAAGAGAAGTCTTCCCTGCTTTGGGAGGGGAGACGATCAGGCCACGCTGGCCGAAACCGATGGGGGCTAAGATATCGATCATCCGCGTACCATATTGTTCACGGTTGGTTTCTAAGACCATCTGCTCATCGGGATAAAGTGCTGTGAGCGCTGGGAAATGAAGTCTCTCTTTCGCTGTCTCCGGGTCTTTTCCGTTGACTTCTTCCACCTGCATCAAGCCATAGTGTCTTTCATTGGATTTCGGCGGTCTCGCTACTCCTGTCACCAAATCCCCATTCCGCAGATCAAAGCGTTTAATCTGAGAATTAGAGATGTAAATATCTTCTTGGCTGGGACTGTAATTGATCGGACGTAAAAAGCCGAAGTCCTGATTGGTCATCAAGTCCAAGACGCCTTCCGCTCTAAAGTAATCTGTTTCTTCTCTATGGGAACGCAGCACAGCCAAGGCTAATTCTTTTTTGTTCATCTGGCTGTAGTAAGAAATTTTGTAGTGCTTGGCGTATTCATAGAGTTCTTTTAAGGTTTTATTTTCTAATTCTTTCAGTGTTAAAACATCTGCGTCTTGCATTCCGTATCTCCTATTCTTATTCTTCAATCAATTCTATATCCGCACCTAGTGCAGTCAAGCGCTCGACGATATGGTCGTAGCCTCTTAAGATATTTCCGATTCCTGTGATTTTTGTTTCGCCTTCAGCCATCAACCCGGCGATCACAAGACTCGCTCCGGCGCGCAAGTCTGTCGCATGAACTTCCGCTCCTGTCAGCTGCTCTGTCTCTTCGATAATAATCAAATCGTTTTCCACATTGATATTCGCATTCATGCGGTTGAGTTCCGGCACGTGACGCGTTCTTTTCGGATAGATAGTATCTTTAATGGTGGAGCGCCCTTCACCTTTCAAGAGAAGGGGGGTGATGGGTTGCTGTAGGTCTGTCGCAAACCCAGGATAAGGCTGAGTTTTGATATCTACCCCTTGAAGATGATCTGAGGTCTTGACATGAATACTGTCTTCAAAGACTTCCATAGGCACTTCCATCTCGTCTAGTTTCGCAAGCAGTCCTTCTAAGTGTTCGACAATTACATTATTGATTGTGACATCTTCACCGACAGCCGCGCCTATAATCAAGTAGGTGCCTGCTTCGATGCGATCGGGGATAACAGAATGACGAGTGCCTGTGAGCGTTTCGACTCCTTCAATCCGAATGGTGTCGGTTCCTGCTCCTCTGATCTTCGCTCCCATGTTGTTCAACAAAGTTGCCACATCGATGATTTCTGGTTCTCGGGCTACGTTTTCGATGATGGTCGTCCCTTTTGCTTTCACAGAAGCCAAGAGGACGTTAATGGTCGCTCCGACAGAAACGACGTCAAAGTAAATACGGGTTCCCACAAGGCCTTCTCCGTCTGTTCTCAAATACATGGCCCCCTGCTCATTGGACACTTTTGCCCCCAGTGCTTCGAAGCCTTTGATATGCTGATCGATCGGTCTCGGCCCTAAGTCACAACCGCCTGGAAGACCGACGACTCCTTCTTGGAACTTTGTCAAAAGGGCCCCCATGAAATAATATGATGCTCTCAAACTGCTGATCTTTCCGCTCGGCATCGGCACGTTTACCATATCAGTCGGGTCGATCACCAGAGTACTGCCATCGAATTCTGTTTTGACGTACATCTCTTCCAAGATCTCAATCAGAGAATGAACATCTTGGATGTCAGGAACATCTTCAAGAATCACTGGAGAATCTGCCATAATAGCTGCTGGAATTAGCGCTACCGTACTGTTCTTGGCACCGCTGATTTTCACTGCGCCATTTAAAGGTTTATTTCCGTTAATCTTAAATTTTTTCATAAAGACCTTCTTTCTTTTTGTAATCCACGCTGCAATTTCAACTCCATGTTAAGCCCTAGCCCTCTGTATCCGGCTGACAATTTACTTAATCTAAATCATCTTCGTCTTCTTCATCTACGTTCTCATACTCATCGTCTTCTTCATCAAAGTCGATTTCTTCGTCTGTTTCATCTACTTCAAGCTCTTCTAAGTCTTCTTCATACTGACGAAGTTCTGCTGCTTCATCATCTTCTGTCAAGTCATCCTCTTCTATGTCGTCCTCGTACTGAACATCCTCTTCTTCTATTTCATCCGAGAAAACTTCTAGGTCTTCGTCGTTCTCCTCAATACTGTCTAAGCCGTCTTCAAAGCCTACTACATCACGGTGGACTGGAACCGCATCTTCCGCCAGGTTCTGGTGGGTAGATTCTTCGTTAATTGAATCAAGCGCATACCATTCTCTTAGTGCCCAGCGCTGTTCACCGAAGGATATAAACCCGCCATCTGTGTTCAAGTCCGTATAGAACTGGCTGACACTTTCTTGCACTTGTTCGTCTGATAATTCTAAATAGTCCGCGACTTTCTTGAGCAAGTCGTCGAAGTGTAAATACTCATTTTCCTGATTCAATACTTCTTTGGCCACGTCGATCATTGGGATTTCAGTTTTATCTTGACCTTTAAATTTTTCTAATTCCACTTTGCCACTACTCCTTATTTTTTATACCGTGAATTGGATGGTTACATTATAATTCCCTAAAGGCTGACCCTGTGTTGTCAGCTGATAGTCTAAGTTAATCTGCCCTGAAAAGGGTTGGTTTCTATATTGCAGCTCCACACGTCGCGTATCGATGTCAATTAAAAAAGTTCCTGCCGGGGTAGGGTATCTCATACTTGTTTTATTTTCAACGTCAAAGCGCATACGCGTTTTCTCGCTGCCAGCACGAATTATCGTGACATTATCCGACTCATCAAATTTAATGGTGGTTTTGATTGTTTCTGCCCTATCATCATCTTCTTGGTCAAAGCGTAAGTAATAACTGCCATTCACGTAAACAAGCTGACCCATTTCGTTCACATCATAACGTGATACTTCGCCATCGCTTGTATGAATCGACTGCATCTTGATTTCCGCTTTTCTTCCACTGCCTATATCTTGATTCACAAGAAAGCTCCTTTCTTTATACATATTGAATTTTACTATACATTCTCCATTTTAACATAATAAGTCTTGAAGCGAATCTTTTATCTCTGTGTTTTGTTTTCTCTCTTAGAAATGGGAGCGAAATGGGGGCGAAAGCGGGGTGAAATTTACAAAAAACTGTATATTTGTGGTTGGTTTAGTATAATAAAGAAACTAGATGAAAGTTGGTGTTTTTGTTGAAAGAAATTAGTCAAATCCTTAACAATCAAGAATTACATGTTTATGATTCCAGAACGATGCCTTTCAAGGAGGCAGGTGAGACCCACTTTGCCTTGGTGGACACTTTTCTCAAGGATGCGGGAGCGAACGACAAGTACATTCTCCACTTTTGGCCGACTCAAAGACAGGTCTTTCTCGGCATGATGGATACAAAGCTCCCTTATTTAGAAGACGGTCTCTCTGAAATCGAAAACAACGGGTATGATTATATCGTAAGAAACTCAGGAGGACTGGCTGTTGTGGGAGACGAAGGCATCTTGAATCTCTCCCTCATCATTCCCATGCCGGAAGAGCAATCGCTTTCGATCGATGAAGGGTATGATCTTCTCTTAGATCTCTTGAACGATGCTCTGCCTTCAGAAGTCGAAGCCTTTGAAATTCCTGATTCCTACTGTCCTGGCGACTATGACTTGAGTATCGACGGTAAAAAGATTGCCGGCCTCTCCCAGAGAAGAAGCCAAGGGGGTCTCTCTATTATGATTTATATCAGCGTCAATGGCAACCAAAAGAAACGGTCTCAGATGATGCGGGACTTTTATGATGCCGGATTGAAAGGAGAAGAGACAAAATGGTCCTTCCCCGATATCGAGCCAGATGTGATGACGACTCTGGAAGACATTTACGGCAAAGAGATGAGCGTCGACGACTTGATTGAACGGATCAAGGAAGTGGTTGTGAACTACGGCGCCTCCTTAGTTGAAGGGGAATACGATGAGGAGGTCGTTCGAGAATTTGAAGCAGCCCATGAAAAAATGAAGAAAAGAAATCAAAAAATGTTAGGTGATTCTTACTAAAAAGGAGCAGATAGAGTGGCGGATTATGATATGGAAGCAAAACTCCCTCGAGAAAAAGTTTTTCGGGACCCGATACACGACTACATTTACATCCAGCATCAGATTATTATCGATTTGATTGATACGCATGAATTTCAGCGCCTGCGACGGATTAAACAGCTCGGCATGTCTTCCTATACCTTCCATGGAGCGGAACACTCGCGTTTCTCTCATTCCCTCGGCGTCTATGAAGTGGCCCGACGCATCTGTGATACGTTCGAGCGTAATTTCCCGAAAGAAAAAGATGGCGAGAACGGCTGGGACGACAGCGAACGGTTCATCACCCTCTGTGCCGCCCTCTTGCATGACGTCGGGCACGGTCCTTTTTCGCACGCTTTTGAAAGTATCTTTAAGACCAATCACGAAGCGATGACACAGAAGATTATTCTATCACCTGAAACCGAAATCAATCAAGTTCTCTCACAAGTTGCTCCTGATTTTCCAGAAAAAGTCGCGAGCGTGATCGCCCAAACCTATCCGAATGAACAAGTCGTCCAGATCATCTCCAGTCAGATCGATGCAGACCGGATGGATTACCTGCAGCGCGACGCTTACTTTACAGGAGTAACTTACGGAGCTTTTGATTTGACCCGCATCTTGCGTGTGATTCGCCCGTCTCGCAACGGCATCGCCTTCCAGAGTCAGGGCAAGCATGCGGTGGAAGACTATGTCGTGAGCCGCTATCAGATGCATATGCAGGTCTATTTCCACCGAGTGTCACGCGGCATGGAAGTGACCTTAGATCGTCTGTTGAAGAGAGCCCGCCGCCTGTATGACAAAGATAAGAGTTCTATTTTCGTCGGTTCTCTGAAACCTTTCTTTGAAGAAGAGTATACCGTTTTCGATTATCTGATGTTAGACGACGGTGTCATCACGAGCATCTTGGCGCAGTGGATCCATCATGAGGATTCTATCTTATCCAATCTTGCACGCAGTTTCTTAGACCGGAAGCCCCTGAAAAGTGTCCGCTACGATCCTGAAAGAGACGGCGAATTAATCACAAAGCTGACTGGTTTGTTAGAGCAGGCAGGCTATGACCCCGCCTACTATACTGCCCTCAACAGCAGCTACGATCAGCCCTATGATGTGTATCAGCCAGGCGACGTTGAACCAGGCAAAACGCAGATCGAGCTCATGTATGAAGACAATGTCTTAGTCGAACTCAGCGAAGTCAGCGAATTGGTGCACTCTATCAGCGGAAAAAGCCACGGGGATGAACGGTTCTATGTCCCGAGGGAATTCCTCGATGAAAAAGAAAGAGGCAATGTGAATCTCTTCGATCCTCTAATAGAAGAATTCCAAAGCCATGTGAAAAACGGCGCCTTATATCACCCCTGAGGAGATGTGCTGCTAGTCGTTCTGAATCAGGACGTTGAACGAACAGGGTGAGTGTTGAGCAAGCCACACTTTAAAAGGGATGGCGCTTCAAACTTTGAGAGACGGAAACTCTCTTTCGCATATGCGAAAGAGAGTTTTTTTGCGTCTCTTTATCATCTCTGTGAGAGATTTTCTTATTGATCGCCCTGCTGCTGCCCCATCTGTCTCTGCTGTTCTTCCAACTGCTGACGAGCTCTTGCTTCTGTCGCTTCAATGTCTGGCCATTCATCGGCGTTGATGTAATAAGTGACAAGCTGGAATAAGAAGGATGCTTCTTGAGTCTTTTCTGTCAGAAGCTGGTTGATTTCCCCTAAAAGTTCTCGCTGGACTTCTTTGTCTTTGATTTCTTTAACATTTTGCAAGGCATTTAAATGTGCAGCTTGCAGGGTCGATTGAGTAAATAAAATAGAAATAGCTAAGTCTACTGTCAAGGAGCCATCTATCTCTAGCTTAACGATAAATTCCAGGTCCTTTACGATCTTTCCGAGCTCCTGCATCAGCTCCACCTGTGGTTTAACAGCCTCCTCATATCCTTCTGAGAGAGCTTTATTGCGCTCTTTTTTCTCTTCTTCCGTTTCTTTTGGCATCGCTAAGGCATCTTTTACCGGTTTAAAGCTTTCCTGGCTTTCTTGGATGAGTTCTTCCATGCGATTTCGTCCTGCTCGGAGATTTTCCTCTGCTTCTTTCATTTCTTCTTCTTTATCTGCATATTCGTCTTTTCCCTTTTGAATATCTAATATAAAGGATCCGAGTGAAGCAGAAAGCGCACCAATTAAAGCCGTCGTACTGCCTCCAGTCGCATCGCCTTTCTTGTCTTCTAAACTATCTAAATAATCATGAATTGATATATCCATTTCGATGACCTCCCCTTTTATTCTTTGTATACGTATTCCTATTTTACCTCAAAAGCGCCTATACCCAAATGATTTGAATGAAAATCTCTTTTCTTTGTTTCTTCCCGCTGAAAAAATAGC
>JBHWPB010000132.1:0-21462 GCA_043424675.1 Carnobacteriaceae bacterium | reverse complement strand
AATGGTTTTTCTGTGTCACGGTCTGGTGTTGGAATGTACTCATCAACAGCATCCATTAACTCTTCAATTTTTTCAACGTACTCAGGTTCACCATTGATCGCTTGTAAAGCTGATCCTGCGATAACTGGAACATCATCACCTGGGAATTCGTATTCTGAAAGGAGGTCACGAACTTCTAATTCAACTAGTTCAACAAGCTCTTCGTCGTCTACTAAGTCTAATTTGTTTAAGAAAACAACGATAGCTGGAACTCCAACCTGACGTGATAACAAGATGTGCTCACGTGTTTGTGGCATTGGTCCATCAGCAGCAGATACAACAAGGATTGCTCCGTCCATCTGTGCAGCACCAGTGATCATGTTTTTAACGTAGTCTGCGTGTCCAGGCGCATAGATGTGTGCATAGTGACGCTTTTCAGTTTCATACTCAACGTGAGAAGTGTTAATAGTAATTCCACGTTCTTTTTCCTCTGGAGCTCCATCAATTTCTGCATAGTCTTCGATCTCTGCTAAACCTTTTGAAGCAAGAACTGAAGTAATCGCTGCAGTTAAAGTGGTTTTCCCGTGGTCAACGTGTCCAATTGTTCCAATGTTTACGTGCGGTTTTGTACGCTCAAATGTTTCTTTTCCCATTTTAAAAAATCCTCCTATTAATTATATGTAATAGTTGTTTTAACTTTTATGTGGCAACACATAAAATTTCTCTATTATCATACCTTGAATATAATGTTAAATCAATCGTTTTACGACTTTGTGACTACAGTGCAAATTTAGACCTTAATTACTAATTATAACGTATTTGACAGCTTCACAACCGAAGCTGATAAACAGTTTAATTAGCAAGAAAGAGAACATCAAATAGTTTTTATCTCAGAGACTTCTTAGTTGTTTCCTCCACGACTTTCGATAATCTCTTCTTGGATAGATTTTGGTACAGCTTCGTAGTGGTCAAATTCCATTGTAAATGTTCCTCGACCTTGTGTTGCTGAACGAAGCGTTGTTGCGTAACCAAACATCTCGGAAAGCGGAATGTATCCTGAAACAACGTTTGTGTTGCCGTGGACTTCTGTCCCTTCAATGCTTCCTCGACGAGCTGAGATGTGTCCCATAACGTCCCCTAGATAATCTTCAGGGATTGTAATATCTACAGCCATAACTGGCTCTAAGATAACTGGTCCTGCATCTTTAGAAGCATTTCTAAGTGCAAGTGAAGCCGCGATACGGAATGCTGACTCACTAGAGTCGACATCGTGGTAAGAACCATCGTATAGCTTGGCTTTAACATCAACTAACGGATATCCTGCAAGAATACCATTTTCAAGCGCTGCTTCTAATCCAGCTTCTACTGATGGAATATATTCACGCGGAACTGCTCCACCAACGATAGCATCTTCAAATTCAAATCCTGCACCTTCTTCGTTTGGTTCGAATTCAATCCAAACGTCCCCGTATTGCCCTTTACCACCTGATTGGCGGATGAACTTACCTTGGGCAGCAACAGATTTAGTGAATGTTTCACGGTAAGAAACTTGAGGTGCTCCAACATTAGCTTCAACTTTGAATTCACGTTGCAAGCGGTCAACAATAACCTCTAAGTGAAGTTCTCCCATACCAGAGATAACTGTTTCTCCAGTTTCTTCTTCAGTTTCTGTTCTGAATGTAGGGTCTTCCTCAGATAGTTTTTGTAGTGCTTCTCCCATTTTATCTTGGTCTGCCTTTGTTTTTGGTTCAATAGCAACTTGGATAACTGGTTCAGGGAACTCCATAGATTCTAGAACAACCGGACGGTCTTCTGCACAGAGAGTGTCTCCTGTAGAAGTGTTTTTCAATCCAACAGCTGCAGCGATATCTCCGGAGTGAACTTCTGGAATTTCTTCACGGTGGTTCGCGTGCATCTGTAAGATACGTCCGACACGTTCACGTGTATCTGTTGAAGTGTTTTGAACATATGATCCTGCTTCTAATGTTCCTGAGTAAACACGGAAGAATGTCAAACGACCTACAAATGGGTCAGTCATAACTTTGAAAGCAAGTGAAGCGAATGGTTCGCTGTCATCTGGCGGACATATAATTTCTTCTTCAGGATTGTCTGGGTTGTGTCCCACGATAGGTTTAACATCTAATGGTGATGGCAAGTAATCTACTACTGCATCAAGTAAAGGCTGGACACCTTTGTTCTTAAATGCTGAACCAACGAAAATAGGATAAAAACCAACGTCAGTTGTTGCTTTACGGATCGCAGCTTTTAGATCTTCAACTTCAATAGTTTCATCTTCTAAAAACGCCATCATAATGTCGTCATCGTATTCTGAAACAGCTTCAATAAGAAGAGTACGTTGTTCTTGAGCTTGTTCCTGGTATTCTTCAGGAATCTCTCTGATCTCTACTTCTTGTCCCATATCATCTAGATAGAAAATTGCATTCATTTCAATAAGGTCGATGATACCTTCGAAGTTATCTTCGGCACCGATCGGTAATTGAACAGGGTGTGCATTTGCCCCTAAACGGTCTTTTATTGTACCGGCTGCATATAAGAAGTCCGCTCCAGTTTTATCCATCTTGTTAACGAAAACAATACGTGGAACACCGTATGTGTCAGCTTGACGCCAGACAGTCTCAGTTTGCGGCTCTACACCTGTTTGCGCATCGAGTACAGTGATTGCTGAGTCAAGTACACGCAATGAACGTTCAACTTCAACAGTGAAGTCTACGTGCCCCGGCGTATCAATGATATTGATTCTGTGGTCTCTCCATGAAGCAGTTGTTGCCGCAGAAGTAATTGTAATTCCACGTTCTTTTTCCTGCTCCATCCAGTCCATCTCTGATGCACCTTCGTGGGTTTCACCAATTTTGTGAGTACGGCCAGTGTAATAAAGGATACGCTCAGTTGTCGTTGTTTTACCAGCGTCAATGTGAGCCATAATACCGATATTACGTGTGTTCTCTAACGAAAATTCTCTTTCGGCCATTAACTTGTTTCCCCTCTCTCTAAATTAATAATGAATCTCAGTCTATGTTTACCAGCGGTAGTGTGCAAATGCACGGTTTGCTTCTGCAGTTTTGTGCATATCTTCTCTTCGTCTGACTGCTCCGCCTGTGTTGTTTGCAGCGTCCATAATTTCATTGGCGAGTTTTTCTTCCATTGTCTTTTCCCCGCGTAGACGTGCGTAGTTAACTAACCAGCGCAATGCAAGTGCCTGCTGTCTTCTTGAGGTTACTTCAACTGGAACTTGGTAGTTAGAACCTCCAACACGACGTGCTTTAACTTCCAGTACTGGACGGATATTCTCCATTGCTTGTTCAAAAACATCCATTGCACTGTCTTCAGAGCGTTCTTCGACAAGTTCAAGTGCTGTATATAATATGTTTGAAGCTTTTCCTCGTTTTCCGTCATACATAATTTGATTGATGAGCTTTGTAATCAATTTTGAATCATAGACTGGATCTGGTAAAACTTCTCTTTTTGGAACTGATCCTTTACGTGGCATAGCGCGCCCCCTTCCTTTTCATTTTCATTCTTTTATTATTGCAACTTATTCTTTAGGTTTTTTAGTACCGTATTTAGAACGGCTTTGTTTACGATCTTGAACTCCCGCAGTATCAAGCGCTCCACGTACAACGTGGTAACGAACTCCCGGTAAGTCTTTCACACGACCTCCGCGTAATAACACGACACTGTGCTCTTGAAGGTTGTGTCCTTCCCCTGGAATATATGCAGTAACTTCGATCATGTTAGATAAACGTACACGAGCATATTTTCTTAGAGCTGAGTTTGGTTTTTTAGGAGTCATTGTCCCAACACGTGTACACACTCCACGTTTTTGTGGCGAGTTCACGTTTGTCGGACGTCCTTTTAATGAGTTATAGCCTCTTCCTAAAGCAGGTGATTCTGATTTAGATTTTTGAGTCTTACGAGGCTTACGAACTAATTGGTTAATTGTAGGCATCTTTTTCTCTCCTTTCGTTTTCAAATTTTATAAGGCCACACTTCCAGGCGTTTCATATCCTGGCAAAATAATTCATCGCTTGGTGTCAAGCGATTTATGGCCGACCTATTTGATGTTCTCGATACAGAATTTGGTGTCTTGCACCGATTTATATTCAAGAACACTTTAAACAAAATAGCATCTATTCCTTTTAAAGTCAATGACAATTTGTTTTTAGTGCACACTATTTTTCGGCACTTACATACCATAACAAATAAGGAGGTATAAAATCAAATTTTTTTGAAAATTTATTTTTCCTTCACAAATATTAATACAGAATCGCAGTTTTTGCGTATCTAGTTAATGACCTTGTTGATTAGCCAAGATATGGAGGACAGCATGATTTATACACTCGCATTTCACATATTGTTATTTTTTACAGGAGCATCACTTGCTTCTTTTATGGCACTTGTCGGTTACCGACTCCCTCAAAATATATCTATCATCTTCCCCCGCTCACATTGCGACACCTGTGCCCATTCTCTTTCTCCTTTAAACCTTATCCCGGTTTTATCTTATTTTATTTGTCGTGGACGTTGTCATTTCTGCAACAGTAAAATCACACCTCTTTATTTTATAGTGGAACTTATCGGAGGGTTTGCTTTTCTCTTATGTCTCGGATTTAATTTTTTTGACTCGCCGGATAAAAATGTCCTTTTTTTAATTGTCTTCTTTTTTTCGATTTCTCTCAGCATTGCTGATATCTATTATTTCGTCCTTCCTGATCCTCTCATTTTCGCTTTCATATTTTTAATTCTGACTCAGAGTCTGTATTTTCAAAATGAAAATTTCTGGAAAAATTTGCTTGCCAGCATTTTCATATTTATTGTCTTCTATCTTCTTTATAATATTTTCGAAGATAAAATGGGCGGTGGAGACATCAAACTTATCGCTGCTCTGACATTTGTTTTAGGTATCAGCCCTATACTCTATGTCGTATTACTTGCAAGTCTGGGTGGTCTTTTTACCTTCTTGTATTGTCACGTCAAAGAGAAGGATTTAGCTGCTATTCCGTTTGGACCCTATCTCTTGAGCGCTTCCCTCATCGTAATGCTTCTCATCGGTTAATAAAGTTTACCTTAATATACTAAAAAACACCTCTCTGGAAGATTAATTTTAATCTCACAAAAGAGGTGTTTCTTAAATAACAATGTAATTTTTTCAGTGCTTATTCTTGGATCTCTTCCATTTCGTCACTGATACTATAGACGTTTTCACTTTCAACGCCAACTTCTTTTGGTTCTATGCTGCGGTAACGCGGAAGTCCTGTACCTGCAGGGATAGCCTTACCAATTATAACGTTTTCCTTGAGGCCTTTCAGACCATCTGATTTACCTCTGAGTGTCGCGTCTGTCAACACTTTTGTTGTTTCCTGGAAGGATGCTGCTGACAAGAAGCTGGTTGTCTCAAGAGCTGCTTTAGTAATACCCAAGAGTACTGGACGAGCTGTTGCCGGCGTTAAGCCTGCCTTCAAGTTCTTTTCGTTCGCTTCTTTAAAGTCGTAGATGTCCATCAATTCTCCAGGTAGGATATCGGTGTCATTCGGTTCTAAGATGCGAACTTTTCTCATCATCTGACGAACCATAACTTCTACGTGTTTATCTGCGATATCTACACCTTGTGAACGATAGGCATACTGTACTTCACTTAATAAATAGTTTTGTGTTGTGAGAGAGTCAGTCACTTCGAGAAGTTCCTTCGGATCGATCGAACCTTCGTTAAGCGGCTCTCCACGGAGGACAGAATCTCCTTCTTCTATACGCATACGTGATGTTGTTGGAAGTTTGTAAGTCCGTGTGTCCGTCAAGCCTTCAATTTCTACTTCAAGCTGACGTTTTTCTGGCATTTCTTCGATAGAAGTAACCACACCATCAACTTCTGAAATTACAGCTTGACCCTTTGGATTACGTGCTTCAAAGATTTCTTGTACACGCGGAAGCCCTTGTGTAATGTCATCTCCAGCAACTCCACCTGTATGGAATGTACGCATGGTTAACTGAGTTCCTGGTTCACCAATCGATTGAGCTGCAATAACTCCTACTGCTTCTCCAACCTCAGCTTCGCGTCCTGTAGCTAAGTTACGTCCGTAACACTTACGGCAGACCCCGTTGTGTGCATTACAGTTAAAAGCCGAACGGATATATACTGATTTGATGCCTGATTGGCTGATCGCTTTAGCCATATCTTCTGTAATCATCTCATCTTCAGAAACAATCAGTTCTTCTGTTTCTGGATGGTGTACTGCGCGACGAGCATAACGCCCGATGATACGATCTTCTAATGATTCGATTTCGCGGTTTCCTTCGACAATAGCCTCAACTTCAAGTCCTGCTTTTGTTCCACAGTCATCTTCAGTGATGATGACTTCTTGAGCAACATCGACAAGACGACGTGTTAAGTATCCAGAGTCAGCTGTCTTAAGCGCTGTATCTGTCATACCCTTACGAGCACCGTGTGTCGAGATGAACATCTCTAAAACAGATAACCCCTCTCGGAAGTTGGAAGTAACTGGAAGTTCCATGATCTCTCCACTCGGCGAAGCCATAAGTCCACGCATACCAGCTAACTGCGTAAAGTTAGAGATGTTACCACGAGCACCAGAATCAGACATCATGTAGATATTGTTGTCTTCTTCCAGTATGCCCATGAGTGCCTCTTGGATTTCATCTTTACACTGTTCCCAGATACGGATGACCGTTTCGTAACGTTCATCATCAGTGATAAGTCCGCGGCGGAACTGTTTATTGACCGTATCAACTTGATTATGCGCTTTTTCAATCATTTCTTCTTTTTCTTCAAGAACAGGAATATCATCAATACTGAACGTGATGCCTGACACTGTCGCAATGTGATAACCTAAGTCTTTCATATTGTCTAACATCTTAGATGTCTCTGTGACTTGGAAACGTTTGAAGACTTCTGCGATGATATCCGACAAATCTGCTTTCTTGAATGGCGGTACAATCTCCATCGATTTTAAATGCTCTTGAATGTCTGTTCCATACTCAACAAAGTAACGGTCTGGTGTTTTGTCTTCCAGATTTGTTGTTGTCGGTTCATTCAGATAAGGGAACTCTTTAGGCATGATTTCATTGAAAAAGAGTTTACCTACTGTCGTAATTAAGTATTTATTTTTTTGTTCTTCGGTGAAGGGTTTATAGGCCATATCGTTTGTACGGAAAGCCACACGTGTGTGCAAGTGTACCGCCTTATCTTCGTAAGCTTTTTCAACTTCTCCAAGTGAGGTAAAGACAGATCCTTCACCGATTGCACCTGGGACTTCTTGAGTCAAGTAGTAGTTACCAAGAACCATATCCTGAGAGGGTGTGACAACGGGTTTCCCATCTTTAGGGTTTAAGATGTTTTCTGCACCAAGCATGAGAACACGTGCTTCTGCCTGCGCTTCATCACTCAATGGAACGTGAACAGCCATCTGGTCACCGTCAAAGTCAGCGTTATAGGCCTCACACGCTAATGGGTGCAACTGGATAGCTTTTCCTTCTACTAAGACAGGTTCAAAAGCTTGGATTCCTAGCCGGTGAAGAGTAGGAGCGCGGTTTAACAGAACAGGGTGTTCTTGGATAACCTCTTCTAACACTCCCCACACTTCATCATCTTGACGTTCTACCATGCGTTTTGCATTTTTAATATTTGTCGCGATGTCTCTCTCCACAAGCTCATGCATGACATGCGGTTTGAAGAGTTCTATTGCCATCTCTTTTGGCAAGCCACATTGATCCATGCGCAAATCTGGTCCTACTACGATAACGGAACGACCTGAATAGTCGACACGCTTACCTAATAAGTTCTGACGGAAACGTCCTTGTTTTCCTTTCAGCATGTGAGAAAGAGACTTCAGTGGACGGTTTCCTGCACCATTCACTGGACGACCGCGGCGACCGTTATCGATTAAAGCATCTACTGCCTCTTGCAACATGCGCTTCTCATTTTGAACGATGATATGCGGTGCGTTCAAGTCCAAGAGACGTTTTAAGCGGTTGTTACGGTTAATAACACGGCGGTACAAGTCGTTTAAGTCACTTGTCGCGAAACGTCCACCTTCTAATTGAACCATTGGACGCAGTTCAGGAGGGATAACTGGGATAACATCCAGTACCATCCATTCGGGATCATTTCCAGACTTACTGAGAGAATCGAGAATCTCTAAACGACGGATAGCGCGTGTCCGCTTCTGTCCTGTCGCTGATTCTAATTCTTCCTCTAAATCTTCAATTTCCTGTTCTATATCTATCTTACTGAGTAAAGTCCGGATTGCTTCCGCTCCAATTTGAGCCTCGAAGCGTGTGCCGTACAAGTTTTTGTACTCACGATACTGCTTTTCAGAAAGAAGTTCTTTTTTCTCTAATGGAGTATCCCCTCCATCAATCACGATATGAGAAGCAAAATAAATAACTTCTTCTAGGGAACGCGGACTCAAGTCTAAAATTAGTCCTAGACGACTTGGAATTCCTTTGAAGTACCAGATGTGAGTCACTGGTGCAGCAAGTTCAATATGTCCCATACGCTCACGGCGTACAGATGAACGAGTCACTTCAACACCACAGCGGTCACACACGATACCTTTATAATGAATTCTCTTGTACTTTCCACATGCACATTCATAATCCTTAATTGGACCGAATATACGCTCATCGAATAACCCATCTACTTCAGCTTTTAATGTACGATAATTAATTGTCTCTGGTTTCTTAACTTCACCATATGACCAAGAACGGATTTTATCTGATGAAGCGAGACCAATCTGTATATTTTTAAATTTATTTACATCTATCAAGGGGCCAACCTCCCTTTAAGTACCTGCGAGCTGCCCGAGCTCTTTTTTATCCTAAATAATATTTTTTTTAGAATAAAACACCTTCATACGATAACTTGACTTAATTTTTCTCTTTAGCTTCTTCTTCGCGAATACGGTCTTGTTCTTCTTGCATGACTTTCAAAGAATCTAATCTTTTGACTTGATCTTGTTCGTTGTATTCTAAATCAACAACTTCATCATTTTCATCGATTACGTTGACATCGATACCTAAGGACTGAAGCTCTTTAACTAGAACTTTGAAAGATTCCGGAACTCCTGGTTTAGGAATCGGTTCTCCTTTAACAATCGCTTCGTATGTATTCACACGACCATCAATGTCGTCTGACTTATAAGTCAAGACTTCTTGTAGAGTATACGAAGCACCATAAGCTTCAAGTGCCCATACCTCCATCTCACCGAAACGCTGACCTCCGAACTGTGCTTTACCACCTAAAGGCTGCTGTGTGACGAGTGAGTAAGGTCCTACAGAACGAGCGTGGAGTTTGTCATCAACCATGTGGGATAGTTTCAAGAAGTACATGACTCCGACAGATACTCGTTTATCAAAGGCTTCTCCTGTTCTACCATCATACAATTTAAATTTACCATCTTCTGGCAATTCTGCTTCTCTTAAAAGCTCATGCATGGTGTCTTCATTGATTCCATCGAATACAGGGGTAGCAATGTGCAAGCCTAGTTCTCTTGCCGCCATTCCCGTATGAAGTTCGTAAACCTGTCCGATGTTCATACGTGAAGGCACTCCAAGCGGGTTTAATAGAATGTCGACCGGCGTTCCATCTTCCATATAAGGCATATCTTCTTGTGGAAGAACAATTGAAACAACACCTTTATTTCCATGTCGTCCAGCCATCTTATCCCCGACTTGAATTTTACGTTTTTGAGCGATGTAAACTCGAACTTGCATGTTCACACCTGGGTTCAACTCATCCCCGACGTCTCGTGTAAACACTTTAACATCAGAGACAATTCCGCCTCCTCCGTGTGGTACACGAAGTGAAGTATCCCGAACTTCTCGTGCCTTTTCACCGAAAATAGCGTGGAGGAGTTTTTCTTCAGAAGATTGTTCAGAGACTCCTTTAGGGGTAACTTTTCCTACTAAGATATCTCCATCAGTGACTTCGGCACCGATTCTAATAATTCCTCTTTCATCGAGGTTTTTCAGTGCACCTTCTCCAACGTTCGGTATTTCGCGAGTGATCTCTTCTGGTCCTAGTTTTGTATCACGCGCTTCAGATTCGTACTCGTTCAAGTGGATAGAGGTATAAACATCATCTGTAACTAAACGCTCACTCATGACAATAGCATCCTCGAAGTTATAACCTTCCCATGATGAGAAAGCGACAAGAGGGTTTTGACCTAAAGCAATTTCTCCGTTTTCCATAGAAGGTCCATCCGCAAGGAAGTCACCTTCTTCAACTTTCTCTCCTGCTTTTACAAGCGGATGCTGGTTGTAGTTCATTCCTGCGTTACTGCGTGCGAATTTTGTAAGCTCATATTTATCGAGATTTCCATCATCTTTACGGACATTGATTCTCTTTCCATCTACATATTCAACGGTTCCTGCATTCTTAGCAATTAATGCTGATCCTGAGTCATGAGCGGTTTTGTATTCCATTCCTGTACCGACAATTGGCGAACGAGGTTCAATTAACGGAACGGCTTGACGCTGCATGTTTGCTCCCATTAAAGCACGGTTTGAGTCATCGTTTTCTAAGAAGGGGATACAGGCTGTCGCTGGCGAAACAACTTGTTTCGGTGACACGTCCATGTAGTCTACACGACTGACGTCAATCTCTAAGTTTTCTTCTTTGAAACGAGCTAAGACGATATCGTCTACAAAACGACCTTCATCATCTAGCTCAGCGTTCGCTTGTGCTACCACGTATTCATCTTCTTCATCTGCAGTAAGGTAGTCGATTTGTTCTGTCACGCGTCCGTTTTTACGGTCGACTTTTCTATAAGGCGTTTCAATGAAACCAAATTTATTGATGCGGCCGTAACTTGCTAAACTGTTGATCAGCCCGATGTTTGGCCCTTCTGGTGTTTCAATCGGACACATACGTCCATAGTGAGAGTAGTGTACGTCACGTACCTCATAGCCTGCACGTTCTCGTGTGAGTCCGCCAGGTCCTAAGGCTGACAGACGACGTTTGTGTGTCAACTCTCCTAAGGGGTTGGTCTGGTCCATAAACTGTGAAAGTTGCGAGCTTCCGAAAAATTCTTTGATCGACGCTACCACAGGGCGAATGTTTACAAGTTGCTGTGGCGTTACTGTGTCTGAATCGTTTAGAGACATGCGCTCACGTACAATACGCTCCATACGGCTCAAGCCGATACGGAAAGAGTTCTGTAAAAGCTCTCCGACTGAACGAATACGACGGTTTCCTAAGTGGTCGATGTCATCCACATTTCCAATTCCTTCAATTAAGTTGATGAAGTAGTTAGCTGAAGCAATCATGTCAGCTGGTAGAATGTGTCTGATATCTTCGTCTATGTTTCCATTCCCAACGATGTTAATCACTTGGTCTGGATTTTCCTGAGAATAGACCGGAACAACTTGGAGAAGGATGTCATCTGTCACAACAGCGTCCTCTGTTGGTGTAATAACTACAGTATTCAAGCCGTTGTCGAGGTGATCTTCTAATGTATCCATCACTTCACGACTCACGACCGTTCCTTTTTCAGCGAGGATCTCTCCTGTTTCTTCGTCTACTAAGTTATCTGCTAGGGTTTGATTCATGAGACGTGTTTTCAAGTTTAATTTTTTGTTCATTTTGTAGCGCCCGACTGCTGCTAGGTCATAACGTTTGGGATCGAAGAAGCGATTTTCTAAAAGGTTTCTGGAACTGTCAGCTGTCTTAGGTTCGCCTGGGCGAAGACGTTCATAAATATCTTTCAACGCTTCTTCCGTACGAGTATCCGAAGGGTTTTTATGGACATCTTTATCGATAGTAGCTTCTAACACTTCACTATCGCCGAACAACTCTAAAATGTCTCCATCGTTGTCGATACCTAAAGCACGCAGCAGCGTTGTCAGTGGCAGTCTACGTGTACGGTCAATACGGATATTCGCAATCGCCTTGGAGTCTGTTTCAAACTCTAACCAAGCTCCGCGGTTCGGAATCACTGTACCGCTGAACCCTTCATAACCATTATTTTCAACTTTCGGACTGAAATAAACTCCTGGAGAACGAATAAGTTGTGAAACAACGATTCGCTCTGCTCCGTTGATGATGAACGTTCCTTCTTCCGTCATAATCGGGAAGTCTCCAAAGAACACTTCATGTTCTTGAACTTCACCTGATTCTTTGTTTAACAGGCGCAAAGTTACCATAATAGGAGAAGAATAGTTCGTGTCTTGTTCCCGAGCTTCATTTACTGAATATTTCGACTCATCGAATCGATAGTTAGTAAATTCAAGAGCTAATTCTCCATTAAAATCTTCAATTGGAGAAATCTCTTGGAACATTTCTTTAAGTCCTTCTTCTTGGAACCATTTGTAAGAATCTAGTTGAATGTCGATAAGATTTGGAAGTTCTAATACTTCGTTGATCTGGGAATAGCTTCTACGAGTGCGGTGTTTACCATATTTTACGTCATGTCCAGCCAATCTATTCACCTCATTAAATATTTGTGGATCCTCCATGCCGAATGCTTATTACGATAGCATTACAAAATATTACGATTTGATAACAATTCACCTTCATGCCTCTTTTTAAGCAAAAAAAAACCAAAAGAGTGTAATGTTCCACATACATTTACCTTCTTTTGATTGATATGCTACCCGGACAATATTTCGGGCACATATTTTTTGTGCATTCGGACTGGTAAAAACCATTATAGCGGCTATTATGAAAGTTGTCAAGGCTAAATTTAACTTTTCTTACTTTGTTTTTCAGGTCGCTTCATTTTTACTTTGCAGTATCCAGTACCCCTTGTCCAGAGCGATTCTTTCGACATTTCCGAACACTGCTTCCATCTTCTTCCGTGCGCTGGGCGCTCCCTGCTTCTTTTGGATGACCACGGTGAGCAATCCCTCTGAGGTCAAATGATCTTTCGCTTCCTCCAAAATCGCATGGACAACTTTTTTCCCAGCACGTATCGGCGGGTTCGTAAAAATTCCCGCGAAGTTTTTTTCCTTTATATCTTCATATAAAGAAGTTTTTATAACCTTCGCATTCTTAATGTCATTATCTCCTATGTTTTTTTGAGTCAAATTTAGAGCTCTCTCGTTCACATCACTCATATAGATTTCACGCTCAGGATGCTCCCTGGCTAGCGTGATTCCGATCGGCCCATAGCCGCAACCGACGTCTAAAAATGGACCTTCAGGAAAGTGCGTGTTCTGGACAGCACGCAGCAATACTTTTGTTCCTTCATCAATACGTCCTTTGGAAAATACACCGCGATCGGAAGTGAAAGAGTAAGCTTCTCCGTTTATTGTCGCTTCCCATTGTTCAGGGTTTGACGATGTTTCAGTCGTTTCACTATAGTAATGGTCAGTCATCTTATTCCTCCTCAATTCGCTTCCTATTTTAGCATAAGTTTTCTTATTCGTGTACAGATTAAGCAAGAAGCGCTATTTCTTATTTAAAAAGAAAAAGTTCAGGATAAGTTGCGACTCATCCTGAACTTTTCTTAGTTTGGTTAAATAAATTATTTAACTTCTGCAGATCCGCCAGCTTCTTCGATAGCTGCTACCATTTCGTCTGCTGCGTCTTTTTCAAGACCTTCAGCGATTACTGCTGGTGCTCCGTCAACTAATTCTTTAGCTTCTTTCAAGCCAAGGTCAGTTGCTTCACGGACAGCTTTAATTACTTGGATCTTTGCTCCTCCAACGTCAGTAAGTTCAACGTCGAATTCTGTCTGTTCTTCTGCTGCTGCTTCTCCGCCTGCTGCTGGAGCTGCTGCCATTGCCATAGGAGCTGCTGCTTCTACGTCAAACTCTTCTTCAATTGCTTCTACTAATTCGTTTAACTCAAGAACTGTTGCGTCTTTTAATTCATCGATAATGTTTTGTACATCTAAAGCCATTTTTTATTCCTCCATATTTTTTAATCGCTAAGCGATAATTTTGTTTTTTATTTGATATAAATTAAGCTGCGTCTTCTTCTTTCTTCTCTGCAAGTGCTTGTAATGTAAGCATAGCGTCTCGTAATGGGTTTGTTGCCAATGCATTGACCGCTTGTGCTGTTTTTCTCGCTGGGCCTTTGAGGGCTGATGCAAGCATAGAGTAAAGTTCGTCGCGGCTTGGAAGTTCTGCAATCGCATCGATTTGTTCGACGCCAATTACGTTCCCTTCAACAATACCACCTTTGAAAACGATTTGATCGTTGTCTTTTGCAAATTCTTTTAAAACTTTTGCAGGTGCTGAAACATCTTCGTAACCAAAAGCTACTGTAGTAGGTCCTGTGAAGGCCCCTTTGATTTCTTCGTCGATGCCTGCTGCGTCAGTAGCACGGCGGAGCATTGTGTTTTTGACTACTTTAAGCTCAACTCCTTCTTCTCGGAGCTTTCTACGCAATTCAGTGTCTTCTGCCACATTGAGCCCACGTGTATTCACAACGATAACTGAAGCACTTTCTTCAAACTTTTCAGCTAATTCTGTTACGAATTGTTTTTTTGCATTTAAAACGTCACTCATTCAATATTCACCTCCTGATTGGTAGATAGAGGTTTTTTCAATAAAAAACCTCCATGTCCAAAGACATAGAGGATTGTTAATAGTTGTTTTAAGCATAACTGTAAGCAGCTATGAACTGTACTATTTCCTATCTCCCTCGGTAAGAAATTAAGGCACTCGCCGCTTACTGTCTTCGGTTAATATTAAGCATATTTAATTGTTACCAAGTCATTTTAGCAAATGCTGCGTGACTCGTCAAGTTGTTTTTTAGATTACTCAGCTGTTTCAGTAACAAGGGTAGACTCATCAATTTTCACGCTAGGTCCAAATGTTGTGGAAATAGCGATGGTTTGCATATAGTCTCCTTTTGCTGCTGCAGGTTTCACACGTAACATTTCTGCATGGAAAGCACGTAAATTCTCAACCAGTTCTTCTGTAGAGAAAGATGCTTTTCCTACTGGAACTTGAACGTTTGCTGCACGGTCTGTACGGTAAGCAACTTGTCCAGCTTTAATATCTGAGACAGCTTCTTTCACGTCCATTGTTACTGTTCCAGTTTTAGGGTTGGGCATGAGACCTTTAGGACCTAAGATCTGTCCCAAACGTCCTACATCAGCCATCATGTCCGGTGTTGCAACTGCAACGTCGAAATCTAGCCATCCGCCTTGAACTTTTTCGATAAGCTCGTCTGAACCAACGAAATCTGCTCCGGCTTCTTCAGCTTCTGCTGCTTTATCACCTTTTGCGAAAACAGCGACAGTTTGTGTACGGCCTGTACCATGTGGTAAAACCATAGATCCACGAAGCTGTTCATCTGCTTGACGTACATCGAGATCCATGTGGTATGCAAGATCTACTGTAGCGTCAATGTTAGAAAATTCTAATTCTTTAATTAATTCAACTGCTTCTACTAAATCATATTCTTTATGCGGGTTGATTTTTTCAACTGCATCTTGATATCTTTTACTTCTCTTTGCCATTTTTAATCCTCCTTTGTGGTCATAACGGTGTGTATTCTACCTCCCACGAGCGCTGGACGGCAAACGCCATGCGCTTGTGCAGAAGTACCATATCTTAGCCTTCGACTGTGAAGCCCATGCTGCGTGCTGTACCTTCAACAAGGCGCATCGCTGCTTCTACATCGGCTGCGTTCAAGTCTTCCATCTTACGTTCGGCTATTTCTCTTACTTGATCGCGTGTAACAGTAGCTACTTTGTTTGTGTTTGGCTCACCTGAACCTTTGTCAACACCTGCTGCTTTCTTCAATAAACCTGAAGCTGGCGGTGTTTTTGTTTCGAATGTGAACGAACGGTCTTCATAAACCTCAATCACTACTGGTATGATATCTCCTGCTTGATCTGCAGTACGTTCATTAAATTCTTTCGTAAACCCTACAATGTTGATACCTGCTTGACCTAATGCTGGTCCAACAGGGGGTGCAGGACTCGCTTGACCTGCTGGTATTTGTAATTTGACGACATCGATTACTTTCTTTGCCACGTGACATACCTCCTTATAATATTGTGTCCGTGTGTGGTTAAATGGGCTAAGTAATTTCCCCTCCCACATTAACTAACATACATATGCTCTTTCAGAAAATATACTTAATTCGAGCACACTCGGTGAGTGTACCATTTCTCTCATTTTTTTGCAAGAATATTTTTAATTTATTTTAGTTCAATAAATATATTTCCTTCATATAGACGATCTATTCTGTGCCAAAAAGCTTAATTATTTCCTTATAATATAGTATGATGAGGAATAATATCATTTTAGAACGGAGTGTGAGTATGTGTTTAATTGCTTTTCAATATCAGCCAAAGAGTAACCATCCCTTTATCTTCGTTGAAAACCGAGACGAAGCTTATGACCGGCCCAGCCAGGTCATTCATAAATGGAAAGACGCACCTTCACTGCTTGCGGGACGTGACGAAGTGGCAGGTGGCGCTTGGCTTGGCATCACAAAAGAAGGACGCTTTGCTGCTTTAATCAATCATCCTTTCTCTTCTTTTGAAACGATTGACGACCCCCTATCAAGAGGGGCACTCGTCCGGGATTTTTTAACTTCAGACATTTCAATTTCTGATTTTACAACCTATCTTCAAGAAAATCGCCACGACTATAACAGCTACCATTTAACTTATGGAAAGTTAAACGACCTCTACCTTTATTCAAATGCTTGGGACGAGTTGACGCATTACGGGCCGGGCCTTCACACTTTGTCAAATACCAGAGACGATCTGAGTTTTCATAAAATGGAACGTTCTGAAAAATTAATCGGTGATTATCTTCAAGAAGAAGAGAACCCGTCCCTCGATAAATTAATTGAAATCTTTCAAGATACAGTACCGGCAAATGAGGTCGAAGATTACCCGCAAGAAGTTCCTTTCGCCGATGCCAAACTCAACTCAGCCATGTTTATAAAAGGAGAAGAATTTGGAACTGTAAATACGACGGCAATTATCGTCGA
The DNA here is from genome assembly GCA_043424675.1 of Carnobacteriaceae bacterium. Lineage (GTDB taxonomy): Bacteria > Bacillota > Bacilli > Lactobacillales > Carnobacteriaceae_A > JBHWPB01. The sequence goes on along the minus strand of JBHWPB010000132.1, from coordinate 4,547 downwards.
CTCAAAAGGACGGGTAAAAATGAAAGAAGTTCTCTATGATCAAGAAGGTGCAGTCCAATCTACAGAGGAAGAAATGCAGCTTGACTTTTCATTCAATGAAGAATGAAAAAACACGTTCTCAATATCCTGATGGTTCAGGGTAGCGGAGAACGTGTTTTTTGTAAAAATGTATTTGGTTTCGACGGGATTAACTGTTTTCTTCTAACCAGCGAGCGGCAGAATGAGCCATGGCTCCCACTCCTACTGGGATCATCTCTTCATCAAAAAGAACTTCGGGGTGGTGTACGGGATGCAGTTCCTCCGCTTCAGGATGAGGAACATGCAGCAAGAAGAAAGTAGAAGGAACTTCATTAGCATAATAAGCGAAGTCTTCTGAACCGTGCTGCTGATCGGCTTCGAATATGGGGAATTCCCTGTCGACAGCTTCTTCTAAATATCCGCGGGTTTTTGCAGTCATTGCTTCATCGTTGATGAGAACTGGGCAATCAGATAAAAACTCAAGTTCTGCTGTACCGCGGTAAGCTTCCGCAATTTCTTGAACAAGCTCAGGTAAACGCTCTTTAATATATTCGCGAGTTTTATTAGAAAAAGCACGGACCGTTCCTTCAATCAAGACTTCATCCGGAATAACGTTCACAGCACCATCACCAATGAATTTACCCATGGTGATCGCAGCACTTTGGTCAAAAGGCAATTCACGAGCAATGATCTCTGGAACGCCCGTGACAATTTGAGAACCGATGTAAACAGGATCGACACCTGTATAGGGCATAGCTCCGTGCGCACCGACACCCGTTACTTTGATGCGGAAGTTGTTCGCAGAAGCCATGAACACACCTTCACGGACAGCTAGACCACTCTCTTCAGCATGCGGCCAGACATGGAGTCCCATGGCTGCATCCACTTTAGGGTTCTCAAGAACCCCTGCATCGACCATGACTCCGCCCCCGATTAATAACTCTTCAGCAGGCTGGAAAATCAATTTAACTTGCCCTGCCAGTTTATCTTCGTCTTCCTTTAACAGCTTTGCTGCACCTAAGAGAATAGAAGTGTGGACATCATGTCCGCAAGCATGGCTGTTCGGCCCTTCTGCTGCAAACTCTAAACCCGATTTTTCTTTAATCGGCAAAGCGTCCATGTCTGCTCGCAACAGAATTGTTTTACCCCCTGGGTTCCCGAACGTAGCAGTGACGCCGTGGTCTCCGATATCTTCCGGTTCTAGCCCCATCTCTCTAAGCTGCCCTTTGACATAGGCGACAGTCTTTGGCAATTCAAAACCTAATTCTGGATTCTGATGTAAATGACGGCGATCAGCAATAATTTTTTCTTTCATTTCATATGCTCTTTGCATATAATTCATTATCATACTCTTCCTTTATTATGTTATGTGTATCCAAATTTTATTGTATATTATTCAAATCTAAAATCAATTTGGCTTGGGAGAAGACTCATGAGCTTCTATTCTTATTTTTTGGAGAAGCTCTCTACATGCTTTAGGTTAAGCGCAAGAAACATAGAATGATTGCGTGCCGGGAAGTCTCTCTTACGGGTAGGCGTTTGGGTAGAGTCCCTTGCCGCAATTGCTCCTAGAGCCTTCGAATTTCTTATAACTATTGTTCCAACAGGAGCGACTTTTTCTGAAATTTTTGGGATTATCACTTCTGAGGGAACCTCGAAAGCAGCAGGAAGCAGATGCCGCTGTAGAAGCACATGATGAGCTAGGAAGTTTACTGATATAGAGTTCGCAATTCATAAAATGACTGAAACATAAGACTCCAGTTCGATCATAAAAACAGAAACCACTATCTCTAATAATAGATTTAGTGGTTTCTTTTTTATTCTTATCATTTCTCGAAATCGCTCATCTCTTCGTTTTCATCGAGCAAACTAGGCTTCTAGAGCCAAATTAGTCTGACCCTAGATTGCTTTTTAACTGAGTTGACTGAATGAGGCGATATCACCTCAACTCGTTTCAATTTTTATTGTCAGTTGGCGGGTTAAGGTTTTATTACCTCAAATCGCTTCGCATTTTTCATCTGAGTTGAACTTATAAAATCTTACTGATTATGGATTTTACTGATTTCGTCATAATCTACTTCTGCTAATGTTTCCCGTCCGAACATTTCTACTGTAACATGCACTTTTCCTTTTTCAGATTCTGTTTCTTCGACCACACCTGACATCCCTTCGAAAGCACCACTGCTGATGGAAACGCGGTCGCCTGGTTCTAAATCCATCTGGCGTCGGCGTGTATTCATTCCGCCTTCTTGGAAGATACTTTCTACCTCTTCTTCTAAAAGCGGAGCCGGTTTGCTTCCTCCACCGTGAGAACCTACGAATCCTGTTACACCAGGAGTGTTCCTTACGATATACCAAGCTTGATCAGACATAATCATCTGCACCAAGACGTATCCTGGGAATACTTTTTTCGTCGTTGTCTTTTCGACGCCGTCTTTCTTCTCAACGACCTCTTCTTCCGGAACATAAACCTCAAAAATATTATCTTCCATTCCCATACTTTCTTTACGTAAATCGATATTGTCTTTTACGCTGTTTTCATAACCTGAATACGTATGTAAGACATACCAATGCTTTTGATTTTCTAATTCAGACATCTTTCTCCTCTTTTCTTTTCATACCTTTTATCTCAAATAAAAAAACCTTCCCTAATAAAAGGAAAAGGTCCGTCGAATCTTAATGCTATTATAACACATCTCTGCTGGGTCTACAATTCTACTTTCATCGATGATTTGATTTTTCATATCAAATCATCTCAAAAAGGATACAGATAAAATATTTCTCTGCACTCTTTCCACAAAAATTATCCCACTGAACCTTCCATTTCATAAGAGATTAAACGGTTCAGTTCGACAGCATATTCCATTGGCAATTCTTTAGCAACAGGTTCTACGAATCCCATCACGATCATTCCCGTTGCTTCTTCTTCAGAAAGACCACGAGACATAAGATAATAAAGTTGTTCTTCAGAAATTTTAGATACTTTCGCTTCATGCTCTAAGTTGACATGAGAATTATGTATTTCATTATAAGGAATAGTATCTGATTTTGATTTTTCATCTAAAATAATCGTGTCGCACTCAATATGCGAATCTGAATTTTTGGCCTCTCGGTTGATATATACTTGTCCTCGGTAATTGACTGCTCCTCCATCTCGAGCAATAGATTTTGAAATAATATTGCTGGAAGTATCAGGAGCCAAATGATAAATTTTTGTGCCAGTATCTTGTACTTGACCCTCACCAGCCATCGCCATTGTAGTAACTGTTCCTCGCGCTCCTCGCCCTTCTAAGAAGATAGAAGGATATTTCATAGTGGTCTTGGAGCCGATATTGCCATCTACCCATTCTACTGTGGCATTTTCTCCAGCTTGAGCTCTTTTCGTAACGAGGTTATAAACATTATCAGACCAATTCTGAATTGTAGTGTAACGACAATGGGCATCTTTCTTCACAATAATTTCAACTGTGGCTGCGTGAAGAGAGCTTGAAGAAAAAGTAGGAGCTGTACATCCTTCAACATAATGCACACTGGCACCCTCGTCCAAGACAATTAAAGTACGTTCAAACTGCCCCATCGATTCTTCATTAATTCTAAAATACATCTGGATGGGAACTTCTACTCTTACACCTTTTGGCACGTATATAAAAGTTCCTCCCGACCAAACAGCTGCATTCAGAGCCGCTAATTTATTGTCGTCATAGGGAACAACAGTGCCAAAATACGCTTTAAATATCTCAGGATATTCTTGTAAGGCGCTGTCTGTATCCATAAAGATGATGCCCAAACTTTCGAATTGTTTTTTCATATTATGATAGACAACTTCAGATTCATATTGCGCCCCGCTTCCAGCAAGATATTCGCGTTCAGCTTCTGGAACTCCAAGTCTTTCAAATGTTTCTTTGATCTTATCTGGCACATCATCCCATGTGCGAGCAGGCTGATCTGTAGTTTTTCGATAAAAGGTATAGTCATCAAAATCAATATTGGATAGATCTGCTCCCCAATTAGGTGTGGGCGTCTTTTTAAAATGTTCGAAGGCACGGAGGCGATACTCTAACATCCATTCCGGTTCATTTTTTTGTTCAGAAATCTCTCGTACCACTCTTTCAGTTAATCCTTTTCCTGTTTCATAGATTGAGTTCACACCTTCATCGTAAAAACCGTATTTATACTCTTCCCTTGTAGGTACTTGATCAGTCAATCCGATCCCCCTCCTCTTTTCCTTCTATACTTTCTTCTACAGCGTGCCAAGGTAGCGTTGCACAACGGATTCTAGTTGGAAACTTAGACACTCCTTGAAGAAACTCTGCTTCGCCTAGAGAAGCTGTACTTTTCTCTTCATGCCCTTGGACCATACTTGAAAAAATATGGTTAAGCGCCTGTGCTTCTTCAAGAGATTTTCTTTTTAATAAATCCGTCATGATACTTGCGCTCGCCATCGAGATAGCGCAGCCTTGACCATTAAATCGAATATCTGAAATGATATCTTTTTCTATCAGTAATTGAACCGTTACGATATCTCCGCA
>JBHWPB010000131.1:0-3202 GCA_043424675.1 Carnobacteriaceae bacterium | reverse complement strand
TACTGACTGTATAGATAGGTTTTTTGAAAATAAAGAATAGAATTGATTTTCCTTAAAAATCAGATACTCTTCTTAAACAATCCGAATTGTTTGGGAAGAATATTTTTTAGCAGTCAGTATCGAAAAAATACATGTGAATGGTATGCTTGTCACAGAAAGTATTTACTTAAGGGGGGCTATCGTGATGAGTCAATTTAAATCGTTAACCTCTGCTCAAGTCCAGGAGTTAGAGGAGCTATTAGAAGTTGCTGATGTGGTACTTGGAAGAGATACTCCAGTGGTTAAAGGTAATAAAAAGGCGGCCAGTATCATTGGTACAGCGATCGGCGGAGCGACAGGTGCTGCTCTTGCATCAAGCGCGACCGTGACAGGCCTTGCGGGAACAACTGTGGGTTTGTTGGGAGGCGTAGCATTCTCAAAGTTATTATTGGCGGGTGGTGTGATTGGGCTCCCTATCCTCGGCTGGTTCATTTTTAATAACAAACAGAAAACCAAAGAACAGCAGCGCCAAGCAAACTATTACAAAGACATAGCGGAAAAGCAGCAAGAAATCTATGACAAATATGTCGCTCTTAAAAAAGAGCATGAGCGTACGGACAAAAAGAAAGATGATTTGATTAAGGAGCAGCGAGAGAAAATTGCGGAGTATGAAGCAGTATTTGAAGCTTTGAAGAAAAAAGGGGAAGAGTTAGAGGAAAACCTTGCTTCTGCATGACTTGGACATCAATGAGGAGAGTAGATATGGTGGATAAAGAGTTATACAATGTTTCGAAGATGCAGAAGGAAGAAGCAGAAGAGCTGGTCTTTGAAGAAGAGGAAAGAATCAAACGAAATAATACCTTCCATGATGAAGCGAATCAGGCTTTGAAAGCTTCCGATAAAACACTGTCAGAAAACTTAGCGTGGTTAAAAACAAAGGGGCTTTCCTTGGATACAGAGTCACAAGACACTCGTCAAAAAGCGAATCAAGAAACCAACGTATGGCTTGAAGAGCTGAACAAGGCAAAACCAACAGTCACTCCCCAGTCTGTTTCTTATGATGAGCTCGTAAAAGCAGCCCATTCCAAGGGATATGTCAATACAGAGCTCCAAGAACTTTTGACCGATGCAGAAATCCGTATCGCCGATGAGCGATTTGAAAGCATAGAGAAAGACTTTCAGAGTAAAACTCAGCTGAGCAAAGGAGATACCTTCTTTTTAATCACGGCCCTTGCTCTTCAAGTGGTCCGCCAATATGTCATAACTCCTTTTTCTGACAAGGTAACGGCTGAAGAAGGTGCGAGCATCATGGAGAAGAGATATGGCAGAAGCGGAAAATTGAAGGGACAATATTATTACGCCACCGAGGAGACCATTCTCACTCAACCTAAAGTACCCTTTGACATTATCGCTGGCAGCAAAAAATATCGGATAGGGAGAGATGGGAAAGGACTTGACGGAAAATCACATCGTTTTCGCTCTCTAGGACATGATCCTATCCTGGGGTACTTATTTGGAACAGCGAACATTGTGACGAACACCACAACCTGGTGGGATTTCACTTCTCATCATATCAAATATAAGAAGAATATCGACGGAACCCGTATTCCAACGATCGCTGCCCACGCCAATACGGGAAAAGTATTTAAAGAAGTTGAGAAACGCTTTAATGCAGAAAATGGGCGGAGAATATTAGTCGAAGCCATTGCCAAAGAACACCTTCATCTGAAATCTGATGTAACAACAGCGGGGTTGCCGCTTCCCTTTCTCCAAACTCTCTCCCTTGATTTTACACAAACTTTAGCAGAAGCAGGATTTGACGCTACGGCATTAGGCGATATCGTCAAGCAGGGGGCAGGAGCAGAACTTATTAATTTTCTGATTGCCACTATCCATGGCCTCCTCTGTGAAGAGTCTGGAGAAAAGGATCAAAAATTATACAGAGTCCGAACGAAGAAAATTATTTTAATCTCAAATGTGATTGCGTCGTCCAGCAATCTGATCGCTGTTGGGATAGGAGCAGGCGTAGGAGCTTCCGGACAGAATCCCGAAGCGGTCAAGCAATCGCTTAAATATTTAGATCTAGGTGGACTTCTGGTCACGATCGTCCATTTGTTATCTGATTTAAGGTTTATTACCAAAGTTAAAGAAGAATTTATCAACAGCAAGTTGGATGGCCAATTGATAGGTGTCTTGAATGATATTGATCGATATCTCGTAGATTAAATAGATGACTCTTCTTATAAACGCTGTATCTTAAGAAGAGTCTTTTTATACCATCAAACAAAGTTGCTTAACCCTGACTGAATTCGGTAAACTTAAAGCTAAAATGATTTCTTAACAATTTAAATGAGGTGGAACATTGAAAAAAACGGATCATCCAACGGAAGTATTAGACGTCACGATTGAGCGTATAAACCCTGAAGGTCACGGTGTGGTTGTTCATAAGCATCCAGCCAAAGAAGGCAATTTGCCAAAAAAACTCAAGCTGTTCATTTCCAATGTAGTTCCTGGAGATATCGTGCGAGTAACAGTACCCAATGCGAAAGGGCGGGGGAAAGCTTATCTGAAATTCGACAAACTGCTCGAACCCGGTCCGACACGTAATCAATCACTTGCTATCGAGAATGAGGTTGCAGGGGGCACGCCCTTAAAGTATATGACCTATGAAGGCCAGTTAGAGTATAAATCAGATCTGATCAAATATTATTTCGAGAAAGAAGATTTTGATACGGATTTCATTCAACCGATTATTGGGATGGATAATCCCTATCATTACCGTAATAAAATGGAGTTCACCTTTGGCCCAAATGGGGAACTCGGGATGCACGAAGCAAGAAATTATAAAAACATTATCGATATTAACGGTTCGTTGATCGCGCCAGAAGTGATGATAGAGATCAAACAGACGGTGAGTCAATGGCAAAAAAATCAGGAGCTATCAGGCTATAACAAAGACACACATGAGGGGCTCCTGCGCAATCTAGTGGTTCGGAAGTCCTTTGCGACAGATGAACTTATGGTGGCGCTTTTTGCGACCGAAACGCCGAACAAGTATCAAGGTGAGACAGAAGACTTGGTGGAGAGACTCAGCGAAAAGTACCAGGATTTAGCCAGTCTGCTTTGGGTTGTGAAAGACGATGTTTCGGAACATAAACAAGCTAAGGCGGCGCATGTTTTATATGGGCGCGATTATATTAAAGACGAGTTGAATGGGTACGGC
>JBHWPB010000130.1:0-16132 GCA_043424675.1 Carnobacteriaceae bacterium | reverse complement strand
TGTAGTGAACCCCAAAAGTTGGAGTTTATGTAATTAAATATTAAGCTGCTAATTGAGTGTCTTGTTTTCGGTACGCTACCGGAGATAAGCCACTCAATTTTGTTTTAATGCGTTTATTATTGTAGTAATAAATATAGTGTTCCACCCTCTTTTTAAGTGAGGGGTAAGAAACTTTTTCTTCTCCATAATACATTTCTTGTTTTAAAAGGCCAAAGAAGTTTTCCATCGGTGAGTTATCGAGACAATTTCCCTTTCGGGACATACTTTGAAAGATGTCATGTTTTTTCAATGTTTTAACCCACGAATTGTGCTGATAATGCCAACCTTGATCACTATGTATCGTCGTTCGATAGGGCGCATATTTTTCCACCAAGGGGATCGCTTCTTCTAAAGGATCAAGCGCCAAATCTAAGGTCGGTCTTCTTGAAATTTTGAAGGAGACAATCTCACGGTTGTATAAATCCATGATCGGACTTAAGTAAAGTTTTTCGTCATTCAGACATTTGAATTCCGTCACGTCAGTGACGAGTTTTTGTAAAGGATACGGGGTCATAAAGCGGCGTTTCATTCTGTTTTTAGCTATTTTTCCAACTGTGCCTTTGTAAGAATTATAGCGACGCGTCTTGCGAGAAAATTTTGTACAGTGAAGATTCAATTTATTCATTAAGCGTTTCACGCGTTTGTGATTCACCTGATGCCCTCTGGCTCTCAGTTCATCTCTTATCCGTCGGTATCCATAATTCCCGTCATGTTCTTCAAAAATAGTTTGGATCAGTTCTTCCAACTTCTTATCTTTATTGGGCCGTTCCTTGTGTGAGACATGATAGTGATAAGTTGATTCGGGTAATGCCGCCACCTTTAAGATTGCTTTTAGTTTAAACCCTTCCTGATGGAGGTCATAGATTATTTTTGCTTGTTGTCGTCGCGTGGGTCTTTGAAGCCCCGCTCTTTTAACTTTTTTAAGTACCCCAACTCAATTCGCAGATACTCATTTTCCTTCTTTAATCGGTCGATTTCGCTTAGGTCTTGTTCCTTCTTCTTTTTCTTATGCTGGTTCTTTTTATCTTTATCTGATTGAGACATCATGGGTGGTCTCCCTATGGATTTACTAAGACCAGGCTCGCCTTCTTTTAAGTAGGCGCGTTTCCAATTCGCTATAATAGAAGGTTCCGATATGCCGAAGGCATTCGCTGTGTCCTTATAAGAAGCTCCTGTGTCTTGTTTGAATTGTAAGACATTCCGCTTAAAACTTAAAGGATATTTCTTTTTTGTTTTCTTTCTTTTTAATCCTTTTTTACCATATATCTTATACTGACCGACCCATTTTTGAATTAAAGAACGACTAGAAATATTATATTTCTGTGCGAGAAGAGTAAACCCTAAGGTTCCTCCCAGATATTCTTGGACAATTTTTAATTTAAGTTCATTTGAATATTTTTTTGACATAAAAATAACCCCCAAAATGTTAGATTTTTAACTCTAACTTTTAGGGGTCACATCACTATCGGAAACAAGTCGTTCGATGGATCTGAATGAAATTAAACTTCTAAAGATTTGCGGATAGACATGGATGAACCTACCGCACCAATGATGACTCCTGTTAAAATCATGCCTATGCTCAGATAGACTAGGAAAGGAACGGGAGGAAGAATTGCAAAGCTTGTACCAGATAAGAATCCCATAATTCTATCGAATACTGTATTGTAGAGTATCGCAATAATCACTACGGGTATGATCGCACCGATAAAACCGATGAGGGCTCCTTCGATAATAAAAGGCCAGCGGATAAACCAGTTTGTTGCGCCCACGAGTTTCATAATTTCAATTTCCCGCTGACGAGAAAGAATCGTAATTCGAATCGTGTTGGAGATGAGGAAAATTGCGACGATTATAAGAACGGCAGTTGCAATGACGCCTATAATTTGAAGATTATCCATTAGTTCGAATAACTGATCGGCAGTTGCTCCTCCATAGTTTACTTCCGAAACATACTCTAACTCTTCTATTTCTCCTGCGACAGATGCTGTCTGTTCTGGTAAAGCCGTGTTCACAATAAAGACATCTCTCAGAGGGTTTTCGTCGCCTTCATATAAAGTAAAAGCGTCTCCATATCCCCCGATAATCTGTTCTAACTCTTGATCGCGGTTTGAGAATTCAATCGCTTCTACTTCTTCGATGGATTCAATTTCTTCTTCTAGGTTCTGGACATCTTCTTCTTCTGCTGCCAGATCGATATAGACACGAACACTCACGTCATTTTCAACATCAGATGCAAATTTATTAGCGTTAAATAAAACAGCAATTAAGCTGCCGATTAAAAGTAAAGTGACAGCCACAGCCGAAATCGCGGCTACGGACATCCATCCATTTCTCAGAAGGTTTTGAAAACCTTCTTTAACGTGTCTCCACAGGCTTTGTGCTTTCATAGCCATATTCCCCCTTCTCTTCGTCTCGGACAATACGACCATTCTCGATTGCAACCACACGATGTGGCAGCTGGTTTACAATATTACTGTCGTGGGTCGCCATAATGACAGTCGTTCCCTGCGCATTGATCTCTTCTAAAATATCCATAATTTCCCATGAAATTTCAGGGTCTAAGTTTCCTGTTGGCTCGTCTGCGATTAAAACACTCGGCGTATTGACAATCGCTCTGGCGATAGAAACGCGCTGCTGCTCCCCACCGGATAATTCATTCGGGAACATGCGGACTTTGTGTTTTAAGCCTACCAACTCAAGAACTTCCATAACCCGTTCTTCGATTTGTTCTGGTTCCGCTTCAACAACTTCCATCGCATAAGCAACGTTTTCATACACTGTCTTTCTCGGAAGGAGTTTATAATCTTGGTAAACAACACCTACGAAACGACGGAGGTAGGGAAGGTCTTTCGCTTTCATATTCACGACCTCATAATCTCCGACTTGAATGGTTCCGCTTGTTGGCAGTTCTTCGCGATAAATCATTTTAATAAAAGTAGATTTCCCTGCTCCACTTGGTCCGACAATATAAACAAATTCTCCTTGATCAATTTCAATATCGATATTATTGATAGCAATAATCCCATTCGGGTATTTCTTGCTCACGTTTTTCATTTTAATCATTTTATAATCACCTTTTTTTATAAATTCTCAATAGGCGTAGACAACTATCTCATTATACCAAGACTTTTATTTAACTGTGTTTACACTTTCTTACAATACTGTTTCAATCTGTAATGTAACTCATACTTTCTTGTCATTTTGTGCCACTTTTCCTTTAGTTTGTACTATTATAAGAGTACTGGTGAAATTTCCCATTTTTGAATGTAGGAACGAAAGGAGAAATCTTTATATGAATGTAACGGTTTTTCTCGGTTCTCATGTCGGAAAGAAAAATATATACCAAGAAAAAACTAAAGAACTCGGTTCTTGGATTGCAGAAAACAACTATACCCTCGTTTATGGCGGCTCATCTGATGGGCTGATGGGTGTACTTGCCCACGCTGCTTCAGAAGGCGGAAGTGAGACCATAGGCGTGGTTGCTGAGATCTTGGCCGGTATAGAGACGCCTTATGACAATCTCACTTACAATTATTCTGTCAAGAATATCCCTGAACGAAAGCAGCTGCTGATGGAGCTAGGCGATATCTTTATCGCGCTTCCAGGAGGTCCAGGAACCTTGGAAGAGATGAGTGAAGTGATTTCAAATATCCGCTCAGATCTGATTGAAGCCCCTTGTTTTTTTATTAATCTGGATGGCTATTACAACTATCTGAAAGAATTTTTTCACCATATGATCGAGGAAGGTTTCGCCAGTGAGAAACTTCAAAATTATATCTTTTTTGTCGATTCTATCGAACATTTAAACAGACAAATGGACCAATTTTTTGGAAATTAGCCCATTTGTCTGTTCTTGTATTCTATATTTTATTTCCAAAGAAAAATAGCTTAGTTCTCATCCTGAGACAATTGGCTTTTCAAGTAAGCTTCAATGAACGGATCAATGTCTCCATCCATAACAGCATCTGTGTTGCCGGTTTCATAATCTGTCCGATGGTCTTTTACCATGGAGTAAGGGTGGAAGACATAAGACCGGATCTGAGAGCCCCAGCCCATCTCCATCTGTTCACCGCGCAGCTCTGCCAGCTCTTGCTCTTTCTTCTCTTGTTCACGTTGATAAAGTTTAGATTTTAAGAGCTGCATGGCGGTCTCGCGGTTTCTCAACTGAGAACGCTCAGCCTGACTCGCTACGATAATTCCAGACGGCTCGTGGGTGATACGTACTGCAGAGTCCGTCACGTTAACGTGCTGACCTCCCGCACCTGAGGCACGGTAGGTATCGATTCTCAGCTCGTCCGGACTGATTTCTATCTCTATAGAATCGTCCAGTTCTGGAGAAACTTCGACGGATACAAAAGAGGTGTGGCGGCGACTCTGTGAATCAAACGGCGAGATTCGAACCAAACGGTGAACCCCTTGTTCAGATTTCAAGAGTCCGTAGGCATTCTCTCCTTTAATTAAAATCGTGACGCTTTTAATCCCTGCTTCATCCCCCGCATGGTAACTAATCACTTCTATGCTGAAACCTCTCTGTTCACTCCAGCGGCGGTACATGCGATATAACATGCTGGCCCAATCCTGAGCTTCCGTTCCCCCTGCTCCGGATTGAATTTCTAAGATAGCATTGGAATCGTCATGCTCATCGCTTAAAAGCATTTCTAGTTCATAATCTCCCAGCTTTTCATTTAACTCGAGAAGTCCCTCTTCCAGTTCCTCTCGCAAGCCTTCATCATCATCCATTTCCAGCAATTCGACCATCGTTTTTAATTCTTCTAGATGATCAGAGAGTGACGTGAAGCGGTTATATTTCGATTTGACTGTATTCGATTCTTCGATCATTTTCTGAGCTTGATCAGAGTCATCCCAGAATGTCGGTTCTGTCATTTTCTGGTCGTAGATCGAAATGTCTTCTTCCATCTGATCGAGGTCAAAGAGACCCCCTGAAGTCTTCGATTTGTTTGGATGCTTTTTCTATATTTTCTATGATTTTATTTTTATCCATTTCATTATCCTCCTGAGTATGCTTACCTTTGCTTGGGAACATATTATATGAAAACACAAAAAGGTTGAGTCAGCGGCCTTTTACACTCTTAAAAAGCTTATCTCGACCTTCTCTTTATCTTATTGTTCTTTCTTGTTTTGTTCGGCTAGTCGACGGAACTTGCGTGACATTTTCGGTTCTTTCTTGCCACTGTTCTTAGTACGGTGACTGCTCATTTTCACGTCGCCGCCTGACTTCTTACGTGTCGGTTGATTGACTGCTTCACGCTCTAAGTTTTGACGGACTTCAGATTTCAAGATGATGCGCGTGACATCTCTGTCAATCGAAGCAATCATCTCTTCAAAGAGACGATATCCTTCTTGCTGGTACTCATTTAGCGGGTTGCTCTGTCCGTAAGAGCGTAAACCAATCCCCTGACGGAGCTGATCCATCTGGTCGATATGGTCGGTCCATTTACTGTCGACGACTCTCAAGACGACAACTTTTTCAAATTCCAGCATTTGTTTTTCATCAGCAACAGCTTCTAACTTTTCTTCGTAAACTTTTTCAGCACGTTCTAAGAGGTACTCCTCAATTTCTGCTGAAGATTTCCCTTCAATGTCTGAAACTTCTATTGTATCGGAATGAACCAATGTATTCTTAGCAAAATCTACAATATATTCTAGGTTCCATTCTTCAGGTTCCCCAAACGTATTGGCGCCGACCACCGCTTGGATCGTTCTCTTGATCATCGGAACCGTGACATATCTCAAGGATTCTTCTTCATTAATAATCTGTTGTCTTTGTTGATAGATAACCTCACGCTGCTCTCTCATGACGTCATCATAACGCAGAACATTACGACGGGAATCGTAGTTGTTCCCTTCAATACGTTCTTGAGCGGACTCAACTTGACGGCTGACCATCCCACTCTCGATGACAGCATCTTCCCCTTCGATTTTCAGTGTTTCTAAGACACGCTGAATGGCATCAGAGCCAAAACGGCGCATGAGAGTGTCTTCTAAGGAAAGATAAAACTGAGAGACTCCCCGGTCTCCTTGACGTCCAGAGCGTCCACGGAGCTGGTCATCGATACGACGAGATTCGTGTCTTTCTGTTCCGATAACCGCAAGGCCACCTAACTCTTCCACGCCAGGGCCGAGCTTGATGTCTGTTCCACGCCCTGCCATGTTTGTTGCAATAGTAACTGAGCCTTTTTGGCCAGCATCTTGGATGATTTCAGCTTCTCTAAAGTGGTTCTTAGCGTTTAAGGTTTCATGCGGGATTCCTTTTTTATCTAAGAGCGAACTCAAGTACTCAGAGGTTTCCACCGCCACTGTCCCTACGAGCACCGGCTGTCCTTTTTCATGACGAGCTGCAATTTCTTCAGCTACAGCCTCAAATTTTGATTCCAAGCTTGGATAAATCAAATCAGGTTTATCATCTCGAATCATCGGTTCGTTGGTAGGAATCTGAATAACATCCATGTTGTAAATCTCACGAAATTCTTCTTCCTCTGTTTTCGCCGTCCCTGTCATTCCCGCAAGTTTGTCATAAATACGGAATAAGTTTTGAAATGTGATGGTTGCCATTGTCTTGGATTCGTCTTGAATCTCGACATTTTCTTTCGCTTCAATCGCTTGGTGAAGTCCGTCTGAATAACGGCGTCCTTCCATAATACGACCTGTAAATTGGTCGACTATTTTGACTTGTTCTTCATCGACAACATAATCTACGTCTCTTTCCATGATATAATTCGCACGCAAGGCGTTGTCGAGATGGTGGAGGAGAGGCTGATTGTCAATATCGTACAAGTTTTGTTTCTGAAATGTTTTTTCAGCTTTTTCCATTCCCTCTTCGGTTAAAGCAACCGTTTTTGAAGAAACATCGATAGAATAATCTTCATCTCTATCTAATCCCTTGACAAAATAATCAGCGCGATTGTAGAGAGCGGTTGAACTTTCAGCTGCTCCAGAAATAATTAAAGGAGTACGGGCTTCATCAATTAAAATGGAGTCAATCTCATCAATAATCGCATAATTTAATCCTCTTCTCTGGACAAGCTGGTCTTTGTAAACAGCCATATTGTCACGGAGATAATCGAACCCCACCTCGTTGTTGGTGCTGTAGGTAATATCACAGTCGTATGCTTCTCTTTTTTCATCTTTTGTTTTAGAGTTTAAATTGAGTCCTACCGTAAGTCCTAGCCAAGTGTAGAGCTCTCCCATCTCTTCAGCGTCACGTGTGGCCAAATAATCGTTTACTGTAATGACATGAACACCGTCTCCGGAAAGAGCATTGAGGTAAACGGGCATAGTTGCTGTCAATGTTTTACCTTCCCCTGTTTTCATCTCTGCAATGTTCCCCTCGTGTAAAGCAATCCCTCCCATCAGCTGGACGCGGAATGGGTAGAGACCGAGGACTCTTTTCGCCGCTTCTCTCACAACAGCGAAGGCTTCTACTAGTAACTCATCGAGCGTTTCGCCTGCTTTATAACGTTCTTGGAATTCAGGGGTTTTATTCTGTAGGTCTGCGTCGGAAA
This sequence comes from Carnobacteriaceae bacterium, assembly GCA_043424675.1. Lineage (GTDB taxonomy): Bacteria > Bacillota > Bacilli > Lactobacillales > Carnobacteriaceae_A > JBHWPB01. Next base: position 8,570 of record JBHWPB010000130.1, on the reverse strand, counting down.
GGTCTGCCATCTCATCCGCTAGGGCTTCGATTTGATCAGCAATGCGACCATAACCTTTCAGTATTTGTTTATCGCTATCAAAAAAGCGTCTTAAAAAGTTTGCCATATATGAATTCTCCTATTAATTTCTTTTTATCTCTACTAAATAATTCGCGCGAGTATATACGTGTGAAAGCAAAAAAAGCTTAAATCTTCATTTAAGCTATACTCTACTATTATAGCACCAAACTCTTCATAAATAAAAGTCTGTCCGCTATTTTTTACATAAAAGTAATATAGAAGGGATGGGTGAGGATTTCTCTTGAGAACTAAGCTTCCGAATCCTCTGCGAATTCAGTATGAACCTGCGACAAGACTTGCTCAAAGACCTCTACAGGTTGGGCACCTGAAACAGCATACTTGTTATTGAAAACAAAAAACGGTACCCCGCGGGCGCCTACTTGTGCGGCTTGGCGGATATCTTCTTTAACTTGTTGGTCGTATGCGAGGTCCTCTTCCAAAATGTCTCTTACTTTCTTTTCATCGAGGCCGACTTCTTTAGAAATATTAACGATAACATCAGGGTCACTGATGAGTTTTCCATCAGTAAAATAAGCCTGGTAAAATTTATCATAATACTCTACCCCCACCCCTTTTTCTTTCGCATACTGAAAGACACGGTGAGCGGGGTAAGTATCTGTCAATTTCATCTCATCGAAATTGTAATACAAGTCGGCATTTTTAGCCATTTCATCCACTTGATCATGCATTTTTTGCATCTCAGCCACCGATCTCCCTTTGCGGTCTGCCATCGCCTGCATAAAGCTTTTTTCAGGATCATATTCAGCATCAGGTTCTAACTGATAACTTTTATATTCAATAGAAACCTCATCGGCATGCTCAAAGTTTTCCAGCGCTTGTTCCAAGTGTGTTGCCCCGATATAGCAGAACGGGCAGACAAAATCAGACCATATTGTTATCTCCATCTTGACGCTCCTCTTCCTTATTTTCATTTTCCATCTTGTCTATAGCCACAGGGCCGCATTCTCCTGTCTCAAAATCACATACGAATGCATCTGACATGTTCAAGTTTTCTATATTAGCAAGTGTCTCTAATTCTATCTTCTTATCACTCATACAAGCCCTCCTTTAGTATCATTATTATAAAGCTTTTGAGTCCTCAGTCTAATTTTTTGATTAGAGAGTGTGCGGCAAAGGACATCATGAATGAGAGAGGTTGGAGAGAAAAACGGAAAGAAGCTGAAAGCTTCTGAGTATTTTCTTGGAACATTCACTCATGCAGTCCTTTGGAGCATGACTAAAGAACGTGTGCTAAATAGTGCTCTGAATGACTGTCTCAAAATACATTAAAAAGTGTCTGCGCCGAAGCACAGACACTTTATAAAGTTGTTATCTTATTAGTCTAAGCTTGTTTCGATTAAACCATAATTTCCATCGTCTCTTTTGTAGACGACATTAGTGCTCATCGTGTCCGCATCTTCGTAAATGAAGAAGTCATGTCCTAGCATTTCCATCTGTAAAATTGCCTCTTCGCCGAACATCGGTTTGAGGTTCAAACTCTTTGTACGAACAACTTCGAAAGGCTGGTCTTCCTCTTCTTCAATTCCTTCTCCTAAATCTTCATCTAGGGTGGATTGTTCAACAAGCCCTGTTTCTCTTGCTTTACGATTAATTTTTGTCTTGTGTTTTCTGACCTGTCTTTCCAGCTTATCCACGACTAAGTCGATACTGCCGTAAAGATCTTCAGAAGTCTCTTCAGCTCGTAAAGTGAGATAAGGTAGAGGAATAGTAACCTCCGCTGTCGCACTGTTATCGGGATACGTGCTGAGGTTTACGTGGGCGGTTGATTCAGGCATTTCATCGAAATATCTTTCGACCTTGCTGACCTTCTTTTCCACGTACTCTCTGATTGCAGGAGTAACCTCGATATTTTCACCGCGAATAGTATATATTAACATGACGCATTCTCCCCTTTCTAGTAATAAAGAATGAAGTTTTAGATCAATCCTCATCCTCTTTACTCACTAATATTATATCTCAAAGCCCCTTCTTTCACAACGAAATCCATTCCGCTTTAGTGAGAGGGACCGATAAGAACCGGAATGAACTCTTGCGTGCTGACATGGACCAATCCTTTGTCTGTCGGCCCGAGCTCTGAGATAGCAGGATGGCCGATAAAGCTTAAAGTCATGAAAGGAGCAGCTAAAGTACAGCCTGTCTCTCGAGCGGACTCATTCATTCTAGTCAACTGATCGGCGATGACAGAAGCCTCCATTTCTTCGCTCATCAGACCGCCGATTGTCAACGGCATCTTTTCGATGATTTCTCCATCAATCACCGTGACCAGCCCCCCTTTCATGTCTTTGACAGCGTTAACTGCCTGTGCCATATCCTCATCGTTTTCTCCAATCACACAGACATTCTGGTGATTGTGGGACATAGAATAAGCTAAAGCTCCGCGCTCCAAGGTAAACCCTTTGACAAAATAAACGCCTACATTGCCGTTTTTGCCGTACCTTTCAACAATGGCAACCTTTAAAATATCCTGCTCAAGATCTCCGGTCACTTCTCCATCCCTCACAGGCAAAGTTGCTGTTTTATGCTTATTGACGATTTGATCTTTGACGAGTTCAATCAGATTGATTTTCACAGACTTTTCGTCTGAAGGTGCTGCAAGTGTGAATGAATCTGGTGTAATCTCGTTCTTAAAGGTAATAGTATCTTTGACCCAATCTGGGAACTCTCTCTCGATAATTGCAACCGGCTGTTTATCTTTTTCAAAAACTTTTCTGCCTTCAAAATACACTTGCTCAGGCTCTACTTTTTCGATAGAGTCACATAAAATAATATCCGCGAAGCGTCCGGGTGTAATACTCCCATAATCGTGCTCTACTCTGAAATGTTTGGCCGCATTCAAACTTGCCATGGTAATCGCTGTGAGCGGTTCTACGCCTAACTCTATCGCACGGTTCACGTTGTAATTGATATGACCTTCTGCTGCAATATCGGTAATCTGTTTGTCGTCCGTGCAGAAGAATGTATTATCGAAACTGTAGCCTTTTTCTAAAGCATTCGTGACGAACATATCCAAGTTTCGGGCGCCGCTTCCTTCTCTGATCATAACGTCAAGCCCCATGCGCATCCGATCGAGCGCTTCTTCCCATTCGACCGGTTCATGATCATCCGTGATACCTGCAGCAGCATACACGCTGATTTCTTGAGTGTTGACGCCTACTGCGTGTCCGTTTACGATTTTACCCATATTGATCGCATCTACGATTTTTTGAATCGTTTCGTCATCATTTCTCTGTAGGATTTTGGATGGCGCGATCTCTCCTAAAGAAATAACGCCAGATTGTTGAAGTAACTCATAGGATTCCTCTGCATCGATGACAGCGCCTGTCGTTTCAAGGCCCGGTGCGGTAGGGACACGAGTTGGGACTTGAGTAGCAATCCGGTAGGGGAGGTCCTCTTTCCCTTTCAACAGCAACTCCACAATCTCTTTGCCCCCGACGTTTGCGATTTCCATTAAATCTACCCCGAGTGTCGTTGTTCCTTGAGGGACAATGACCTGCGACATAGCTTCAGGGGTGATCATAGAAGAAGAGTAGTGCATATGGCCGTCGATAAAGCCAGGAAGAGCATACATCCCTTTTCCCTCTACTTCTTTATCCGCTTCTAAAGTTGCTTCAGGGTCTATCGAAACAACCCTCTTTCCTTTGATATAGATTTTTGTCTCATAAATTTCTTGCGAATACACATTCACCAATTTCACATTTTTAATTACTAGATCGCACCTGATTTCCCCCAGACCAGCATCAATCATCGTTTTCGTGCCTTCAATCGTGCGCATTTCTTTCCCCCTCAGTTAGTAGAATTAATATTCATTTATTATCATATTAGCAAACCCTGCTCCGTATTCCTAATCATTTATGACGAGTCAGCGCGCGAGTGTAAAAGTTAAAACTTCTTCTGCACCCGCTTCTACCAGAAGGTCGCGCGCATGATAGAGCGTTCGTCCCGTCGTGTAAACATCATCGATCAAGAGATATTTTTTATGAAGGGGAATCGCTTGAGCTTCTTCTGAAATTCTAAAATACTGTGACGTTTCCATCCTCTCCTTCCTTGTCTTAAGAGATTGATTAGTCGCGTTTTGATTTATCAACAAATTCTCATAAGGAAGCGCCGCCGCATCCAACAAACTGGCAATCTGGTTGAAGCCTCGTTTTTGAAAACTGTGAGCTGATATGGGGATGGGGACGAAGCTGTGGGTTTTGAGAAAAGGTTTCAGTGCCACTTTCAAGTCTGCTACAAAAAAATAGCGCAGACGAAAATCGCAACTGTATTTATAGGCGCTCAGAATCTCTTTAAAGAAATCATTATATTGAAAGAGGCTCTGATGTTTCAAGACACGGTTTGGGTAATGCAAGTTCCAACGTTCGCAATCTCTACACATCTCGCTGCTTTCTTGGGAACGCGCACAACCGGGACACTGCAGACTTTGATTCAATTTCTGCAGAGAGTTTTCGCAACTCTGACAGCGATAAGAAGAAGCAATCACTCGAAAGGAAAAGAGGGAGAATAAGGAAAGGTTCGGTGTGATAGCTTTCTTGCACCAAAGACACTCAGACATCCTTCAGCAACTGCCTTTCCTTCGCTTGCCGGTTCATTTCCTCAATCTGTTTGATTGCCAGCTTCATCGCTTGTGTTTTTCCTCCATGAAAAAACAAAACCTCACCGCTCGGGTAGTCTGGAGACCGCCCAGCCCGTCCTGCAATTTGAACAAGGGCCGCCTCTTTGAAAGTACGGTCTTCTGCTCCTATCACCATCACATCGATATTTGAAAACGTGACGCCGCGTTCAAGGATAGTTGTCGATAGAAGAAAGTCATAATACTCGTCTCTCATCCCTTGTACTTTCTCTTTGCGTTCCGGATCTTGTGAAGATACACTGGTAAACTTGTATTCAGAAAAATATTTTTCTAATATTTTTTCAAATTTTTTCATCCATTCAATATGCGGAAGAAAGATGAGAAAACGTCGACCCTCGCTCAACAATCTTTCAATACTTTTAATAACGATATGACGTTGAGACTGTTTCAATAATTTTTTTCTCCAATTCCCCGCCCAAATCAGTTGAGGGACGGGCAGAGGGTAGCCGTGGTAACGGGCAGGCAAGATAGAAGCTTCGATTTCATTCTCTTTTACTCTCTGCATCAGGTAACGGTCTGGAGTAGCAGTCAAGTAGATCAGCGCTCCCTCTTCTTTTACAGAGCGCATCGCCGTTTGATGCAACATGTCATCTCCATAGAAAGGAAAGGCATCAATTTCATCAATAATTAGTACATCAAAAGCTGCTTTAAAGCGTATGAGCTGATGCGTGGTAGCAATAAGCAGCGGCGTGTAGCGATAGTCTTCCTCCATCTCACCATGAAGCGTGATTAAAGGAACAGTTGGGAAAGCAGCTTGAATTCTCGGTTCCAGCTCCCGGCAGACATCCATACGCGGTGAAGCGATCGCTACTCTTTTTCCTGCCTGTAAAGCATCGGCAATTCCTTCAAACAACATCTCCGTTTTTCCTGCCCCTGTCACCGCCCAGACTAAATGTGTGGCATGTTGTCGCATGGAATCTTTGATTTCTTCTGAAGCTTGGGCTTGCTGTTTGGACAGTTCGCCCGACCAAGCGAGGAGCGGCTCTTTTAATCTCGCAAATTCATTCCTTTCTTTGAGGTGATAGAGGACGCTGCATGATCTGACGATCCCCATCCTCAGACAAGCTTCGCAGTAATAACAAGGAGAACACGTCCGGCAGGGTATTTCATGAAAGTTAGCAGGTTTAGAAGTTAAGCAGCGATTACACTGACGTTTTCCATCTGACACATCTTGCCCCGGCTGAGTTTCGCAGGCGGTTTTTATGTTTGATATCTGTCCTGCATCCAGCCCTTCCGTCCATTCTCTTTCAAGCAACAGTCGTCCATAAAGACGTTCTATTTTCTTCATCTTCTCACCTCGTTACTCAAACATACGTGAAAAAATCTCTATTCCTTTTTTGGAATAGAGATTTTTAAGATTTATTTTGATTTTCAATCGTCAAAACGTACAGAAACAACGATGCCTAAAGCTCCTGGCCCAGCATGCACCCCGACTACTGGACTGATTTCATTTATCGTGATCTCTTGACCAGGGTATTTCTCAAGTAAATCTTCTCTCGTAGATTCTGCTAACTCGACTGCCGCCCCATGTAAGATATCCAGCTGCGGTCTCAACCCTTCTGCTTCGAGTTCCTGCATCCTCTCATCTGCAATCTCTTTCACACGGTTGATTGCTTTTGTGATAGTTCTGACCCTTTCATAAGCAACCACTTCATCTTGATGAACGAGTAAAATAGGTTTGATACGTAAAATATTCGCCACCGTTCCCGCTACCCCAGAGAGGCGACCACCTTTCACAAGATTTTCAAGGGTTTCTACAGCAACATACCCTCGCGTATAGTCACTTATTTTATCTAAACGAGCCAGAATTTCATCCACCTTCCAACCTTTATCAAGCAAACGCCGTGCTTCTAAAACAATATTTTTTTGCAGCACAGAGACATGTCTGGAATCATACACCGTTATACGCCCAGCTTCCACTTCTCTGGCAGCAGCCTGAGCTGACGCAAAGGTGCCAGACAATTCCCCTGCCACATGGATACTCAAGATGTGATCATAATCCTCAAGCAATGCCTTATAGACTTCTATGAACTCTCCTATAGCAGGCTGGGATGTTTTGGGCAGTTCCTCTTCTTCCGCCATTTTTTTATAGAAATCGGCCGTCTCTAATTCATAAAGGTCTTTATAAGACTCTTTGCCAAAATGCACGTTCAATGGGACTAAGTGGATATTTAATTTTTCAGCTTCTTCAATACTGAGATTACTTACTGTATCTGTTACTAATGCGATCTTCATAATTTTCCCCCTAAAATCTTAACTATCGTTCTCAATTTTACTATTTTATGTTTAAGGTTGTCATAAATTCAACTGGTCGCCTAAAGGTCAGACAAGAATGGATGCGGAATACAGCTCTCTTTGCTATACTACTACAAAGAGATGAAAGGAACAAAGTGATGTTAAAAAGTTATCGAACGATACAAAAGGAAGGAACTCATGAAGTCGAGATTAAAAAGTCTCGCTTTATTGCTCACCTTAAACGTACCCAGACAGAAGAAGAAGCCATTGACTTCATTCAACAGATCAAAGAAGAACACCGCGACGCGACCCATAACTGTTCAGCTTATCAGATCGGCGATCATAATGAGATCCAGCGTGCAAGAGATGATGGAGAACCGAGCGGAACAGCTGGGATTCCTATGCTGGAAATTTTCAAAAAAAGAGAACTGCAGTATGTGACGGCTGTCGTCACGCGTTACTTCGGTGGAAAGAAACTGGGCGCAGGCGGACTCATCCGTGCTTATGGCGGCGTCGTCAACGATGCAGTAGATGCTTTAGGAGTGGTCGAACGCCGTCTCCAGCAAGAAATACGTCTCACGGTCGATTATACCTTAAGCGGCAAGCTTGAAAATGAATTGCAGAATTCAAAATATCATTTAGCAGATATTGAATATACCGATAAAGTCACTTTTATCTGTTTCGCAGATACTGATGAAGTGGCTGAGTTTAAAGAACTCACAACCGGCTGGCTCAGCGCCCAAGGCGAATATGAGCTCGGAGACGAACGATACATTGAAATTCCACAGTCAGGATAAAAAATGGGCGATGAAAAGTGTCCCCAATTCATGATAATTAAAAAATCTCTTCATAATATAAGTTTCTGACTTATAAAATGAAGAGATTTTCATTAACGATATTTTTTTAGTGTCTCTTGGCTTAAATCTCGAGCAGCTTCTTCATCTACCACAACCAATAAGTTGTTGTGGCGCTGAAGAATGCTGGCTGGAACTTCTGTCGTGACGGGGCCTTCTAAAGCTTTATGAATTGCCTCTGCTTTCCCTTCACCAAAAGCCATTAGAACAATCTGGTCCGCTTCCATGATAGTCCCAAGACCCATAGTATAAGCACACTTAGGGACCTCTTCCTTATTATCGAAGAATCTTTTGTTCGCTTCAATCGTTTCCTCAGCTAAACGGACTCTATGAGTACGTGAATCGAAAGGCGTGCCAGGTTCATTGAATCCAATATGCCCGTTGACTCCAATCCCTAGAAGCTGTATATTGATCGGATGCTTTTCAAGTATGTCCTCATACTCTTTCACAACTTTTTCTTCGCTTCCAGTTCCGTCGGGCACATAGCTTTCTTTAAAAGGTTTATATTGTAATAAATGTTCTTTCATAAAATAATGATAACTTTGCGGGTGCTCATCTTCTAACCCCTGATATTCATCCAAGTTTATCGAAACTTTATCAGAAAAGTCGAGATCGCTCTCAGCAAGCAATTGATAGACGCCTTCAGGTGTACTTCCCGTAGCTAGTCCTAAGCTTTGGACCCCATTGTTTTTAATTTGATCATAGAGAAAATCAAAAACAATCTGACTGCCTTCTTTGCGATTTTTGGTTACTACTAGTTTCACAGAGCT
>JBHWPB010000129.1:0-2746 GCA_043424675.1 Carnobacteriaceae bacterium | reverse complement strand
CCTGTTAGTGGATAGAGAAACATATATATTGGCCATTGACCAGGGGACGACCAGTTCGCGGTCGGTGATTGTAGACAAGTCTGGAGACATTATTTCAGGAGCCCAAGAGGAATTTGAACAAATTTTTCCGAAACCAGGATGGGTAGAGCATGACGCTAATAAAATTTGGAACAATGTTCAATCTGTTATATCCAGTTCTTTGATCAATGGGAACATCCATCCCTCTCAAATCGAGGCAATTGGTATAACAAACCAACGTGAAACAACTGTAGTTTGGGATAAGGAAACAGAGCTTCCTGTGTATAACGCGATTGTGTGGCAGTCGCGTCAGACGCAGGAGATCGCTGATGACTTGATTGAAGCAGGGTATACTGAGATAGTTCGTGAAAAGACTGGCCTCCAAATTGATGCTTATTATTCTGCTACCAAGATCCGATGGATTTTAGATAAAATTGAAAACGGGCAAGAAAGAGCAGAGAATGGTGAGCTGCTGTTCGGGACAATTGATACTTGGCTTTTATATAAACTCACAGATGGTGGGGCGCATAAAACGGATTACTCTAATGCTTCACGAACGATGCTATTCAATATCCATGATTTAGAGTGGGATCATGACTTGCTGGAGTTATTGAATATACCAGAAGTTATGCTGCCGGAAGTGAAAAGTAATTCAGAAGTCTATGGAAAAACAACCACGTATCACTTTTTTGGAGAAACTATTCCGATAGCTGGTATGTGTGGAGATCAGCAAGGAGCCTTAATCGGTCAGATGGCTTTTGAAAAAGGTATGGTTAAAAATACCTATGGAACAGGCTCTTTCATTATTATGAATATGGGAGAAGAAGCACCGGTTTCAGAAAACAATCTCGCCACCACGATCGGGTATGTCATAGACGGAAAGGTTAATTATGCATTAGAAGGGTCGATCTTCGTGACAGGAAGCGCCATCCAATGGTTAAGAGATGGTCTTCAAATTATCGAAGAATCACCCGAAACCGAAGAGATGGCTTATGAATCTGAAAGTGATGATGAAATATACATGGTGCCTGCTTTTACAGGATTAGGCGCACCTCATTGGGAACCTAACACGCGTGGAGCAGTTTACGGTATTACGCGAGGTACAGATAAAAATGATTTTGCGAAAGCAACTTTGCAGTCCATCGCGTATCTCTCGCGTGACGTTTTTGATGCTATGGAAAAAGACACGGGTATTAAAATTAAAGAATTGCGCGTCGATGGCGGAGCTTCTATGAATGAATACTTAATGCAGTTCCAAGCTGATATCACAAACACTACAGTAAGACGTCCTAAAAATATAGAAACGACTGCTCTGGGCTCAGCTTACTTAGCGGGTCTAGCAGTCGACTATTGGAAAGACTTCGATGAGCTGAAAACATTAGTAGGTCCAGGTACAACCTTCGAGCCAAATATGGAAGAGGCTAAAAGAAAAGAATTATATGAGGGATGGGAACATGCTGTAGATACTACCATATACTACAGTAGAGACGATTCCTAATTTTTAAGAATATGTATAGAAAATTATAAAAAAGATAAAAGATGGGGGAAAGAAAGTGAAAAAGAAATTTAAGTTAATTCTAATGTCCTTGGTAGCATTTATTTTGGTCGCATGTGGAAACGGTGGTGGAGGCTCAGATACGAGTGAAGAAGGTGGAGCACCTCAAAGCGGAGCAGAGAGCGGTGAGCCGGCTAGAATTGCATTGTTGATTCAAACTACAGGAGATTTATCGTTTAACGACTCTGCAGTGGAAGGTATGGAGTCTGCTAGAGAAGAACATGGCGACCAAGTAGAGATAGATGTCATTGAAGTGGGAGAGGACACATCAAACTACGAGGCTAGTTTCTTAGATACTGCTGATGCAGGGTACGATATGATGATTTTAGTATCACAATTTGAAGATTACCTGGTACAATATGCAGAAGATTATCCTGAAACTGCATTCGTTCTTTTTGATACAGAATATAACTTCGAAGAAAACCCAGCTGATAACGTATATTCTATCATTTATTCTGAAAATGAGGCGTCTTTCCTAGGAGGGTACCTTGCAGCGAAAACTAGTGAATCAGGCAAACTTGGATTTGTCGGAGGAATGGAAAATCCAACCATTCAAAACTTCTTAGTCGGTTATATTGAAGGAGCACAAAAAGCAAATCCAGATGTTGAAATTATGACAAGTTACATTGGATCATGGACAGACTCTGCGCGAGGAAAAGAATTAGCACTAGCTATGTATGACCAAGATGCAAGTACCGTTTTCGTAGTCTCCGGAGGAGCAAGTGCGGGTATGATTGAAGCAGCTATCGAACGCGATGGCCTCATCCTAGGTGTAGACTCTGATATGGCGATGATGTATGAGCAGCAAGGGCAAGAAGAGTATGCGCAAGTTATTCCTACATCAGTCATGAAAAACGTAGGAGAATCTTTACACCGTGCGATTAACCTCTACCTGGATGGAGAACTCGTCTTTGGTGAAAATGAAATACTAGGCTTTGCTGAAAATGGTGTAGGGCTTGCCGATAATGAATATTTCAGAGAGTATTATGATGAAGAAACCATTCAAGAGGTAGAAGATTTAAGACAACAAATTATTGACGGGGAGTTAGACGTAACAAGTTCCCGTGAATTAACTGTTGAAGAAGTTCACCAAATGCAATCAGAAGTTGCACCATAAAATTCAGTTAAAATATAATTGAATGAGACTGTTGCAAGTATCCAATAAAGCAGCTA
>JBHWPB010000128.1:0-7631 GCA_043424675.1 Carnobacteriaceae bacterium | reverse complement strand
CCTGTGCTTCCAAGACAGATTATGTTATCTTTAATATGTAAAGAGAAAAAATCAAGGAGGAATTTAATTATGACTTTTGAATTACCAGAACTGCCCTATGCATATGACGCATTGGAACCGACTATTGATGAAGAGACAATGAAGCTTCACCACGACAAGCACCATGAAAGCTACCGCAGCGGACTAAATTCTGCAGTTGAAGGAACAGAACACGAAAACAAATCAATTGAAGAATTAATTGCAGGACTAAATGATCTTCCAGAAGACATTCAAACTGCTGTACGTAACCAAGGCGGAGGTTACTACAACCACGATTTATTCTGGAAAATGATGTCTCCAAACGGTGGCGGACAACCTGAAGGTGAATTAGCAGATGCTATGAACGAAGCTTTCGGAAGTTTCGATCAATTCAAAGAAGAGTTCAAATCAGCTGCTACAGGTCAATTCGGATCTGGTTGGGCATGGTTAGTATCTAATAACGGTAAATTAGAGGTCGTATCTACAGCAAACCAAGACTCTCCATTGACAGATGGGAAAGAGCCTCTACTTGGCGTTGACGTATGGGAGCACGCATACTACCTGAACTACAAAAACGTTCGTGCAGACTACGTTGATGCATTCTTTAACGTAGTGAACTGGGATTATGTTGCAGAACGCTACGCGAACGCTCAATAGTAAGATATAAAATGAACAGACAAGGACCAAGGCATATCATCTTAAGGATGATTTGCTTTGGTTTTTTTATATAAAAAGACGAATTCTTCTAACTTGATTGAGGAATTCGTCTTGTTAAACTATTCGCTTTTTCTTTGCCAGAGCCAGGTTATATAAGTGAGGAGGAGGAAGACAAGTGACGAGAAAGCTCCCCATAGAAACCAGGGATTTCTATATTGTAATTCGATATGGTGTTCTCCTTCTGGCAGTTCAATGGCAAGCAGGCTGTCTAGCACTTCAAATGTTTCAACAGGTTGTCCATCTACATGGATTTTCCAAGCAGTATCATAAGGAAGGGTGAACATCATCACGCTGTCCTTTTCCGCTACTGAAATTTCACCATTTATCGTTGTATCAGTGAAGGAAGTGATTTCTAACCCTTTCTCCTGCACTTCTGCTGCAATAGGAGCAAATTGATGATAGTCGAATTGATAAACTTCTATGTCATCAATTGGAATTTCTTCTGTGACAAGTTCAATGCGGAACACTGTCTCATATCTCGCGCTTCTGCCTGCTAGGTTGTGAACGACAGTATCGTCATAAGTGTCGTAGAAATAAAAAGGTTTTCCGTTAAGATAGAGATTAACATCTTCACCTGAAATATCTTGATTCATTGTAAGATAATAAGCATCTTGAAAATCATTGGAAAAACTGATTTCTATAAATGAGGGTTCGCCAGGCTGTTCCCGCACTGCTTTGCGTTCCCCGTCTTCTGTCGTAAGGGTGACATTTTCTGTAGTAATCTGACTAGGTATTTTTTCGATAAGCGGTTCTGCTGATTGCTGAGAAGATGAGAGCTGTTCAAAAATTTTATTCTGAACCTCCATCGGGTTATCGTCCTCTATAGAGACGTCTTGCATGCCACTACTCACTAAAAAGCCTAATGAAAAATAGTATGGATTGACGTGAAGTTCGAAAGTCTCTTCAATCTCGTCTACTTTCGGATAGTACTGTAAGTCGGGCTTGGTTTGAACAACATTCGGATCGTATTCATAAAGCTCTTCATCTAAAATAGGTTCAATTTTTCCCTTCTCGATCAATTCTGAGCGGGTGGTGTACTGATTTTCAAAGTCAGGGTGAGGGACAATAGTATACTGAAGATTATTACTTTTTAAGTCCGCAAGATAATATTTAATCCCGAAGAGAGCGTCTGTTAAGAGGGTCCCATTGGAATAGACGGAATATCCGTTACTTGCTGGAAGTCCCAAAGCCTGGTACAAATCAGGAATACGGCTCTCATGTGTGGAACTGAAGTGCGTAGCGCCCATATAATCTGCTTGGTGGCTGTCATTTTTAGATCTGTGGAATGTCTTTTCTAAACGATACCAGCTCTTATCTTGGACTTGAATGGGCTGGATGACTTCATCCAGTGCTTTCTGATCTGTAACGAAAGTATCGCGATCGACATGCGATATCCGATTAAACGAAATCATACCATTAACACCTAATTCCCCAAACACAAGCAAGATAAGCAGTAAGTTGATCCATTTTTTCTTTCCGTAAATGTTCTCATTAAGACTGAGTAAGAATAAGCCTATAAAAAGAAAAGTGACGAGTAACTGAATAGGTTCAATATAATCAAAGTCTTGCTCAAAAATGAGAAGCAGTATCGAAGCAGCAACAGCGAAGGAGAGGACGGTCATTTTTTTAGGAAGACCGGAAAAGTGTTGGGATGACCGAAACGCAATAAAAATTAAAAAGAAGCTGAAGACAAAGGAAAAGCGATAAGGGAACCAAATAGGGTCTTGGAAGCCGTGCCAGAAGCGATTTAAGCTTTCAATATTCATGGAAAAGACTAGGAATAAGGTAAGGAGTCCTGTCCCCAATCTTTCTCGTTTTGAAAAATTATTATTAAAAAAGAAAGTAACGAAAAAGATGAGAACGAGACTGCCTACAAAAATATTGGGCAGGCCTGATGGCAGTTGATCAAAGTTAAAAGCGCCTACCACAAATTTTGATAAAATATCTTGAACAGGGTAAGCAAAGGACCAGTCGAATGCATCTCCTCCATACGCAGCTTTGCTCTGCAGAAGTGAATAGAGGGTAGGCAGGTATAAAATCAGTCCTATCCCTGCTGCCAAGAGGGAGTGCCAGATAAAAAGACCGCTTGTTTTCCACATATAACGCTTGGATGAAAGGTTCAGACGTTCATGATATCGGTTTTCGCGGGCACTTATCAGACGGTAGATAAAGTATAAGGTTATGAAAAGAGCAATCATGTAGCCGATATAGTAATTGGTAAAGAAAGCTAAGCCTAAGGCAACAGTATAAAAGGTCCCACGATGTTTTCTTTGGATTTCCTCAACTCCCAGTGCTACAAGAGGAAGGAGAGCTACACCATCTAACCACATTAAGTTCATCTGATAAATAATCATATAGCCCATCAGCGCATAGCTTGTCGAAAAAATGAGAGTAAGATAACTGAAGCTCCTGAAAGCTTTTTCTAAGAAATAACTCATGGATAAGCCAATAAGGCCGATTTTTAATAAACTGATGAGGGTAACCGCAATATCAATATGGTAAGGCGGGAAGAAGAGGAAAATAATATTTAAGGGACTCATTAAATAATAACTCCAGATACCAGCCATCTCACCGCCCAGAGATTTATTTAAAGCGTAAAAAATACGACCTGGATTTTCTATGATGACGTCTTGAAACCCTCTATAAAAGTCAACGTATTGTTGTCCTAGATCGATAGTAAGTAAGGTTTCATCTCCAAAAGGATAGATTGAATTGAAAGCATAAATAATACCCATTATCAATATAGGGATAAAAAATGCAAGCAGCGGAATACGATTTTCTTTTAACCAATTTTTCATTCTTAATCATACTTTCATTTAAATATAGTGTGTTGATATAGTTTAGAATAGCATACATAGGCTATAGGCTGTGTTAGAAAAGTAATTTTTAATCAATAAAAATTTACAGTGAGAACATAGTATTAAACAACTTTCTTTGATAATATATAGAAACGAACGTTTTTCATTGTACAAATAGAAAGGGGCGTCATCATGAAGAGACGTCAATCCAAAAATAAAAAAGAAAAATCACATATCCCTTCCCGATTAAATTTATTATTTTTTATTGTCTTTGTTTTATTTATTGCACTTATTTTCCGGCTGGGATACCTGCAGATTATCCGCGGACAAGACTTTGCAGCAGAAGTCGCTCGTACTGAAACTACGATTGCAGCAGGAAATGTGCCGCGTGGCGAAATCTATGACGCAAGCAATAGAAAGCTAGTAGGAAATCAATCTAAACCAGCTATCACTTATACGAGAGGACAAGGCGTTTCCAGTGAAGAGATTGCTGACGTCGCTGAAAACTTAGCAAAGCTCATCTCTATGCCCAGTGTTTCAGAAATCGAAAATCCAGATGATTTCGATATTTCTATTCGAGATATGAAAGATTATTATATCTCAAAACACACAGAGGAAATAAATGATCGCCTGTCAGATGAGGATAAACAGCTTTCAGGAAGTGAATTTTATGATAAACAGTTAGAGGCTGTAACAGAAGAAGAATTGAGGAGTTTTACAGAGGAAGATAGAGAAGCTACAGCAATATTTAAGGAAATGAACTCGGGCTATGCTTTATCTACAATTAATATTAAAAATGAAGAGGTCAGCTCAGAAGAGATCGCACGAGTAAATGAAAGCTTGTCTCTTCTTCCTGGTGTCAGTACAGGGGCAGACTGGGAACGCGTTTATCCACAAGGGAGCATGCTCCGCAGTGTGCTCGGAGCTGTATCGACCGAGGATCAAGGTATCCCTGAAGAAGAGGCAGGATACTATCTGGCGCAGGGCTATTCTCGTAATGATCGTATAGGCCAAAGCTTTTTAGAACAAGAATACGAGTCGGTCTTGAAAGGAACAAAATCTCGCTCCTACACTGAAACTAACTCAGGAGGCGAGGTTGTCAACCAAACAGAAATTTACCCTGGTAAAAAAGGAAGCAACTTGGTTCTCTCTCTCGATTTAGGTTATCAAGCAACGCTTGAGGCAATTGCTGAAGACTATGTCAATAATCATCGTATGGGATTAAATAATAGTATTTACATTGCAGCTTTAGACCCTAACAATGGAGATATCTTAGGTCTTGTCGGTAAAAAATACAATGAATCACAAGGTGAAATTCAAGATGACGCTCTAGGAACCTTTACTGGTGCTTATGAGGTAGGTTCTGTTATCAAGGGCGCGACTATCTTAGCTGGTTATATGGACGGAGTCTTGAATGCAGAGAACAATGTGATGGTTGATGCACCTCTCAAGGTCCAAGGGACCAATATCATCCGTTCGGTCTTTAACCCCAATGGTTCAGAAGCCGTCAACGACATTACAGCGCTTGAAGTTTCTTCCAACATTTATATGTCTAAAATCGCCATGCGGATGGGTGGGGTCTATTCATTGGAATACAATCAACCTCTGACTATCGATGCAGAAATGGTGCTTGGCAAATTGAGAAGATATTTTGCTATGTTTGGACTGGGGGCTGAAACAGGGATAGACTTACCTGGAGAACAAACAGGCTATAAAGGTCCAGTCTCTGCTCCCGGACAGGTTCTCTATTATAGCTTCGGTCAGTATGACAGCTATACTACCTTACAACTCGCCCAATATGCCAGTGTGATCGCCAATGGTGGAACGCGCTATGCACCTCAGCTGGTGTCAGAAATCAGAGATACTAATGAAGAAGGGCAAGTAGGGGCAGTAGAAGCTCAAAATGAGCCGAAAGTACTGAACACAGTTTCCGTAAGCGACACCGCCATGGATCGCGTACAAGAAGGATTCCGCCGTGTTGCGCACGGAAGCAGAGGGACAGCCAGAAATGCCTTTGGAGGTGCTCCTTATGAAATCGGAGCTAAAACAGGTACAGCCGAGGCTTTATACTTTGGCGAGAGAGAAGAAAACCGCGGAGACGAAGTGCTGAACCGCACCTTTGTCGGTTATGCGCCTCATGATGATCCAGAAATTGCGATAGCCATTATGGTCCCTTATATGCCGGAAAGAAACTCTAATTTTGAAATCAATAATGTCGCACGTAGAATTTTCGATGCTCATTTCCAAGTAGGAGATTATGAAGGCTTATCCCAGACACTTCTAGAAGAATATCCTATAGAAGATTTACCAGAAGATCTCCAAGAGACTATGGTAAATGATGAAAATGAAGAAGCGACTACCAATGACGATGAAGAAACTACAGATGGAGAATAAATAAAAAATGCTGCTCTCTACTTTTTAGTAGAACGCAGCGTTTTTGTCTTCTCATGTTAGATAGTTTTAATATCTTTTTTATGCATTAGAGGGCTTTGTTTTTTCGGCAGGCTCGGCTCCAACAGCGTTCCCTCGCGACTTTCTATAATACTGGTCGACGATAGGCACAATACCTTGGTCTGAAGTAACATTGATCGAAGTGCCGAAGGAATCTTGTGTGAGATATAAGGTGATCAATAAAGCAGCGCTTGTCCCTGTTGGGTCAATCCCTACCATTCCTAAGAATGGCAAGGCCGCCATGATTGCTCCACCGGGAACACCAGGTGCAGCGGATAAAACCAGTGCTAAAGCTAAAAAGAAAGTAAGCATTGTTCCAGGAGAAGTGTCTCCTCCCGTCATTATAAGTACTGCTAAAACCATACTGGATACCGAGATCATGGAACCTGGCAAGTGGGTGTTGGCATAAAGCGGATAAATATAGTTAGCTATCTCTTCACTGATACCATTATTAATACCAGCTTGAATATTGACAGGTACGGTAGCTGCGGAAGATTGTGTTCCGAAGGCCGTTGCGTAAGCCGGCAGTGAATTTCTTACTGTTTCAGAAAAAGTTTGTCTTCGTGTTCTTGTTCCAATGGAGAAGATGATCCCCAGATAGATGAAATGCTGGACAATAATTAAGAGATAGACAGGAAGGAAGTTTTGAATCACTTCAAAAGCATCTCCTTTAAAACTCAAGTCTAGGAAATTTCCAAAAACATAAAAAGGAAGTAAAGGGATGATGAATTTTGAAAGAACTGCAGAGATAACATCCTTTAAGTCGATAAAAAGCTGATGCAAGGTTTCGCCCATCCCATGTTTCCTTAGATAAGCCAGGGAGAGCCCCATAATTAATGCAAAAACGACACCCTCGGCAACAGTGAAGAAAGGTTCAATCGGAAATTCAAATAAAGGCTCAAGTCCGGCAGTTTCTTCAAATATTTGTGTCGCGCTGTCAGTAATAAAAAGTGGAAAAATTGTTTGACCCACAACGTAAGCCAGCACAGCTGCAAATAAGAGAGAAGCAAAAGATAAAAGTACAGTAATACCAAGCAGTTTCCCTGAATTGTCATTGATTTGAGATATACCGGGGATAATAAATGCTACAATCATAATTGGAATAATAAAATTCAAGACAGTGCTAAACAATCCCACTGCTGTCATTATTAATTCTAACAAACTTACAGGAACAAAATCTAAACTACCAATAATCAATCCTAAAATAACAGCGATAATAAGACGTGGAATCAGTCCCAATCTTTTCACAATAATACGCCTCCTAAAATAATACATGAGTTACCACAAACACCCTCAAAACTTTGTTTAAAAATAAAAAGCATCCATCCCTTTACTCACAACACCTGTTGTAAATAAAGGGACGAATGCTTTCGTGTTACCACCCTTATTCGTATTTTCCTTGCGAAAAACACCTCATCGGCACAAATATATACCCGGCAAGTTATCGGATGCAATCCGTTCAGAAGTTTGGCTTCTGAATATACTCGAAGTTAGTTTTCATCTCTCTCAACAGAACCTCTTCTCATCCCCTGAGGCTGTCTGTATCTGTCTTGACAGATTACTCGTCTCGTCAACGTATCTTTTATATTCAAATGAAGAATTGATTGCTAGCATTGTAGCCGTAAACAAATATAAAGTCAACACAAC
>JBHWPB010000127.1:0-15115 GCA_043424675.1 Carnobacteriaceae bacterium | reverse complement strand
TGGTTTTTTTGACACTCACTCTCCACATTATTTTCTTTTGGAGAGGTTCCGATGATATTCTCAGAGGTGGAGCTTTGATATCTTATTTTTCATTCAATTGTCGTGTTTTTTGATTCAAAAAACGTCCACGAAATATGGACGTTTGACCTAAATATATATTGATTTAAAATTCTAAAACTTTCCCTGGATTAAAGATGTTGTCTGGATCTAATGCTTTTTTGACCGCTTTCATCGTGTCGATGTGAACCGTTCCTAAAGTATCTTCCAGATAACCTACTTTTTGTGTACCGATGCCGTGTTCGGCAGCAGGCAAGCCACCATTTTCTGCAACCTGACGGTAAAGCTTAGAATCGAAATGTTGGAGGCCCTTTTCCCACTCTTCATCATCTAAATCGTCTCGCATCATGAGTGCATGAATATTTCCGTCACCGGCATGTCCGAAGTAGATGCCATGGACATTTGCTTCTGCTCCAATATCGTTCATGTCTTTTAGTGTTTGAGCAATCTCATTGATCGGAACCACCACATCGTAGGTTCCTACCTCTGTCTTGGAGCCAACAGCTGTAGCGATTGTATCACGAAGTTTCCACATCAAATCTGCTTCTTCTTCTGTCAATTGTTTGACTTCTAAAGCCCCTGCTTCATCCGCCAAGTGAGTAAGACGGGCCACATCTGCTTTAACAGAATCTGCATCTGGTCCGTCGAGGGTTGCCAAAAGATAGTTGCTGCCCTCTATATCAACTTTTGCTAAATCGAGATATTTTTCGGAATATGCAAAAGCTTCATCATCTACAAATTCGAGAGCTGTTGGATTTACAGAAGATTGTAAGATCCTGAAGATAACAGGTGCCGCTTTTTCCATACTGTTGAAGCCCATTAAGACAGAGTTTTCTGCTTGTGGTTTAGGATGAACAGCGAGCTGAAGTTTAGTAATCACTCCCAGTGTCCCTTCTGATCCGATGAAAAGGTTTTTTAAGTCGTAACCTGAAGCACTCTTTTTGTTTAATCCGTCGAGTGTGAGAATTTCTCCATTAGCTAAGACGACTTCCAGTCCTTTAACATTATCACGGGTTACCCCGTATTTTACAGCGGTCATCCCCCCGGCATTTGTCGCAGCAGTCCCTCCAATAGTGGCTGCTTTTGACCCAGGATCTGGTGCATAAAAATAAGAGGTGTCTTCGAGGTACTCTCTAATTTCATTAAGCGTCACCCCTGCTTCGACAGTTAAAGTCATGGTGTTTTCGTCAAAACCTATAATCTCATCGAGCTCGTCTGTACTTAAAAGAACAGAATTTTCATCTGCATAGGTGGCACCGACCACTCCCGTTTTAGATCCCACCGTAACGATTTTATTTCCATTCTCACGCGTTTCATTAACAACTTCGACAACTTCATCCACAGTAGTCGGATAAACAATAACTGCAGGGTTCCCTACGCTTCCTGTCAAGTTATGATCTGCGTATTTCTCAGGAATTTCATGCACTCTTTCCATAAACAACTCTCCTTTTTCTCAAAAATTGTATTAGAAAGATAATAACACTTGAATACTTTTTTGCAAGTTTTTCTTTACTAGTTGATGCTAAAAGACTATAAACTCTGAAGGAGTGAAATTTATTAAAAACAATTTTTTTACTTTAGTCTTGACTTATTTTTAGAAGACAGATATGATACCAAACAATAAGTTTAAGGAGAGCGACCCATGAAAGTTAAATACGAACAAACAATTATTATTATTATCTAGAAGGACTTTGACCTGTTTAATAAAAACAGCGTTTAAGTCCTATTCGTGTTTACACTGAATGGGACTTAAGCCCCCGTTTAGTGTATCAACTAAATGGGGGCTTTTTTAATAGCTAAAAGGAGTGATCGACCATGGAAGATGGTATTGATATTTTAGGATGGGCATTACTTTAGATTTCTAAGAAAGGGTTTTTAACATGAAATATTTCGAAAAATTTAACCAATTCTACAATAAACATCTTACCCTTATCATCCTGGCAGTTACAGCAGCCGGCTTGCTTTTTCCGAATCTCTTTTCAGGATTATCTGCTTACGTCACTCTTTTGCTTCAAGTCATCATGTTTTCCATGGGACTCACCATGACCGTGGAAGATTTCTCAGAAGTTTTAACCCGTCCTAAACAGATCTTTCAGATTATGCTTTTACAATACGGCGTGCAACCTTTAGTAGCTTTCCTTATCACCCGCCTACTTGGCTTTGAAGGAGAACTCGCTTTAGGCTTTATCCTGCTTGCTTCTGTACCCGGAGGAACGGCTAGTAACGTCTATACATTTCTGGCTAACGGAGACGTGCCGCTCTCTATCAGCGCAACCTCCTTCTCAACCTTGCTCGCACCAGTTGTCACACCATTTTTACTGCAGTTCTACGGAAGTGCTTACGTACCAGTAGAATTCTGGCCGATGTTCCTTTCAATCCTCCAGATTGTAGTCCTTCCTATCGGTCTGGGTCTCTTAGTCAGCACGTTCTTCAGCGAGAAGACTCAAAAAGTCGAACCGCTGCTTCCAACTGTTTCTTCTATCGGAGTGCTGCTGGTCTTATTAGCGACAGTCGCAGTCAACCGCGATGCTTTATTAAGCACAGGCTTAGTACTGGTCGCAGCTGTTCTATTCCTGAATCTCTTTGGCTGCGCTACGGGATATGGCATGAGCAAGTTCTTTGGATATGATACTGATGTTGCTCGCGCCTCAGCTCTTGAAGTCGGCCAGCAAAACTCGGGGCTTGCTTCTTCACTAGCCCTCGAGCACTTTTCGCCGACCACCGCGTTAGCTGGTGCAGTTGCTGCTGTCGTTCACACCTTAACCGGCACTCTTTATGCCAGATGGTGTGCAGCACAAGATGGGAAATTAGAAGTAGAAAGTAAAGAAACACAACCCACAGCAAGTACTGTAGAAGTTTAATAAAACATTCCTAACTAAAAAGTCTCCGTTCAGTTAAACGGAGACTTTTTAATTGCCTATAACTTCTTTCAATTTCTTATAATACTCATTTTTCCAGCGCTCTGAATTATAATTGTAAACTTTTTCTTCTTCCATCAACTCATCGACTTCTTCTAAAGTCTTCCAATCATATTCCACTGTCTCAACTCCGTCTAAATACACTTCATCTTTGTCCATGGCTGTTAAGCAATAGAAATCATCGACAATGATCGGCCAACCATGGTAGTAGTGAGTGGAGAGATGGACTAAGCTGTTACTTTTGATATCCGTTTCTTCATACAACTCTCTCCTAGCGGCCTCTTCAGGACTTTCACCCTTCTGTACGACACCGCCAATACTTGCTTCATAGTAACCAGGGTAGATTTTCTTTTGAGCAGAACGCTTTGTGACGAGGATTTCCCCTTCTTGATGGATGACCATCACGTTGACAATCTTGTGATAGGCTCCCTCAGGCAACGGCTCTCCTCTTTCGTGGTCTGTTCCGGTCTTCTCGCCCTCTGCATTGTACAAATCAACTAATTCAGCCATAGCTACCTTCCTTTTTCAAGTAGAGCAACAATCTGCTTGCTACTTCAGCGATTCCACTGCTTCATAGCTGCCATACTTTCTTATCGCATCCATGTAATAATCGAGATTTTCTAAAGGCGCTTGTGGAGGGATATCGCATCCAAAAGCAACGACATGGGAACGACCGCTTTCCTGGCCAACTCGGATACTTTCTCTGACCGCTTGATGAATTTCTTCTTCCGATCCTTGATGCATAACCTCTACTGGAGGAATATTGCCTATTACACCCATTTTATTTCCAAAGAAATCGAGAGCTTCTGCCAAATCACTTTGATTATCCAAACTATAAGCAGATAAGTTCAATTCACGCATCGCCCCCCAATTGCTTTCTGTCTTTCCACAGATATGCAAGGTCGCTTTCTTGCCAGTTTTTTCATAAGCATAATCACTGATTTCTTTTAAGGCAGGATAGGAAAACTCCTTAAAGAGTTTAGGAGATAAGAGACTCCCGCTGGAAACGGGATCTCCAAGCGATATTCTGACCCCATAGGGTGCAAAGGCATCGATACAGTTTTTCTGCGATTCTACAATCAGGTCTAAGAGCTTCTTCACTCCTTCCGGATTCCTTCTCAAATCTTTCAAGAGATTTTCAGCTCCTCTGAGGTAAGAAGCAATGGTCATCGCTCCACCAACACTGGAAGAGATACCTACGATGCCTTCTGCTTCTTCCGCTAAAATATCGAGCGCTTCTAATTTATTTTTGACGGGCTGGTCTTTATAAGGATCTACGGGTTCCATATTGTCCAACATACTGTAGTCTGTCAGGTAATCTGAGATAGGATGAGGGAGGCTGTCTTCAGGATAAACTACGTCCGCTCCTAGAGCTGTTCCAATACCATAAGAGTTCGGACCGCAAGATAAGCCGTCTGCTCCAAAGCGATTAAAAGTTTCAATTTCAGCCTCAACAATGGCCTCGACAGAATGGACAATTTGGTCAAAACTCTTATTGATCAAGCGTGCTTTGATTTCTCCGACAAATAAACTGGTAGGGAGGCGGTCAAATCTCTTTTCTTTTTCAATCGCTTCACTGCGTTCTAAAGGCGTCATTTCATCTTTGGGATGCTTTTTAATTGCTGACATATTCTGTCACCTCTCTCTCTGGAAAAAATGTGGCATAGGCAAAAACACGGTCATAATCATCTAAAAGGCTGAGTTCAATATGGCGTACATCCGCAATCAACTCATCCATACTTTGATAGAGCTCCTGATTCATCGCTATCATAAAAGCACCACTCTTGCTGGTATTCCCAACATAATCTACTTTATCTCGAAGCGCTTGCGGTAGGATTCCGACCTGTGTAAAACTCTCTGGTGACACATAGGAACCAAATTGACCCGCAATATAGCACTGATCAATTTCTTCTGGTTCCACTTCACTCTCTTTTAAGAGATATTGAATACCCGATAAAATCGCTCCTTTTGCCAGTTGTATTTTTCTGATATCTTGTTGGGTCAGGTAAACGTCGTGTTTTTTATCTACCCACAAACCTTTGACATCCTCCATTAAATAAGGCTGCAGGGATGCAGGAACTTGGTCTGCTTTTGCGATATTTCCTCTGGGGATGATTAAACCCACTTTTAAGAATTCACGGACAAGCGCTAAAATGCCACTCCCGCAGATCCCAATCGGATCCTCATGATTAATGGTCTGGAGCTCTAGCCTATCTTCTACAAACTTCGCTTCTTCGATCGCACCTTGGCGCGCCGTCATACCAGAGCTGATGCCCATCCCTTCCATGGCGGGACCCGCTGCACAGGAAGTAGAATACAGCTGACCATCTTTGATCAACACGATTTCTCCATTTGTACCGACATCAACGAAGAGTTTTGTTTCGTCACTTTTGTATATCTCAGTAGAAATAATGCCCGCCGTAACATCTCCGCCGACAAAGGCTGAAATGTTCGGCAGTGTTTGAAAAACTCCTTTTCCAAAAGCTCGAAGACCAATTTCTTCAAAGCTTGCTTTTTGGCTGTCCTTGAATTGAAGAGTGTAGGGAGAAACTCCCAAGGAAACGGGAGAGATTCCCATAATAATATGATTCATGATAGTATTCCCTGAAACAAAAATGCTGTAGACACTCTCTGCTTCATATTCATGTTCCTGGCAGAGTTCCTGGCCTAAATCTTCGATGAGCTGAAGGACATTCCTCTGCATCGTCTGCAAACCCTTTTCATGCTCTTGAATATAAGTGATTCTTGTCAGGACATCATCCCCGTACTCTCTTTGAGGATTTTCACCCGTTTTAGAAGCCACTTCTCTTCCTTTTTCTATATCCACCAAGCTTACAACAAGCGTGGTGGTTCCAATATCCACAACAAGAGCCAACAAGTCGCTGTCCTCTCCAACTTTTTGATCAAGGACATCTCGATTAAACGTGACACCAGTGCCTTCGTCTGTCTGCGTTTTTTCAAGTACGGGGTGAACATCAAACGCTGCCATCTTACCTTCATTCAGAATGTTAAATATCTGAGGTTGGTTCATTTCTTCTTTACTTTTTCTATACATTTTAAGCCTCAATTTTCATAAGTTTTTCTGCCAGTCTGACCGCTTCTGTCGCATTTTCAGAATAGCCATCTGCTCCGATTTCATCAGCGAACGCCTGGTTAACCGGGCCGCCGCCGATCATGACTTTATAAGTCTGACGCAGCTCTTTTTCTTCGAGCGTCTCCAGAACTTCTCTCATTTTCGGCATGGTGGTGGTCATCAAGGTGGAAATACAAATGATATCCGCATTCACTTCTTCTGCTTTGTCAATGAAAGTATTCACTGGAACGTCTTTTCCTAAATCATGCATTTCGAAACCGGAGGCTTCCAACATCGTTTTGACTAAGTTCTTGCCGATATCATGAGTATCCCCTTCGACGTTTCCGATAACACAGATTCCTGCTTTGTCGGCAGCGGCATCTTCTGTCAGATAAGGTTGCAAATAGTCTAAGGCTGCATACATAGCATCCGAAGCAAAGAGAAGATCTGTGACAAAGTATTCTTCCTCTTCATAAGCTTCTCCGACGCGGTTCATGCCGTCGACCAAACCAAAGTTGACAGCATCATGTGCATCATAACCCGCTTCGATATACTCTTTTGCGATGTCGACAATCTCGACTTCATCCATTTCATAAATAGTATCGGATAATTCTTTTAAATATAATGCTTTCTCTTTCATTTTCTCCACTCTTTCTCTGTTAGTTCGTATAATCCCTCTTGCGTGTGAATCTTTCCATCTGGTTTCTCTTCTAATAATTGTAGAGTTTTCATCGCTTTAAAAGTATGTTTTCCAATAGACAATCGAGCGTAGTTTAAAGTCTCTGAAAGCTCTATTATCTCTTTGGCGATCTTTGAATAATAACGTTCATAGAAATGAGCTCCCACAATATCTAAGCGAGATAATTCATCTGAATAATAAATAGTATCTACTTTTAACTCATCCAACTCTTTGACATACCATTTCAAGTCTGACAGTGCTTTTTCTGTGATTTCCTGATAAATAGGGAACTTAGCAGATTGAATCACTTTTTCAAAAGGAACTAAAGCAGATAAAGCTGTGTATATTCCCGGGATTTCTATAAAAACGGTTTCGCCCTCTGCTTTTAATTCTCTGATCACCTTGAAAAGCGTTTCAAGGTGTGTGCTATCGAAATGAAGATCCTTTAACTGCCCCATGTCACTATAAGGCTCTGCTTGCAGCATGATTCCATGCTCCCATGATATCTCAGATTGCACTCCCAAAGCATGGAGAACAGGAATGTCATGGACAGGCAGATGGATGTCATTTAAGTTTAGAAGTTCTTTCATGTTGATACTCAATTGTTTCATCGCTTGGCTGTCCTGAGCAATATCTTCGATCTTCACTTGCTGTATAGAAGAAGGAATATGTTCTCTCGTTTTATAGCCTTCAGATGTCTTATGATAAAGCATAGTTTTTACCAAAGATGCGGCCGGCTTCCATATAAGCTTCGACGTTTTCTACAGGTGCATTATCTGGGACGCCACAGCCTGATCGTAAAATAAATCCTTTAGGAGAATCTGCTGCTTTTTCAAAGATTTCTTTTACATTCGTCTCTACCTCTTCAGGGCTGCCTTGAACTAATATTTCTGTAGGATCGACATTTCCCATCAGCAGCATACTTTCTCCTAGAGCCTCCTTGGCTTCTTCCATATCTACGACTTGATCCAGACTGAAGGCGTCTACTCCTGTTTCTTTAATGTAAGGCCAGATTTTCTTCGTGTTGCCGCAGATATGTAGAGTAACAAAGTCTGTATAGTTATGGATATATTCGACCAGTTCTTTTGTATAAGGCATCCCGAATTCTTCGTATTGTTTTGGACTCAACAAGGACCCCGAAGAAACAGGATCCATCACCAGGTAATCGAGATAATCTAGCTCTGAGAAAGTATCCACCATACCCTTGAGAAAATCTGTCGCAAAACGTAAAAGTTTATGGACTTGTTCAGGCTGCTTGCGCATGCCTCTTAAAATAGTCGTGTGAGGAACTAAACCTCCCGCTAAAGTTAGCGGTCCTGAGATACTATGGGTCAACTGAACCTCGTTCCCTATTTCTTTGTAGATAAGTTCTGCAGCTTCAAAATTAATCTGCTGTCTTTCGTCTTTGTCGAAGGTATAGTATTCAAGAGAGAGCTTATCTACCTCTTCTAAGTCGCGAACCATCATCGCTGAATGTAATTTTAAAGTAGTGTAGTATAAAGCTATTTCATCTACCCCAAATCTGCGGTACATGTTAATCTCTCTTTCAGCTAAAGTTTCAGCTGAGCGTTGCGCTTCAATAGCCGTCATCCCTAAAAGATGAGATGCAAACTCGGGGTGAAACAGTGTAACAGGAATCCGATCGACAGGTTCTCCTTTGATATAAGCATTTTTACGTTCACGTGCAGTCATTGATTTTGTCATGACATTGCCTCCTTTTCAATTAGTACCATGATACCACTTTCACATTTCTAACCAAAAAAACAAAAGATGTTCACTGTTCTTCTGGTCATAGAAAATTAATAGAATCCTTTAATTAAGGAGATCTACGCTGGATACAGCTTCTCATTTTCATGATAAAATTATTTTTTATAAACAAAATTGTTTTTACATTAAGTGAATATTTTGCTGAAATGATTCCCTATCGACTCTCAATTCGATGTATCAGTTTTCTCTGGCTGAGAGTTTCTTCTTTAATAATATGAAAGGATACAGAAAATAATTTTTAAAATGAAAAAAGCATCCAAAATAAGTGAGTGTTTTTGAATGCTTTATATTTAATAATTCTTAAGAGAGGATTCTAACATATTTGTGACGTTTCTTATTCATTTTGAGCGGAATGATAGTTCAAAAAGGCTCGATGATTTCAAAAAAAGACCATTGTATACCATAGCATTAGAAGTCAGATCTCTCGCTCTAACTTCTGAACGCTATGCCACACACAAGGCCTCTTTTCATCTCTTCTTTTAAATTACTAAATCTAGATGAAGAGACTGGGTTTTGAACGTCTTTTATAAAAAGTTAACTGGGTTGACAAGCGATCCATTCTGACGGACTTCAAAGTGCAGGTGAACACCTGTTGAGTTCCCTGTCGTTCCCATTGTTGCAATACTTTGTCCGCGTGATACAGATTGTCCTACATGTACAGTTATTGTTCCTGTAGCGAGGTGTCTGTAAGTTGTTGAAAGTCCATTATTGTGGTCGATTGTAATAAAGTTACCACTTGCTGAGTTGTAACCGACCTGACTTACAGTTCCTGATTCAGCAGCATAGATACTACCGCCGCCTCCAAAATCGGTTCCTGCGTGGAGACGAAGATCACCGAAGATTGGGTGAACTCTATTTCCAAAAGAGGAGGTGATCGGACCATTTGCAGGTCTTGCGAGCTGGGAGGAAGAAGCTGGCGCTGATTCAGGTGCTGGTGCCGGTGCTGGTGCAGCTGCTACACTTACTGTTTGTACCTCTGCTTTTGGTGCCGCTTGAGGTTGTGAAGCTGATTGAGAATTTTGTGTTGTCGCTTGCGCACTTGCTACTTGTCTTGCTTCTTCTGCAGCCGCTTGAGCTTGTGCTTCAGCTTGTGCTTTAGCTTCCGCTTGGCGACGTTCTTCTGCTTCTCTTGCAGCTTTTTCTTGGGCGATACGCTTTTCTTCCATTGCTTTAGCGTGAGCTTCTTTTCGCTCTTGCGCTTTAGCAATCTCATTTGAAAATGTTTCGCGATCTGACTTTTTATTGGCACGTTCTAATCCGAGTTCAGCCACAAGAACCTGTTTGTCGTATTCTTGTGCTTCTAATTGTGCTGTCAGAGCTTCCAATTCATCTATACTCGCATTTTGGACAGCGATGGTCTCTTCTGTTTGTTGTTTTTTGGCATCTACTAGTTCCTTTGCATCAACTTGTTCTTGTACGAGATCTTGATTAGCAGAAACAATAGTTGAAACGACCTCGAAACGACTGAGAGCATCGGTCAATGACTCAGATTCTAATAAGAATCCGATATAATTTGTAGGGTGCCCGTCTGTTTGAACTGCACGCGCCTGATTGGCCAAGTCTTCTTCACGCTCTGCGATTTCTTTTTCTAATTGTTCTATTTCTTCAATGAGTTGTTGATGACGTGCTTGAGATTCTTCGAGTTGTGCTTGAAGCTCTTTAATATCAGCTTCATTTTTTTCCATAGACTCGTTTAGTTCGCTGATAGCAGCTTCAGTTTCTGTCATCTCGTTTTCAATTGCATTAATTTCTTTATCTACTTCATTAATTTTTTTATTATATTCTTCAATTGTTTGATCGAAATCTTCTGCTTGTACCTGTTGTGTATCTTGTGTAAAAGATAAAGCTCCAACAAGTGATAAAGCAGCTAGCGTTGTGGTTAATTTTGTTTTTTTCAATGTGTTGTTCCTCCCTGAATTTTTCTCACGCTTGCTAGTGTAACAGAATGTCTAACTTTTCATGTTACACCTATCTTACAAAAAGAATACATTATATGACGTCAGCTCATAGTCTGCGACTAAAGCATTCTGACAACTTTCCCTCTCTTATATAACATTAGACTTTTCTCAGACTATTCTCTTTTATTTATTTTTTATATGAAAAGGGAACCGAAAATTAATTTCGATTCCCTCCTTATATTGTTCACTTTTTTTAGCAATTAAGCTCCTAAATACTCATTCATATAACTGCTCGTTTATGTTTTGATTAGATACGTCCGTAGCCTACAAATAGAGGTCCCCAGTATCCGCTGTGTACGCTTGTGTAAGCGACACCTGTACTTGACTGTGATCCAATAAACTGACCTCCGCCTGTGTAGATACCGACGTGCGTAATCCCACCGCCGCCCGAACTGAAGAATACTAAATCTCCAGGTTGTGGATTAGATACTGGCGTCGCTTGAGCATATTGGGCATTGGTGTTCCGTCCAATACTGATTCCTGCTTGTGCAAAGACATATTGTGTAAACCCTGAACAGTCAAATCCTGATGGAGTAGTCCCAGCCCAGAGGTAAGGCACCCCTAGGTACTGACTTGCAATGCCAAGCACTGATCCATTAGATTTTGATGCTGGAGCTGCAGCCGGCTTAGGTTCTGGTTTAGGCTTAGGTTTCGAAGCCGGTTCAGGAGACGAAGTTGGTGTCGCTGCTGGAGCTGGTTGGTTCGTATTTGGACCAGCGTTTGATGCTTGACGGCTGTTTGAGCTTGAAGCGCTTGAATGGCTTGTGCTAGCACTTGAGTTAGAATTAGAAGCACTTGAGCTTGATTCTTGTGAAGATGTATCAGCATCAGAGCTAGCTGCTGGCTCATCTGTAGCTTCTGTAGCTTCTTCAGTTGTTGCAGTATCTACTGCTTCTGTAGCAGCGAGAGATACAGTTGAGTCTAGCTCTTCGTTATTCGTTTCAAGAGCTGATGCCACCGAGCGACTGATTTCTTCTTGTTGTTCAGCATACGCAACTGCTTGTGCTTCTGCTTGTTCTTTTAAGGAAACAAGATTATCACGTTCACCCTGTGTCTCAGTTTTTTCAAGAGCAAGGTCAATGATTAAGACTTCTTTAGCCAGCTCTTGTCCGTCTAGATCTCTGGTTGTTGCTTCTAGTTCAGCGATGCTGTTCATCTGTTTCTGGATAGCTTCTTCTGTCGCTACTTTTTTCTCTTCAACTGCAGCTTTATCTGCTTGTTGTTCTTCAACTAACGAAGCGTTCGCATTTACAAGGTCTGTTACAAGATCGATACGCCCGAAAGCATCGGTGATTGAATCTGAATTGATAACAAACTCGATCATGTTAGCTGCATTGCCATCTACTTGGATGGTACGCGCTTGTTCTTTTAGTTTTTCATTACGTTGAGCAATATTATCCTCTAACCCACTAATCTCTTCTTCAAGAACTTTCATCTCTTCTTGAGCGCCTTCTAGTGTTTCATTGAGTTCAGCAATTCTCTCTTCGTTTGCTTCGATAGCATTTTGTAAACTTTCTAACTCTTGAGCCGCCGCAGATTCTTCTGCTTCGATCTCAGAAATCTGTTGTTCTAAAGTCTGAATTTCTTCATCGTAAGAGTCAGCTGAAACTACTGGACTGAATGCGAGCGAACTAAAGAGGATAGAGCCTGCTAATAAAGATGATGTCAGTTTCTTTTTCAAAGTTTTTTCCCCCAAATATTTTTTGTAAAAGTTTTGTACGTTTTTTATGAATTTTATAAGAAATAAATTTAATAAGAAAAGTTGGTGTCCATCTATATAAAATTGACCAACTGCAAAGAAGTATAACAGTTCAACATGTTAAATTGGTTGCAGTAATATTACAATTCCATTTCAAAGTAAAACATATAAAGGGTCGTTTTGTTACATAGCTCATATAAGGTTGAGAGGCCAATGTTTTATGGCAATAAAAAAATTCTCCATTTTTAATACAAATGGAGAATTCGTGGTCTTTTTATGGATTATACAAACAGTTTTTAGTCTTTGATTGGTCCTAACAAAACATTCGCCCATGAATCGTGGAGAGATTTTTGGTCCGACGGTTGGAAAAGTCCTGCATAGACATCTCTGAGTAAACGAGAGATTTCATTTTTATTAGAATAACTTTGTCCTCCTGAAGCCCGCACCACTTCTTCTACCGCTTTTTTAGAGGCTTCGACAGCTTTATTTTTGACCGCCGACAAACGCGGATACCAATACTCGCCGTGGTCGACATCGTTTTCTACATCATCTGCTAAGACATCGAGATTATCTCGAATCCCATCTAGGGCTAGAGCTGCTTCAGCGATTCTCCAGCGGATATTTTTATCCTGGTCATAAGTTGCAGCATTCGAAACAGACTTTCTATTCTTAACTGTCTCAATTCCTAACTCCAACGCACGCTGCCCGATTCCGTAATAGGTCGCCCCCAAGAATATCTCAAAGTAGGCAAAGATTCCAAAAATGGTTGTCGCATAGATGTCACTCGGCTGAACTTTTTCTAAAATCTGCGATTCAGGCGCATAGGCTCCTTCAAGCTTCATATTGTATGACTGTGTTCCCCGCATTCCTAAGACATCCCACTCCGGATGGATGTTGAGGGTCTCTTTATCTTTTTTAAGATAAGCAAAGACAGACAAAGGATCTCCCTTATTCTCATCTTGACCATAAGTCACGAAGCGAGTGGCTTCTCCTATCATCGAAATAAAGACTTTAGGACCTGTAAACTTATATCCGCCATCTTCTTGCGGGTCCGCATCGATAATGGAACCGAATAAGACGCGATCATTAGCCGGCTCAGAAATTCCAAAAGCTAAGAGTTCTCCGTTAACTGCATCTCTCAAGATCTGTTCACCCTTCTCATTGCCATGACGCACAATATATTGCGCCATTCCCACAATAATTTGATGCATGTTGATTCCAAGAGCGGTTGCAGGTGCTGCTTTTGCTAAGCGCGTCTGTTCATGCGTCATCTCTTTAAAAGAGAGTCCGTATCCACCATATTCTTTCGGTACAAACGCTTTGAAATAACCCGCCTCCCTTAAGTCTTCATAATCTTCTTTTGGAAAAACATTCCTTTTATCGTAATCTGCTGCACGACTGTGAATTCTGCCTAACAGTTCATCACTTAAAAACATATACTCATCCCTTTCTAGTATCATACTAAGACATCTTCCTCTCAAAAGAGAAACATTCTGTTCTTTATTTTTCACAAGAGATACTTCGATACAACTCCCCATCCTCATCTCCTATTGCAAACCAATATTGTTTTGTCGTACTATGATGTAAAATTGAAAGTTACAAACAGGCATTGTATAATGAGGTGTACTTAAGGAATTCAAACCAATTTGAATTGCAATCAAATAGGAGGAAATAAAATGAAAGACTACAGAGTATTATTATACTATCAGTATGTCACTATAGAAGATCCTGAACAATTCAGAGATGAACATCTGGCATATTGTAAAAGATTAGGACTTAAAGGACGTATCCTTGTGTCTGAAGAAGGAATAAACGGTACTGTGTCTGGAACAGTTGAACAGACGGACCAGTATATGAAAGATTTGAAAGAAGACCCACGTTTTGCAGACATTAATTTCAAAATTGATGAAGCAGACGAACACGCTTTTAAGAAAATGCACGTACGCTACCGCCCAGAAATCGTTTCCCTTGCCTTAGAAGATATTGAGGAAGAAGATGTCGACCCTAATGAGTTGACGGGCGAACATCTTGAACCGGCAGAATTTCGCGAAGCTCTATTGGATGAAGATACCATCGTTCTCGATGCCCGTAATGATTACGAATATGATTTGGGTCACTTCCGCGGCGCGATTCGACCAGATATTAAAGCCTTCCGAGAATTACCAGAATGGATCCGCGAAAACAAAGAAAAATTCATGGATAAAAAAGTAGTGACCTACTGTACAGGTGGTATCCGCTGCGAAAAATTATCAGGCTGGATGCTGAAAGAAGGGATTGAAGATGTTGCCCAATTAAAAAACGGAATCCATAATTATGGAACAGACCCTGAAACTCAGGGTGAATACTGGGACGGAAAAATGTATGTCTTTGACGAACGCATCAGTACAGATGTCAACCAAGTGAACCCTACTGTTGTGGGACGCGATTGGTTTGATGGTGAACCGTGCGAACGCTACGTCAACTGCGGAAGTCCGACGTGCAACCGCCAGATCCTTGTCTCTGAAGAAAACGAACATAAATATGTCAGAGGCTGCTCGCATGCCTGCCGGATTGACCCAGACAATCGTTATGTTGAGGAAAATAACTTATCAGATAACGAATGGGAAGCACGTTTGAATAGGCTTGGCGAATCATTAAAAGACCGCAAAGAAATTTTACAGACTAAATAAATATGATGATAAACCGATTGTTCCTACTCATAACAGTCGGTTTTTTTGTAATCATGTTATACTCCTCTTCTGCTCTGAATCAAAGATTCCTTTTATGGTAATATCGATGTGGACTTTATCTATACGCGAAGTTGCGTTTTTGATATACTGTTCTTTGTTAAAGTTCAAATTATTGAGGATGTGAAAGTGTGAAGCAATCAAATGAAAATAAACCAAACTCTTTTTTAGATCGGATTAAAGAAACCGATACTTTTAAAGAGATAGGGAAATCCTTTGATGATATAAAAGAGAGATC
>JBHWPB010000126.1:0-17336 GCA_043424675.1 Carnobacteriaceae bacterium | reverse complement strand
AATGTACAACTCCTATCAATAATCTATGAATAGTATAAAACAAAAAAGATATTGTATCTGCAATATCTCTATGGACCTTCATTATAATAAAACTATATTAATAATTCTCTTCTAAGTTTTCATTATAGCTGATGAATCCTTGAAAAAGACCATATCCGATCCAAAAGACAAGATAAGTTCCAATGAGTATAAATATGAGATAGGCCCAGAACGGCCAATGGTTCAAGAAGGGACGGTCCACTAAGTAGAAATAGTTCCCGTCAACCATAGCATTGACGCCAATCACTAGGACAAGATAAAGAATGAAAGAACTATAAGCAACTTTTATGTCCTTCTTTTGCGGCTCCCAGCCGAAAGCATGATAAGCTAAAATCGGCATGGTCAGAGTTATAGCGTGATTGATAAAATAAGACCAGCCCAAGACATGATCTAAGTCATTAATCGTTGTCGGCAAAAGAAAGGAACCGACCGCAAAAATTCCAAGATAAAAAGCGACATTGATGATGCCTTCTTTAGGATATATTAAGTAGACTAAATATAAGAGAGAGGTAATTCTGGACAGCTCAAGGGGCAAGGCGATTGCTAGGTCAAACCCCGTCTCTAAAGCATACCAAGAATAAAGACTTATAATCTGGAAAAGTGAGACAAAAAAGTAAGC
The DNA here is from genome assembly GCA_043424675.1 of Carnobacteriaceae bacterium. Classification (GTDB taxonomy): domain Bacteria; phylum Bacillota; class Bacilli; order Lactobacillales; family Carnobacteriaceae_A; genus JBHWPB01. Next base: position 16,678 of record JBHWPB010000126.1, on the reverse strand, counting down.
CTTGAAAAAAGATTTTGGCTGTTTTTTCACCCTGTGACGATAAAGTATGAGATAAATGGTATTTAATGTAACTAACCAAACATACTGGCCATGCTGCCATGTGAAAGGGGCTATAAATGGCGTATCAAAATCAGTTTTGATACCTCCAGGAAGAACCCGAAACAGAAGATAGATACAGGTTAAAAGAATTAAAAACGATAATCTACACTTCTTCCACTCTTCTTCTTTTTTGAGATCTCTTATTTGAACAGCTATGATAAAGATAATAAAAGTTAAAACCAGAACAGTGTAGACAGTTGCCATACATTCATTCACCTCTCATGTTTATTACGCATTTAATCTAACACAAAAATTAAACTAAAAAGAAGGAAGCAAAAAACAACCTTCTCACTAATTATACATACTAGTAAGAAGGTTGAGCTCTATTTAACTCTATAAATAACTTAACGTGCGACAGATCCTCTTTGAATGAGACGATCCCAGATTTCTACAAAGACAAGACCAACAGCGTAGAAAACAGAGATCATAGCGATAAACCAGCCGATATAAGGAATGTTGTTTAAGAGATAGAGCACAAAGAAAGTGACGATGAAACTGACATAAGGTTTCTCAGCCACCCAATTCCAGCGCGGCCTTACGAGATATTCGCTGATGGCAGAAGCTGTAATAATCTGGGCCAGTAAGAACAGAGCGATATAGAAGAGTAAAAGCAATCCGCCAATACGAGCTAAGAGCAAGGTGATTAAAGTTAGAAAAATAAGAAGAGGCAGTAAGATAACCATCGCTAAACCGATAAGTATATTGATAACCACTTGTCCAGGTCCCACTCTTGTGAGTGTGATAAAGCTTCCTTGAGACAGAGCGCGTAAGAACCACCAGATAAGACTAGCGCTGATCAAAGATCCTAAAGCACTTAGAGCTAATCTCCAACCTCTTGATGCGAGGGATTCAGTCTGCTGAGTCTGAGGATCTCTTTCTGTATCTGCCTGTTGTCTGAACTGTACCTCTCCCTGTGTGATTGCTTCGACATCTGAATTGGGTTGAGGCGCTTCATAAATTAAATCTCTTTCAATAAGGGCTTCTCCACTTGGGGTGACTTGATTGGCAGCTAAATTAGCATCGCGACCGACAGTACTAGAAAGCCGAAGCGTTTCTGCACCTACAAATAAGTCTTGTACGATTGGTCCGGCCACTTCCACGGATTGACCTGCCGTGAAGACACTGCCTTCTATTTGACTTGTTTCTTCAAGGGTTATCGCTTGCCCTGCCATGAAAAGATCACCAGTAATTGTGCCGTTATTTGTGATACTCTGCCCTGCAACGAAAATTGTTCCATTTACTGTACCGTTGATTATAACAGTTTGGCCGGCTACAAGAAGCGTTCCATCAACATCGCCGTTAATCGTGATTGTACCACCCGAAACAAAAGTTGTTCCATTTACATTTCCCTCGACTACAACAGAATTTCCAGAAGCCAACAGAGCTGCATTGACGTCTTCATCTACAAGAACCTGATCGCCACCTTCTATCATAAAGGGAGCAGCGAGTGCTTCTTGTTGAAAGAAGCCGCTAAGGATAAACAACCAAAAAGATACCAGTATTAACTTGGTAAAGCTCCGTCTTTTCATGATCTTCTCTCCTTAAAAATGACCCTCCTTAAGTTGGTTAGAGTATACCACACATAACGTTAGGACAAGAATGGAAAGGCTTTCTTACAAGCAAACGTACTCAAGTTTTAGAGAGTGAGCTGGATATGCTCATTAAAGAAAGAACGATAAGTTAAATAACTCGCTATGAAAGAAGAAATCGCAGCAACCGAAATAATCATAAACATCACGACGACTTGATAGCGAATGGCTTCTAAGGGATCAACGCCAGCAAATATCAGGCCGGACATCATTCCTGGAAGACTGACTAAGCCGACTGTTTTCGTATTTTGGATAGAAGGCGTCATTCCTGTCTGGATACTTTCTCTTACAATAGTCTGCGAAGCTTGTTTTTTATTGGCACCCAATGACAGTTTCTCCAACGTTTCTTGTCTTTTATCTTTAAATTGCGTCGTCAAGGTTCTATAAACGACCCCAATTGTGGTCATCGCATTCGATGCAATCATTCCTGTAATCGGCACCACTTGTGACGGAGTCCAGTCGAGAGCGCCAGAAATTATAAGTATGAACAAAGCAATGGCTGTTCCCATACTTATAGAAATCAGAGAAGTCTTGAAAGAGTTCGGTATACCTTCGCTGGTCTGGTGTGCATTAAAGGAAGCATTAAAGACCATAAAAGCGACCATAGCTAGCGTGAGGATATTATTATCCACCTGCAAAACGAATCTGAGAATATAACCGATAATCGTGAGCTGAATGACGGCACGGATTCCTGCAATAAAGATGTCTTTCCCTAGTCCCAGTTCCTCTTTATAAGAAATCAGGATAGCAAAAACAAGTAACAAGGTTGAAAGTAGCAAAGAAAAATTACTGATTTCCAAGCTATTTTGCATGATAAGACTCCTCCAGTTTTCCATCGTTAATCGTGATTATTCTATCCGAAGCGGTAATTTCCTCTTGATTATGAGTAATCCACATAATGGTTACGCCCTCTTCTTTATTCATCTGATCGATGAAAGTAAGAATAATTTCTCTGTTATCTTGGTCTAATGAACTCGTCACTTCATCCATCAACAAGACTTTTGGCGGATACATGAGATTACGAATTAAGGCTACTCGCTGCTTCTCGCCTCCAGACAGTTCGTGAATGGGCTTATCGAGACCGACCTCAGACAGTTGAACAATCTCTAAGCCTTTTTTCGCACGATCCTCGTTGAATTCTTCCTCTCTAATTTTGGCGGGGAAAGAAAGATTGTCTCTCACTGTCTCTTCGAATAAGGCGGCATTTTGAAAGAAGTAAGAGACTTCTTTACGGTATTCAGTAGGTTCATATTCTCTGATGTCTTTTCCTTTGTAGTTGATGGTGCCAGATGTGGGACTAATAATAAGTGCGATCAATTTAAGGAGTGTACTTTTTCCGCCTCCTGAAGGACCTGTGATAGTTACAATCTCTCCTTCATCTATCGAGAAAGAAATACCTTCTAAAATCTGTTGATTCTCTACTCTGTATCCTACATCCTGCAGCTGTATAACTTTTTGCTCCATATATATATAAACCTCCTTATTTATTTAGAATCATTATAATTAATATAGCACATTTACTTATTAGAATTAAGAGCTTTATCTGGGAATAAAAAAAAACTAGCTTTAAAACGAAAAGGCTCCGAGAAATTAGAATTAAAAATCTACTTCTCAGAGTCCTATCCCCTTCTAAAACCCTGTTAAATGTTGGTTCGATGAAAAATGAAACAGCCAAACTCCAGGACTAAAATAAACCACAGAAATTCCTTACAGAGCAATTTGGTCAAGCGTCTCAAAATCGACAAAACTCACTTGCTTGTTATAAGTTGCAATCATTTCATTCGTTTCTTCATCTTTTTCTTCAATCGCATTCTGTTTAGCCCTTCTATAAACCATATACATCATAAAACGGTGTATGAGGCTTAACTTTTTATAATCGATACCGCCTCTTAAGTGATATATTTTTGTGTGCTTTAGAATATTCTCTGGGACTTGTTCTTTGATGGCTTTCTTTATAGAATCTGTATTCTTTGTGTTTGCCGGATCCGCTAATCCAACTGTCACAATAACGAGCTGTTGCACATCCTTTTGGTCGAGTGCTTCAAGGGTCTTCTTTAAACCGTACACCCCGCCGGCAAGCAGCGCGCCAAAGTGAACGACGGTCTCATATTCTGACAGAGCATCGACAGAGGTAAAAGGAATGGCTACAATCCCATTTCTCCTCGCAAATTCTTTGGCATAGCTTTTCGTTGTGCCATATCGACTTCCATATACAACTATATTCGTCATTTTACCTCACTCTATTCTCTCTATTCTTCAGTCGCATCTTCTGTATCCCGTTGGCTGCTGGTCTTCCTCTCAAAGATAGATATTAAGCTCTTCTTAAAATAATTATATCAAACTTCAAACTCAATGATGTCCAACTAGAATCCTGAGCAAAATATTTCTTATTCATCCATAAATAAAGCTACATTCAACAAAAACCTTTTGTTCGTGTAAATATCAAATGCGATGTATTATTAATTCAAAATATAAAGAACACACTAAAGAATTTTTCTTAAAAAAATCAGAGGTGAGCTTATCGAACCCTTGTATGTCTGGGGAACATCTACAGAAACGATCGAAATTGCTTTTAACGGTGCGACTCTTATTTTTATCGCCTTATCCGCCATTCTTTTCACCTTATATCTTTTTACAGACGGTGAAGAAGAAAGAAGAATGGAAGGATATTCTGTTATCGCCACTGTCCTCGTTTTTGGTCTAGTTTTAGTTATTTTTTATAAAAGCAACATAGAGAATACAAATAATCGTGAGGGTCTCCTCCAAGTTTACGCAGACCATTTAGTACTAAACGACGGAGGAGATGTGCATACATACCACTACGATGAAATAGAAAAAGTTTTTTTGAATCGCCAAATGCTCATTATCCAAGGCAGAACCCCCGGCAGGGATGAATCGAGACCCAGATATGACAGTCGAGATCGCATCGATGTAGAGTTGAAAAATGGGCGAACCGATACGCAAGGCTGGAAGAATCCTAGTTTCTGGAGTGATCGCTATGCAGAACGTATCGACTTAGACGCTGCTGAAGAAGCCCTTAAAAACAAAGTTTCCAATGTCAGGTCAAATGATGTCGACGATCGCGAAGTGAAGGATTCGTCCTACTTCGATTAGAGCGTTCAAAACAAAAAATGCCCACAAAGTGAGCATTTCAATATTTATTACTGAAACTCTTTCTCTCCAGTGTGAGCGACTAGTGAAACGTTTTTGATGCTTTCTGTGTCGACCAGTTCTGTCATCATTTCAGACTCTTTTTTAGTTCTTATCTCAAGAATCATGTCTAAGCCGTTCGTCGAAAAGTTGCGCGATTTCACTGATGAATCTGACGCATATCTGTCGACGATATCTAGAATAGCTTTTTCTGCTTCAATTTCTTGGATATTCATCACAAGCAGATAAGGGGCTTTTCCGATCGGGATATAATCAAGAATGAAGAGAAAAACCGAAACCACAATAGAGGTCAGAAAGCCCAGCTCATACAAACCGGTCCCTACCACGATCCCCGTGTGGACAGACCAGAACAGATAAACCATATCGAGCGGATCTTTAATGGCTGTCCGGAAACGAATAATCGCTAAAGCACCGATCGTACCCAGTGACACGACAAAATTACTTTGCAGAGCCATGATAATACTTGCAACAAAGAAAGGTATAATTGCCAAAGCTATATTGAAATGTTTAGAGTAAAAACTTCTTTTTGAAATGAAGCGATAGACTAAAAATTCATAAGCTGAAAAAATGCTGACCATAACCAACATCGTCAAGATTGTCGACGTCGTTACATCATCGTGCGAAAAATTCAACCGCACATTCTCGAGTAAACTCTGTATTTCCTGCATCATAATCCTCCATGTTCTTGTGATGTCGTCCGACCGATATAGTATTTTGAAAAGGTGGCTTGTTCTAAGGAATCCAGCTGAATAATCTGTTTCAAAAAGTCTGGCAGCAATTCGTCATATTTAACTTCCAATAAGTGTTCCCCTTCTTCTAAAACAGGTATCGTCAAGTAGTTATTATCTATAAATCGATTAATTTCTGTGGAACACGAAATATTGGTGTCTAAAGTCACACGTACATTCCCCGTAATATAAACAAAGGGCGTCCGTTCATAATGTACGATGACTTTGGGTCGAAAGAGGCGCATCATCACTTCTAGGCAGAATTCTTTCAACAGTGGGTCTGTGGTCTGCCAATACATATCAGAAACATTGCCATAAAAAAGTTGCTCGTACTCTGCTTTTGAGAGTTTATAGGAATATTTTCGCGACCTTGCATTTTCTTTTTCTTTTTTTTCTAATAAGATGAGTGATGGGTCATCACCATACATCCGGATTCTAAACTTCTTGCGTTTTCCTAAACTGAACTCATTGTTGTGGTAACAGTCATCGTCATAGGAATCAAAATACAAACTTCTCACTACGTAAGACCCTGTTTCTTCATCTGCATAAGGATCTCGTTCCATGACATGTTTCAATTTGTCTTCGATGATTAAAACATCCCTGGCATCGACAAGGTACTTCAATTCATTACGGTATTTCTTTGCCACTTTTTCTTTCCTCTCTAAATATCATTGGCGATAAAGTCATCCATCGTCTGCAGCCGCTTCAATATGTAAGCGCGCAAGAGATCCATGTCTTCGTTATAGGCGGTGTCTGGCCATCTTTTTTTATCTCTCAATATCGAGCCAGAATGATAGATGTCTTCTTCATATTGATCGAGCTCTGCCATCAGAGCTTCCTCCGACCATTCATCAGCACGTAACTTGTAGTACTTCTCTCTAACTCTCTCTGCGATTTCTGTACTGCCCTTTTCGAGAGCTGAGTGCACCAGCGTAGCACTGGCGCCATAATTTATTGCAGGATCCCCTCTCACAATCGCGCGCAGTGGGCTGTCAGGCTGGTAATGAAGTCCCCAAGTTAAATCCAAGTCCCAAGGTGATTCAAGCATTACCCGCGTCTCTCCGTCAAGCTTTGAAATATAATTATGGTTTTTGAAGTTGTTGTCTGTCGCCTGGAGCAGTAGGACAAACAGATAATAATTAATCTGGTTTTCAAGATCCGTCCGTTCGACTAAATAGTTTTCGAGCGTCTCGACATTAGCATGCTGCATCAGCATATGCTCATAGAGGGGTTCCCACTGTGCTTTCTCTCCAAAAGGTTCATCGGGTTCACGCAATTCGAAACGATCTAAGACTCTTTCGTTTCCAGTACTGTTTTCGAAGCTCTCCTCTAAAGCAGCTGCGTTCGAAATTGACCGGTAATAGATTTCACTTTCTTCTGTCTTATTTTCTATATCGAGATCGAGCTGCTTGGCATCAATCGGATGCATGAGCACGTATAAGCCCCAATAGCGGCCATTCATAAAGACTTCTATATATTCCCCTTCTGTTCCCGTATTGATGTCGAAACGGTTCTCTTTGGCCATCGTGTCATGCCATAGATTGTTGGAAAAAGTATTGCGGACTTTTTCGGGATCATTGTAAGGCGAATAGATAATCCAATCATCATCTTCCCGCATGCCTAACAGCGACTGATGATTCAGTTTCTCTTCTCCTCCAATCGTAAACTCCCTTAAATTGATGCGATATTGATTTTTAGGAAAGGTACGGCTTGTAGCTCCTCTGAGGCGAATATAAAGATCGCTTTCAGCCTTCTCATCCTTGTTATACAAGGTCATACTGGCTTTTTGGTTGATATCTCCGATAGGGCGGTTCTCTGTTTCTGAAGGTTCTTCTAAATCCAAAGTCAAAATGGGGAGCGTCGTAAAATGAATATCAAATTCATCAAACTTATCTTCTGAATAAACTAGTAACTTTACCGGTTTATTATTTTTAATGCTTTCTTTCGTAAAGGTATGATCCAGCACTGCGACCTCGTAGTCGAGATTATCCTCCATCACTAGTTCAAAGACTGGATTGTAGTCCTCAATATTTTCTAGATCACTTACAGAAAATAAAAAAGAATCAGTTGTCTCATCGAAAGGTAAAAGATAATCATCAACTTTTAACCGAAACGCATGATTTAATTTACTTTCTATTCGCATCTCAGTCAGCTGTTGGTAGTCTTCTTTTGGTATTTGTAGATTGTCTACTCTACTTATAATGCCGAAATCATTCCTGTAAAATAACAGCAATAAGATCACTACACTGAAGACAAAAAGCATGTTCTTTATTTTTTTTTCGATATTTATCACCTGCCATATGTTCTATTTAGAGACTACGCAAGAATTATTTCGTAATCGGGGTCTCCATTTCTATTTAAAGCCTTTATGTAGATTTACAGTAAATTTAGTATATCATTTTCACAAAATATTTGTATCGCTTTCTTTCCAGTCAGTGTTAGAACAGTGTTTATGCTGAAAATAGGCAAATTAAAATGCTTATTACTGTAAAGAACAGAACCATCATAGTAAAATTGACTTAGAAGTATACAGCTATCGCCAACTCAGTCATTTCTGATCCGTCATTCTCCTATGTAGAGGAAAAATGAGAGGAAGAGAAAAATGGATAAAATTGTTCCTTATATTTGGTATGACACAGAAGCGAAGGAAGCAGTCGACTTTTATACGTCTCTATTTGATGATTCAGAAATACTTGTGGTACAAGAACTAGAGGATACTCCTTCAGGTGACGACACGTGGGCGATCGATTTCACCTTAGCTGGTGTCCATTTTGGCGCGCTGAATGGCGGTCCAATGTTCAAAAAGAACCCATCGATCTCATTCACAGTTCTGTGCGACACCGAAGAAGAAATACACAGACTCTGGGACCAGTTGAGCGATGGCGGACGAGAACTCATGCCCCTGCAGTCTTATGATTTCAGTGAGCTTTATGGTTGGGTAGAAGACCGCTATGAGCTATCTTGGCAGCTTATTTCTTCGGAAGGTATGGAATACGAGCAAAAGATTCTTCCCTCTCTCCTATATTCTGGAGATGCAACAGGTAAAGCGCGCGAGGCCATAGAGTTTTATACTGAGATTTTCCAAGGCGGTAAAATTCTCAATGTGATGGAGTACGAAGAAGGTCAGGCGAAGCATCCAGATGCTGAGATTGCCTATTCATCCTTTGAACTGATGGACTTAGAAATGAGTGCGGCAGATGATGGTGAGGGAGGAGATACCCCCTTTAACGAAGCGATATCTTTAATGGTAGAATGTGTTACGCAATCTGAAATTGACTACTATTGGGAGAAATTATCGGCAGATCCTGAAGCCGAACAATGTGGCTGGCTGAAAGATAAGTATGGGGTTTCTTGGCAGATCGTTCCACATAATCTGACAGAATTATTGAGTACAGGAACAAGGAAACAAATCAACGCGGTGACCCAAGCTTTCCTTCCGATGAAAAAATTAGACATGGCAAAACTTGAAAGAGTTTGGAGAAATGCTGGAGAGTAACAGAGAAACGGGAAGTGTCTCTTGAAAACAGTTAGAAATATGGCAGACATATTTTTAGCTGTTTTTTTGTTATCAAACTTGATCATTTTGATGTATCTAAAAAAGAAAAGAATGAGTTAATGAACGCTCTCCTAGAGCACAAGGAAGAAGTTATTAATGGAGCTGCTAAATAATATGATGAACTGATAAGAAGCTCGCAAAGGTGTCTCAAAAATATAATAGAGCTTCAATAACGATCTCTAAAAAAGGCAGGAGAGAGAAGGTACTTACCTACCTTCTCTCTCCTGCCTTTTATATATCGTGAATCACTCCATACTTAAACACCGAGATGAATTATGAGTCGATTTAGTCAAAGACCGATAAAAACAGGTCAACTACATCGTCGCCTCCAGCATCTTCCACCATAATAATAGATAAAAAGGACTGCTCCTCAGGATCAAATGCCAGCAAAAAGCCATTAGTGTCCATACTGCCCTCTTCCTCTTGAGAGTGGATTTCCGTTGTCCCTGTTTTAGCAGCTAACGGTTTAGAACTATTGCTGAGAGCATGGGCTGTGCCATCAGGATCCTCAACCACTTCGATAAGGTAGTCTTTCACTATTTGAGCAGACTCCGCTGTAACAGGCTGGGTCACTTTAGATGGTTCTTCATTTTGCTCAAGCTTTGGATAAACGAGGTCGCCGCCTGTAGCAAAGGGGCTGAAGAACACCGCTTGATGAAGAGGACTCATCAAGAGTTGTCCTTGTCCAAAGGCAGTTTCAGCCAATAATATTTCACTGTCAAACGTGCCACTATTCGTCACTTGTGCTGGATTCATACTGAGCGGTAATTCAAAAGTTTCTCCAAAGGGAAAGTTGTCCAGCCCAGTCATAAAAGTATCGGCACCCATCTCAAGCGCCTCTTGGGCAAAGAAGATATTATCGGAATAGACCAATGCATCCTCTAAACTCACTTCCGTGGGCTGATCTTGAACACGTGTCACGACATAAGCCCCCCACGATTCGTCTTTCCGCCACTCATATCCATTGATATTATGTATTTCGTCGACTGTCGTTGCCCCGCTGTCGAGACCGATCGCACCCGTTAGAGCTTTAAATGTGGAGCCTGGCGCATAACGTGCGGTATAACGTGGTAAGAATGGTGTTGCTCCATCGTTTGCGTATTCTTGATAAGCTTGCTCGCTGATTCCGCGTGACATTTCTGTCGGGTTATAGGAAGGAGAGCTTGTTAGAACAAGAAGTTCTCCCGTTGCCGGTTCTGTGACAACAGCTGCTCCCCTCTCACCATTAAATGTATTATAATAGTCCTCTTGCATGGTACGATCGATGGTCAAAGTGATATCTTCGCCATCTTCAGCTGGAGCTTCTTGCAAGACATTTTTTGTTTCGCCCTCTTCGCTTAGGACACTGAGCGTTCCGCCTCTGCTGCCGCGCAATCTCTCTTCAAATGTTGCTTCTAACCCTGACTTCCCTATAACATCGCCTGCTTGAAGAGTAGCATCCTCTTCAAGATCTTCTGCAAAAGCTTCACCTGTATACCCTATCAGATGCGCACCGGCTTCTCCTAAAGGATAGTCGCGCATCGTAGTCTCTCGATATTCAACTCCTGTCATTTCAGGTCTTTCCTCTTCGTCGACAACTGCAAAAGGCACAAAACTCTCTTCAGTGACCCAGTCGGCCTCCAATAACACCTCTAAGTCTTCTGCACTTGTCTCAAATTCTGCTGCGACAGCTTCCAGATTTTCAGCGCGTTCTTCCCCTTCCCCAAGATGTAAGGGGTGCAGCCCCGCTTCAAAAGCGGGTACCTTCCCAGCTAATAATTCGCCATTGCGATCTAAAAGATTGCCACGCTCACCAGAATCCAGCGCAATCTGGACAGTATCTCCTGCTTCCATTTCAGGAAAGATTAAAGAGGGATCCCAATCCACCGCAAAACCTTCTTCAATCTCTTCTAAGGTAGTTTGATAAGATTGAAGATCTAATTCCCCTAAAGAGGTTGTCATCTGTAAATCATATTGAAAGGCGAATCCATCTGGTTCTGCATCTTCACTTATCTGGATATTTTCAGCGCTGAGCTCGGAAGCCCCGATTCCTCCATAAATCGTTCTATATCTTTCTTGAACTTCTTCAGGTGTATAATTGATCTCTGCTAAAGAGGTTGGAGAAACCAGCGAAGCCAGCTGCTCATAATCCTGTTTTTCTAATGCTTCCACAAATGACTGGGCAGATTGGCGCGCCTGTTCTGTTCTCTGCTGGTCGCGCCAGTAAAACCCTAGAACGAGAACTAAAACAACTGTGATGATACTACCACCAATAATGAGCCGCTTCTTATTGGATTTTTTATGGTCTTGCGTTGAGTCCATCTTATCACTCTCTCTACATCAATAGTCTTATCGCATATCTAACGGTGTGCGGACATACCGATTGATAATATTATAATCATCATTAGGCAGCTCTATCGAACACGTATTAAGTCCCAAGCGAATTTTGTCTGACACAAAGGCACGCCAGCCAAACTCATCATGGATGTCCATACCATCCTTAACTTCCACCACTTCGTATCCTCTGTCTTCCATCTGCTTGATAAATGTTGTTCTTTTCATTTTGTACAGCACTCCTTATTGGTTTATTAGTCTCTCTGCAATTCCCTTCAACCAGTAATCTAAACTTGTGCCTCTGAATCCATCGTTATTCAAACCCATTATGATTTGCATGTGACATGATTTTTTGAAAAGACATACCTTCTACAACATATTATATGATTCTTTCTTCATTTTACCACACATCAAATTGAATCTGCTCGTGTAACAAAGACTTTTACGCTCAGCTAGTTACTTTGGTCTGTCAAAAGTACTTCTGAAAAGCTGCAGCATTTTCTGTAGGCATTTGCTCGATAATAAAGAAATGAACTTTCCTATTTTCTTCTACTAAACGTTGATCATTGCTATACTGTATATGAAAACGATGAGTCGTATAGCTCATTGAGTCCCCTTTAGGAGAATAAGGAGGGTTAACATGGCTGCTGAAGAACAGCACATCATCCAAATAGTAGAGAGTCAGTTCACTCAAATGAAAAATATGTCGCTGCATTATCACAACAATCCATATTTCCCAGAGAATGTCCATCAGTATCGCGTCCACATGCGCCGGCTGCGTTCCTTACTCAATTTTATAAAACCCATCATCGACGAGGAAAGTTACCTAGAAATCAATGATTTGTTGAGAGAACAAGGCCAGCAGTTGAGCCCTATAAGAGATATAGATGTCTTCATCGAAAATATGAACGAGACAGCAAAAAACAAACCCGACTTAATCGACAACTATGCGGATTTATTTGAATTTCTGCATGAAGAGCGACTCCGTATTATTCACGAGTATGCATCGGATGAAGACATCGAAGCTTCAAAGAAAAGGATAACACAAATAGGAGACCGACTAACCCAGCTTTCCTTTGACTCAGAGGATCGTGCTTATGAGGGTTTCGTGGAAAAACGATTTGATAAAAATAAAGAAAAGTTAAAAAAGAGTATAAAAAAGTATCTGATTCAGATTATGAACAGATACATGAAACACGTAAATTAGCTAAGAAAGTCCGTTATACTGCTGATGGCTATAGAGAAATGCTTCCAACTAAAAAGACAGAAAAAGTTATCAAACAAACGAAGAAAATTCAAGAGAAACTAGGGGCTGTAACCGATGCACATGTTCAAGCGGAAATACTCAAAAGGCATAGGGATGAAGCAGAGGATGAGAAAATGAGAGAAGTTTTTGAAACCTTGCTTTCTCATCAATCCAGTCGAAGTGGATAAACAAAGAGTCAGTGATTCTCTCAAAACGATATATATCCCCTAAAGTAGACACTTAAAAGAGTCAAGTTACTTAAGGGGATTTTTTATGCGTTCAAACCGTGGATATCCTAGGCATTAAGGAGATGCACGAAAGGTTTTCAGATAAACTACTTATCTGCAGTCTCAACAAGATAACAGAAAAAATTTAGAAAACAGCACAAAAAATCGCTTGCTTCGTGATTTATCTCGGTACTCCTACCCCATAAGTTCACACATGCGAAAGTTCATGAAGTGTCGCTAGGTGCAGGACCACGAATTCTTCCGGGCGATTAGGTTAAGTCGACTGCAGTCTACTCTATCCTTTCTTCATCTTCTGTCCTTGGATTAGAAATGCTCTTTTAATTCTTCTACTGGAAAAGCTATCAATTCTTGCTTATGAAATTGGGCAACAGACTCAATATTGAATTTATCTAATAGCTCGATGACTTCACCGAACTTGTAATAGTGGTCACTTGCTTTGTGTGCATCGGACCCTAAGGAAAACAGAGTCCCTCCTAATTCTTGGTAGATTGGGATAATCCATTCGTACATCGCCATATTTTCATAGCCGAACATACTCTTACTGTTGAGTTCAAAAGCAAGCTCATGTTTAATAACTTTCTTTAAGATAGGAATAAAGCGTGCTTCATACTTCTTATAGTCCTCTTCTTTCATATCAAAGATACGAAAGCCATAATCGAAATGAGTAAAGATTTGCGCATCAGGGAAATAGTCTAGAGCTTCTTCAAGCTGCGTGAGATAACTGTCGATCATCTCTTCAGGACGAGCGGGCCCGCTTGTGTCCATGAAGCCGTACTCCCCATTATGGTGGCTTGAGAGCAGTTTCAGATCCATCTCATAGGGAGCAATAGCTTCTCTTAATCTCTCTTCATTTCCCTTAGAATAACCAATCTCTACCCCCATCAATAACTGACAGTCTCTTGCTTCCCAGTCTTTCTGCCATTGACTGATCTGACCGAAATCAGGAATAGCTTGTCCCCCTTCAACAAAACTAAAATCAAACTCAAGGTGATCTGTTAAAGCAACGATCTTCGTTTTATCCGTTAAATAATTTCTGGGATCTTCCTTACTGTCAAAAGATAAATGCGAGTGTGCATGTGTGTCATAAAAATTCATTCTTCCTTCTCCTTCTAGATTCTTGTTTATCGTCCATACCTAATCTAGCAGGTGAATGTTAATTCTGTTTGCGATTATTGTAAAATTCCTCTGACATCATGTTAAATTTAGTAAGCTTTGACAAAAACATTCTCTAGATAATCTAATAGACAGTTCCTTTTTTTGAAAATAGGAACTGTCTATTAGATGAATATTCATTAAAATTTAAAGATTGTTTTGAATTCTAATCTTCTTTAATGAATTCAAAGCAAATTCTGTAAATCATAGATGGTATCTATTCTGATATCTGCTTGTTGCAATTCTTCTTCCTTACCGAAGCCATAGTTACAACCTACAGTCATAATTTCGTGATGCAGGCCAATTTGAAAATCATGGATCCGGTCTTCGATAATCATATATTCAGCAAGATATTGACCCTTAATCTCTTCAAAGATTTCATATTTTGGTATAAAGCCGAAATTTTCTGTACAATACAAAGCATCAAAATAATAATCCAGTTGAAAAGCTTTTCTGTGGGCCTGAAGATAATCTTCCTTACAGTTGCTTAAGAAGAGCAATTGATAGCCTTTCTTTTTTAAGTTGGCCAATGTCTCCAGAGCACCAGGATATAAGTTCGCTTCATTCGCTAAAACTTTTTCTAATAAAACATCCCCAATTATGGCAGACGCCTGTTTTTGATAATCTGGGCTTAAACCAGGCATGAAAGCACTCCACATATCTTTACTGCTATAACCCAGCCACTGCGTAATTTCTCTGTTCTGCCAGACTTTGGGTTCTGCTTGACCATGGGCGACCAGAAATTCATAAGCTTGTTTGAAAGCAGTGATATAATTGTCAGTGCTGTCATGTAAAGTTCCATCGTAATCAAAGATAAGGGACTGAATGTTATCTAACTTCAGCTTTCCCCCCATTTCACTCGAACTCTTTCAAAACATTCGCCATTTCGATTGCTGATACTGCTGCACTATACCCGTTATTTCCTGCTTTTGTACCCGCACGTTCAACCGCTTGTTCGATAGTCTCTGTGGTCAGTACACCGAAGATGACCGGTACGCCTGTGTTCAAGCCAGCGGAAGCGACACCGTTGGCCACTGCAGAACATACATACTCGTAATGGGAAGTAGCGCCTCGGATAACAGCTCCTAAGGTGATAATGGCATCATATTCGCCGGAAGCAGCCATTTTTTGTGCGATTAATGGAATTTCAAAAGCCCCAGGAACCCAAGTTACTGTAAGATCGCCCTCTGAGACCCCATGGCGCTTCAACCCATCTATCGCTCCATCTAATAATCTGGAACCGATAAACTCGTTGAAACGCCCTACGACGATACCTATTTTGAAATCTTTTGCGACTACATATCCTTCAATTTTCTTCATATTATTTTCCTCCTGTTATTTTTTAATAATTTAAGAGATGCTGCATTTTTTCTTGCTTGGTCATTAAATATTCTTTGTCTTCAGGACGAGCTTCTATCTGTAAAGGGACTCGTTCAGTTACTTCCAAGCCATATCTTGTTAAACTTTCAATTTTCAAGGGATTATTTGTCATCAATTGGAGTTTTGAAACGCCTAGATCATCAAAAATTTGTTTTGCTTCATAATATTCACGCATGTCTACAGGTAAACCCAGCTCTAAGTTAGCCTGAATGGTATCGTGCCCCTGATCTTGTAAAGCGTAGGCGCGAATTTTATTAATTAAGCCGATGCCGCGACCTTCTTGACTCATGTAGATGAGGACTCCTCGGCCTTCTTCCGCAATCTTTTTCATGGCTTCGTCTAACTGTCCACCACAATCGCATTTCACTGAACCAAAAACATCGCCTGTCATACACTCAGAATGAATCCGGCAGAGAACAGCTTCTCCGTCACTGACATCGCCCATAACCAAAGCTATATGATTTTCATTCGTTAAATCATGTTCATAGGCATGGATCATAAATTCTCCGTATTTAGTAGGCAATTTTGCTTGTGACTGACAGCGGATCAAAGTTTCATTTTTTTTGCGATATTCAATCAAATCTTTAATGGTTCCTATCTTTAAATCATGTTCTTCTGCGAAGGTTATTAATTCATCTCGTCTAGCCATGCTACCGTCATCTTTCATAATCTCTACACATAAACCAGCAGGTTTCAATCCAGCAAGCTCCATCAAATCCACAGTTGCTTCTGTATGACCTTCTCTTTCCAGTACTCCGCCTTTTTTTGCTTCCAGTGGGAACATGTGTCCTGGACGTCTGAAATCTTCTGCTCTCGCCTCTTCGTCTACAATTTTGAGAGCGGTCAGTGACCGTTCATAAGCGGACACTCCCGTCGTTGTATCTTGGTGGTCAATAGAGACCGTAAAAGCTGTGCCGTAATCATCAGTATTTTGAGAGGTCATCTGCGGCAGCTTGAACTTTTCTGTATATTCTTGTGATATAGGCATACAGATAAGTCCTTTTCCATGTTTAGCCATGAAATTGATATTCTCTGGACTGGCATACTCTGCAGCACAGATAATATCTCCTTCATTTTCTCTATCCTCATCGTCTACCAAGATAATATTCTTCCCTGCTTGAATATCTACTATAATTTCTTCAATTGAATGAAACATATATATTCTCCTTTTTTATAATATTTTTAAATTTCACTGT